>DAOUCU010000077.1:0-34082 GCA_034431935.1 Dehalococcoidia bacterium | reverse complement strand
ATGTTCGTCCTTGGGATCGCCGGAAGCCCGCGTAAGGGCGGCAACACCGAGCTGATGCTGGAACGTGCCATGGCCGGGGCGGCTGAAGCCGGCGCGACTACCAAAACGCTTTTTCTGAGGGAATACAGGATAGGCCATTGCCGGCACTGCGGCGGGTGCAACGGGACCGGCGTCTGTGTCATCAAGGACGATATGCACCTGATTTATCCCGAGCTGCGCCGGGCGGAGAGGCTTATTCTGGCGGCCCCGGTGTATTTCATGGGCCCGCCGGCCCTGACCAAGGCGATGATTGACCGCTGTCAGGCGTTGTGGGCGCTCAAACACCTCCTCAAACAGCCGGTTTACCTCGGCAAGGCCGTCCCCGGTAAGGCGCTGTATCTTTCGGTCGGCGGCACCAGAATTAAGGAACTTTTCCAGCCTTCGCTCCGTATTGTCCGGAGCTGGCTGTTAACGCTTGAAATCAGGCTGGCCGGGGAGGTCACCTTCGCCGGCGTTGACGAAGCCGACGCCGTCCGGAGACACCCGACGGCGTTGCAGGAAGCCTATGAGGCCGGGCATAAGCTGGTAATGGAGCCGTAGAGGGAGTCGCATGATAAAGCGGATTGAACACGTGGCGGTCGCTGTCAGGAATCTGGAGGCTGCGGTGAAGCAGTGGGAGGCATTGCTGGGCGTCCGGGCATCGCCGGTAAAGGTGGTTCCCACCGCCAGGCTGGCGGCGTTGAGTTTACCCGACGGTGTCTACATCGAGCTGGTCGAGCCGGCCAGCCCGGAGAGCGCCTCGGCGCAGTTCTTGGCAAAACACGGCGAGGGTATCCATCACATCGGGTTCGAAGTGGACGACGCTGACGCCGAACTGGCCCGCTGTGCCGAGGCCGGGGCCGAGCTGGTAACAGCTAAAGCCCGCCCGGCGCTGGACTATATGATAGGCTTCATCCGGCCCGGCGCCGGCAGTGACGTGACACTCGAGTTCCTGCAGAAGGTGAAGTAAGCCGGCTACTCCCTGGCGATGCCGATGATGTCGGCAAGCCGGGTGATGCCTTTTGACTTCAGGATGGCTTCGAGGCCATCGAGGACTTCGAGTGCGGCATCGGGATTGGCGAAATTGGCGGTGCCCACCTGGACGGCGCTGGCCCCGGCCATGATGAACTCAACAGCGTCGGCGCCGGTTACGATACCGCCGCAGGCGATAACCGGCACCGTCACCGCAGTCGAGACCCTGTAGACCCAGTGGAGGGCCACCGGCTTGATGGCCGGACCGGACAGCCCGCCGAAAGTATTCCCGAGCACCGGCTTGCCGGTGTTGACGTCAATCGCCATGCCCCGGATGGTATTCATTACCGTCAGGGCGTCGGCCCCGGAGTCTACCACGGCGCGGGCGATGGGCACCATGTCGGTCACGTTGGGGCTGAGCTTGATGATGACCGGCAGTCTGGTCGCCATACGCACGGTTGAAGTTACTCTGAGGGCCAGTTCGGGGTCGGTACCGAACTCGAGGCCGCCGGCGGCGACATTAGGGCAACTGATGTTGACTTCAATGGCGGCAATGCCCCTGACGCCTTCGAGCTTGCGGGCGATTTCGCCGTACTCCTTGACCGTCTCACCGGCGATGTTGACAATGACCGGCACTTTCCAGCCGGCCCACACCGGCGCTTTTTCTTTGACGAGGGCATCGACACCGATGTTCTGCAGGCCTATGGAGTTGAGCAGGCCGGAGGCGGTTTCAACCAGCCTCGGCTGGGCGTTGCCCTCGCGCGGGTGCAGGGTGGTGCCCTTACAGACGATGGCGCCGAGCCGCTGGATGCCCTTGATATTAGCGGTCTCGGTGCCGTAGCCGAAGGTGCCGGAAGCGGTCATGACCGGGTTGGCCAGAAGCAGGCCGTGCCTGTTCTGGGGAGCGAGTTCCACGGAAAGGTCCATCAGGTGCGGCCCTTCCGGGCTCCCGTCCCGCGTTTGGCCAGCACCGACTTCACCTTGCCTTCCATGGTAGCCGCCCTATCGCGCCGGTCGTCTATTTTGATGGTGGTGACCACCCGGGCGGCGCCGGCGGCGAACGGGACCTCGTGCATCTTCATGATGACTTTGAGTACGTCATTCAGCCGCCCCTCGATGATGGTGCCCATCGGGGTCAGCAGGTGCCTGACCGATTTGTCGCTCTCCAGCACCGCGAGGCAGGCGGCGACATAGGAGGAAAGGCTGGTGCCGGCGGTGCCGATGGGCACGATTGAGACCTCGGCGATAACGCCGGTTACCGTGTCTTTGGCGGTCATCCGAAGATGCCCTTCCAGGCGGCGATGGCGCCGAAGATGATGAGGTAGATGCCCACCAGGTAGCTCAGCATACGGGGGAAGATGAGCACCATGATGCCGAAGACGATGCTGACAAGGCCCCAGACCAGGCCCATCCCCGAAATGTCGAAAGGCACAGCAGACCTCCGGACCTTTTTGCTTAAGTATACAACAGCCGGGTGGTCCTGCCGTATTCTGTTAGCCTGTGGTCTCCTTCAGGTTTTTCCTGACCGCCTGCTCCAGTTCGCTGATACTGAAAGGCTTCAGAAGGAATGCCCGCCCGCTGGTCTGGAGGAAGCGGCCGGTCTCGTCGTCGGCAGAGGAGCCGGTCATGAATATTACGCGCTGTGCTTTCTGCGGCTGCTCCGACTCCAACCAGCGGTAGAACTCCGCGCCGTTGAGCACCGGCATCCGGATGTCCACCACATAGAGGTCGTAGCCATTTCGTCCGACCAGTTGCCGCGCCTCTTCGCCGTTGGCCGCAGTCTCCACCTCAAAACCGGCCAGGGTCAACGCCCTGCGGCAGATATTCCTGATATCGGGCTCGTCATCAATGACCAGGATGCGCTTTCTGGACTTTCCCGCCATAGTGTTTTGCCTCCTCCGCTTGACGCGGCGTCATTTTGAGGTCGGTAGTTCCACGACGAAGGTGGCCCCTTTCCCGGCCTGACTTTCGGCGTATATCCTCCCGTTGTGCTCCTCCACGATGCCCCGCGAAATACTCAGGCCGAGACCGGTGCCCTTCCCTATCGGCTTGGTGGTGAAAAACGGGTTGAAGAGGCGGCGCATGTTTTCCGGGCTAATCCCCGGTCCGTCGTCGGCTACCGAGACTCGCACCGCATCATCCAGCTTCTCCGTGGTAACGGTGAGCGTTCCCCTGCCGTGGGCCTCAAGCATGAAGTACTCGGCGTTGATCATCAGATTGAGGAACACCTGCTGGAGCTGAGGGGCACTGGCCATCACCGGGGGCAGGTCCCGGTCGAAACTGGTGACCACGCGTATGTTGTGAACTTTCATCTCGTAGGCGCGCAGGTCGAGCACCCTCTGGACGATCCTGTTGATGCTGACCGGTGATTTTTCCTGCGGTTGCTTACGGATGAAGGTGAGCAGGTTGCGTACGATACCGGCAATCCGGTTTGACTCCTCGATGATGGTATTGACGTCTTCCCGGGCGCCTTCGGGAAGCGCTTGCCTTGCCACCATCTCGGCAAGATTGATGATGACGGTGAGCGGGTTGTTGATCTCGTGGGCAACTCCCGATACCATTTCGCCGACCGAGGCCAGCCGGTCCTGCATCATCATCTGTTCCACCAGCCGGCGCCGCTCGGTGATGTCCTGCATCGCCAGCAGGATCATCTCTGTCTTCCCGGCTTCGGTGTACAGGCGGCGGCCGTTGACCAGCAGCACGCGGTGGCCGGCCCCCGGGAAGTCATGCTCAACTTCGTAGTTATCGAAGCTCGTGTTCCGGGGTAGTATTGATTCCAGCAGGACTTTCAACCGCGGCGTCTCCCAGGCCCCGTCGCCGAGCCGGTATATCGAATGCCCCTCCACCGCCCCCCGAGTAAGCCTGAAGGTGTCGCAGAAGGCGCGGTTGGCCAGCACAACGCGGAAGGCGCTGTCCAGTACCAGCAGGGGCTGGGCGATGGTCTCAATGATACCCTGTGAGAGCAGCTGTGCTTCACGCAGCCGGTAGAATGCCTCCTCAAAGTCGTCCCTGAGGTCACAACTGTGCAGGGCAAAGGCGATATCATCGGCAACCTCCCTTATCAGCGCCGTGACATTTCCACTGCCGAGGAGTCGGGTGTCTCCGGCAATGCTCAGTACACCGTAAACGCTGTTTTCGTGGGCAAGCGCGGTTATGGCCGCGCTCCTTCCGGAGTAGGCTTCCACCAGTGGGCAATCGCCGCATTCAGCGGCATTGGGTGATATTCTCAGTACCGCATCGGCCTGTCCCATGGCCTGCCGGGCACATAATGGTAGTTCGCCGCGCCTCATCCGGCTTTCCAGCGCGGCAAAGGAAGCTCCGAGTCCGGCTCCGGCAGTGATCGTTGCCCTGCCGGCGCCATCTATCATGGCCCCCCACACCCCGGGGTTGTCCCTCATGCTGTTGAGGGTAATACAGCATTTCTCCAGGAGATGCCGGCGGTCGGGCTCCCGGGCGATGAGCTGGTTGACGTCCCGGACGACCCTCAGCAGCGATTGGAAGAAGTCCCGCTCGTCTTCGGCCCGGCGCCGCTCGGTGATGTCGTGGTAGAGCGCCAGGAAGAGTTTTTCTCCGTTCCAGAGGATGTCACGGTGGAAGACCTCGAGTCGGCGTACCTCGCCATCTGGCCGCACGATGCTGACTTCGAATTTTTCCGGAACAGCCTCGCCGCGCGACCTTTTTTCGGCCCTGGCGAGCACCTCGGCGTAGCTGTCGGGAGGGTAGCGTCTGTCCGGAGGTACCTTCTCCAGTTCGGCAATGCTCTGGTAGCCGAAAATGTCGAGGAAGGCGCGGTTGGCGTAGATGGTGAGGCCGCCGGCGGTCACGACCCGGGCACCCAGTGGCAGACCGTCCAGGGCGCGGTGGAAGTTGGCTTCTGCCTGCCGCATACTCTCCTCTGCCTTCCGCCGTTCGGTAAGGTCGCGGAGGATGGCCATGTCCGCCCTGCGTCCTTCGTAGGTGATCTGGCTGGCGCTGATTTCCACCGGCAGGCTCTGGCCGCTTCTGGTCAGGATTTCGATTTCGTAGTGACCGGGTGCCTGCTCACCGGCCATGCGGCGGCGGTAGTTCTCGGCGGTGACACTGCGGTAGGCCGGGGCCACGTAGTCGAGAAACGGCTTGCCGATGACCTCTTCGCCGGAGAAGCCGCTCATCTCGATAATCTTCGGATTGGCAAACTTCACCAGGCCGTCCTGGATAACGACGATGCCGTCGTTGCTCTTATTGACCAGGGTCGAATACAGGGCCCGGCTCATCGTCTCCATGTTAACACCGTTTGGTGTCCTTGTCGACTGTGCAAAACGGGCAGAATGGACGATGTGATAGAAAACAAAAGTGACGGATTTCGTCGGGATTATTCGTCAGCGGCACCTTGGCGCTCGATTGTGACACGAGTGGAATGGTGATAAGATTATAGCCTGTTTAGCTTTGGGGGGAACAGTTGAAAAACGTGGATACCAGGAGATGCAAGGGGACCAGGGACCTGCTGCCGGCGGATATGCAGGGCTTCCGGTTCATCAGTGATGTCTTCCGGAGCGCCTGCATTAACTGGGGCTACCAGGAGGTCAGGACTCCGGTCCTGGAGTACCTGCACCTGTTCACAGCCACCGGGACACTGACGCCGGCGATGCTGGGCAGGGTCTATTCCTTCCTCGACTGGGACGGCTGGTCCGGCGAGCGGGTAGTCCTGCGGCCGGACGGCACGATTCCGGTGGTACGGCTTTACATCGATAATATGCGCGGCCAGGGTATTGCCAAGCTTTATTACGTGACCCAGGTCTTTGCTTTCGAAGGCACCGGTCGGGAGGACCGCGAACGCTGGCAGTGCGGCGTGGAGCTTCTCGGTGATGCCCGGACAGCCTCGGATGTCGAGGTCATATCGCTGGCGATGGATGTCTGGAACGGGCTCGGGCTTGAGAATGTTGAACTGCGCCTGTCGCACACCGGAGTAATCCGCGCCATTGTCGGGCAGCTCGGCCTGGAGAAGGAAGAAGAGGCGAGACTGCTGGTCCGGTTGCTTGAAGGCGACCGGTCGGCGCTGGCAGACGTCAAAGCCAGGGACGCTGCTTCGGAACGCCTGCTGGCGCTCCTCAGCGGCAGTGGTCGGAAGAGTGGATTTTTGGCAAATTTGAAAACGGCCATGCCTTCAGCAAATACCGAGCTTAAAGCCAGCCTGGATGACTTCGCGCGGCTGTGCCGACTGCTCGATACGGTCGGTATCAGCTACGTCATCGACCTGAGCACGGCTCCGGGCTTCGAGTATTACACCGGCGTCTGCTTCCAGTTCTGGCTCGGCGGCAGGAAGGTCGGCGGTGGCGGCCGTTATGACCGCCTGGTACCGCTGATGGGCGGAGGCGACGTGCCCGCCTGCGGCTTTGCCATTTACATGGACCCGCTTATCGACCTGATCGAGCCGAAGGCGCGCAAGCGCAGTGACCAGGGCGTCCTGATACGCGGCTCGGAAGCGACAGATCAAGCCGTCAGGACATGCTTTGACCTTGCCCGCTCGTTGCACAATGCCGGCTGCGTGGCCGAAGTTGACTTTTCCGGCAGGCAGGAGACCGGCCTTCGCTGGACGATTGCCGTGCCGGCTGCCGGTACGCCGCTGTTGATTACCGACCGCATTCAGCAAAAGCAGAAAGCGGTGAAGTCCGTCGCCGAGGCGGTCAATATCGTGGGGGTGGCGGCTTAGTTGTGCATACAGCGTCAGGATATGAGACTGGCCCTGCCCAAAGGCCGCCTTCTGGCTCCGACCGCCGCCCTTCTCAAGGCGGCGGGCCTGGACTTCGCTGACTACAGTGAGGCGACGCGCCTCTATAACTTCACCTGTACCAGTTTTCCGGGCATTACCGCCAAGATGTTCCAGGAGAAGGACATCCCGGTGCAGGTGGCGGTGGGCAACTACGACCTTGGGATCTGCGGCCGGGACTGGGTCGAAGAACTGCTGGCACGCTACCCGGCCAGCCGGCTGGTAAAGGTGGCTGAACTGGGCTACGGCAGGGCCGGCGTCTTTGTGGCGAGCAAGTCCGGCACGACAGCGCCTCGAAGCACCTGCCGTATTGTCAGCGAGTATCCGAACCTGGCGGAAGCTTACGCCATCAGTACCCGGCTCCGTGGATTTAAGGTGTTCCCGGTCTGGGGGGCCGCCGAGGTCTATCCGCCGGAAAGTGCCGACTATGTCGTCCTGCGCGGGGACAGCGAGGAGGAGCTGGCCGCCAAAGGGCTGACGGCAGTCGCCAGACTCCTCGATTCCAGTGCCTGCCTTATCGCCAACGCCGATGCTTGGGAGACCCGCGACCTGAGCCGGGTGCTTGAACGTTTTAACAACATCAGGATGGTGGTAGAAGAGAAATCAGCGACAAATGCCCCCGCGGTGTCTGTGAATGGAAAGTCGCAGTGGCGTGATGATGCCGTCTGGCTGGCCTTGCCTGACGGTCACCAGAAGGAGCCGACGGTGGCGTTTCTGGACCGCTGTGGAGTCAGACTTAAAGGCTACGACCTGAAGTCGGATGCGAGGCGCCCGTCCGGCGAATGGATTGACGCCAAGGTCATCCGGCCCCAGGATATGCCCCAGCAGGTGGCTAACGGCAACTTCGATATCGCCATCACCGGCCGCGACTGGCTGACCGACCACCTTGCCCGGTTCCCATCAAGCCCGGTAGAGATGCGGCTCGACCTTGGCTTCGGCAGGGTGCGCATCGTAGCGGCCATGAGCCAGGACCTGCCGGTGCGGAGCGTCGCCGACCTGAAAAAGCTCATAGCCGAAGGCAGGTTGAGTCCCCTGCGGGTGTGCTCGGAGTATGTAAATATAGCCGATAAGTATCTCTGGGAGAACCGGCTCAGCCCCTGCCGGCTCATCCCTACCTGGGGGGCCAGCGAGGCCTTTCTGCCGGATGATGCCGACCTGCTGATTGAAAACACCCAGACCGGGAAGACCTTAGAACGGCAGAGGCTTGGTATCATTGACGTGCTGTTTGAATCAACCGCCTGCGTCATCGGCAGTAAGAACTCACCGCAGTCAGCGATAAAGGCGGAGCGTATCGGGAAACTGCTGGAAATGTTCCGCCGCGGGCTGGAGCGATAATATGAAGAGAATTACCGGCATTGCCGCGGCACGTCGGGTGCTTTCCCGGGAGGCGCTGGTCCCTGAGGACCTGCCGCCGCGGGTAAAGGAGAAAATAAAGGCCGTTTTCGGTAGCCCGCTGACCGCCAGCGAGGCAGTCAGCCGGATAATAGACGACGTCCGCAGGCGCGGCGATGCCGCCCTGCGCCACTACGCCCGGGTGATTGATGGCGTTGAGATGGGCGATTTCCGGGTGACCAGGGCCGAGATACAATCGGCTATGAGAGAGATTGATGTCGGCCTGCTGGCGGCGCTGAAATTCGCCGCTGGCCGGGTGCGCGAGTTCCACGAGTCCTGCCGCGAGAACAGCGAGCAGGCTTTTTACGATTCCGGCGTGGGGCGCCGCGTCCTGCCGCTCGACCGGGTCGGCATCTACGTGCCCGGCGGCACGGCCGCTTATCCCTCGACCGTCCTGATGACGGCGGTGCCGGCCAGGGTGGCCGGGGTCGGCGAAATCATTATATGCTCGCCGCCAAAGTCTAATGGGAGCCTGCCGCCGGTGATGCTGGCGGCGGCGGGGATTGCCGGCGTAGATGCCGTCTATAAGATTGGCGGCGCTCAGGCGATTGCCGCCATGGCCTATGGAACGAAATCGGTGCCGCGGGTAGACAAGATCTGCGGTCCGGGTAACATCTTCGTGATGCTGGCCAAGAAGGCCGTCTACGGCCAGGCAGCCATTGACGGGCTCCAGGGGCCGAGCGAGGTGGTGGTGGTCGCCGATGGCACGGCCAACCCGGTCTTCTGCGCCGCCGATTTGCTCGCCCAGGCGGAGCATGACGCCATGGCGCGGGTGGTCATGGTGACGACATCTGCCCGCCTGGCTGACCGGACGGAGGCCGAACTCAAGAAGCAACTGGCGAATCTGGGCCGCTCGGCAATCGCCGGAGAGGCGCTGGAGAAGGCGCTGATGATTCTTGTCGGCAGTCTCGATGAGGCGGCGGAGGTGGTCAACCTGTTCGCGCCGGAGCACCTTTCGGTGCAGGTCAGGGAGGTCGAGAAGTTCATTGCCCGAGTGAAGAACGCCGGCTGTATTTTCGCCGGCGGCGGTTCGCCGGTAGCCCTCGGTGACTACGTAGCCGGGCCGAGCCACGTCCTGCCAACCTCGGGGAGTGCCCGGTTCAGCTCGCCGCTGGGAGTGGGCGATTTCCTTAAGGTGAACAGCATGGTCGCGGTGGACGCTGCGGTCAGGAAGGACCTGACCCGGGCGGCAATTACCATGGCGCGCGCCGAGGGGCTGACGGCGCATGCCCGGGCGCTGGAACTGAGAATGGAAGCGGGCAGAAAAAAATGATCAGGCCGGAACTGGCAAAGATGAAGGGGTACGTCCCGCTCGACCCGGTGGACGTGCTCCGCAAACAGGTGGGGAAAGGTGTCGCCGGCGTTATCAAGCTCGACGGCAATGAGAACCCCTACGGCTGTTCGCCGCGGGCCCGGCGGGCCATTGCCCGGTTTTCCTACTATAACTACTACCCGGACCCGGAACAGAGGGAACTCAGGGGACTGCTGGCCGCTTATACCGGTGTGCCCGCGGAATGCATCGTTATGGGCGCCGGAAGTGACGAGCTGATTGACAATATCCTGCGGCTTTTCATCAAGCCGGGTGATAAAGTCATCAACTGCCCGCCGACCTTCGGTATGTACCCGTTCTCCACTGAGGTCTGCGGTGGTGTGGTGGTCGGCGTACCCCGGAAGGCCGACTTCAGCGTTGACGTGGCCGCGGTCGGGCGCGCCGCCCGGGGCGCCCGAGTTGTTTTCATTGCTTCGCCCAACAACCCGACCGGTAACGTTACACCCCGTGAGGACATTCTGGCGCTCCTTGAGACCGGGCTGGTGGTGGTCGTCGACGAGGCCTACTACGAGTTCAGCGGGGAGACGGTGGCGCCGCTGGTGGGGAAATATCCCAACCTGATGGTCCTGCGCACCTTCAGTAAGTGGGCGGGGCTGGCGGGACTGCGCGTCGGCTACGGGATGTTCCCGGAAGATGTGGCCCTGGCACTGATGAAGATAAAACAGCCGTATAATATCAATGCCGCGGCCCAGGTAGCGGCGGTGGCTTCGTTGAATGACCTGGACTATCTTCAGGGAACGATTAAGGCTATTGTCAAAGAACGCGGCCGGCTCATGAAAAGGCTACAATCGTTGAAATGGCTCACTCCCTATCCTTCTGAGGCCAATTTCATACTGTGCCGGGTGGGGCCGGAAGCAAAGGCCGTCTGGCAGCACTTGCGGCAGAACGGCATCTTCATCCGCTACTTCGACAACCCGGTTCTGCGGGACTGTGTCCGGATAAGCGTCGGTAAGCCGGAGCATACCGACGCGGTGATAGAGGCGCTGAGGGAGTTCAGGAAAGCCCACTCATTCAAGGGGGAGGGTGTGGCGGATTGATTTCAGTAGTTGAAGGGGGAACTTGCGCCCCCTTGCAGACGACATTCCTCTGAAGACAGAGCCGGGGCGAGGGTGAAAAACCCCCGCTGAAGGAGAATAAGCGATGGCTGAGCGAAAAGCGGCGGTTACCCGTGAGACCAAGGAGACTTCGGTCAAGGTTAACCTGAACCTCGACGGCAAGGGCCAGTACGACCTGATGACCGGCATACGGATGTTTGACCACCTGCTGGAGCAGTTGGGCCAGCATGGTGTCTTCGATCTGCGCGTCTCGGCCAACGGGCCGGACGTGCACCATGTCGTCGAGGACGTGGCCATCTGCCTGGGCAAGGCGTTCAACCGTGCCCTGGGCGACAAGGCGGGCATTGTCCGCATGGCTTCGGCCACCGTTCCCATGGACGATGCCCTGGCGCTGGTGGCGGTGGACATCAGCGGCCGCGGTTTTGCCGAAATTGACGTCAGGTTCGGCGATAAAAACATCGCCGATATGCCGTCGGACCTGGTGAGGCATTTTCTGGCTTCCTTCGCCGCTGAGGGCCGTCTCAATCTGCATGCCCGCGTCCTGGCCGGCGTCAACGACCATCACAAGGCCGAAGCGATGTTCAAAGCACTGGCGCGCGCCCTCGACGCCGCCACGCGCATTGACCCGCGTCTTGCTGGCCGGGTGCCGAGCACCAAGGAACTTATTGAGTGATATGACCCATCCCCCTGCCCCCTTCCCTGGAGGGCAGGGGTTCGTGGGGTGTCTCGGGGAGGAGACCATTCATCATACCCTGAAAATCTATGGACGGTACCGCGAGCAGTTCCTCCGGTACTACATATGGCAGGCGAAATGGACGCGGGTGCCGGTTATCGGCGGGCTGGTGCGGTGGGTGGCCAACAGGTACGGGCAGACGAGACATGCCGCCTATCTCCTGACGCCGGCCGAAGCCGCCGAGGTGGTCGGTCTCACGCCTGACCTGTATATTGGTCCGTGCTCCTGCCGTCAGGTGTTCCAGAACTGCGACCACCCGGTGGAAGCCGAGATAATGCTCGGCAAGGGCCATAACCCGTTCGTCGAGGGCCGAAAAGGTAACTACCGGAGGATAACGGTAACTGAGGCGCGGGATGTCCTTGATGCCGCACGTAAGCGCGGACTGATTGCCACCATTATCAGGTGCAACGAGGACTTCTACGCTATCTGTAACTGCTGTACCTGCTGTTGCGTGCCGATGCGGCTGAGGAATCGGTACGGTATCGGCAGGGCGCTGGGCAGAAGCCCCAACATCATCGGGGAATTCAAGGCCTGGCTGGCCGCGCCGGGCTAGTCTGAATGGCTTGCCCTTCAGAAACATATTTGCCCCTTCCGGTGGAAGGGAGAAGTCCGGAAGGACAGGATGAAAGCACTGGTCCAGAGGGTCGTCAAAGGGTCGGTTACCGTTGATGGTGAAATAGTAGGCAGTATCGGCCGCGGCCTGGTGGTGCTGGCCGGTGTCGGCGCCGGCGACACCGAGAAAGATGTTGACTATCTGGCCGACAAGGTAGCTAACCTGCGCATTTTCAGCGATGCCGGGGGCAAGTTCAATCTGTCGGTGCTGGATACCGGCGGGGAAGTGCTGGTAATCAGTCAGTTCACCCTTATGGCAGATACCAGAAAAGGGCGTCGCCCCAGCTTCACCGGTGCCGCACTGCCGGACGATGCTGACCGGTTAATCAACCTGTTTGTTGACCGTCTGCGTGCCGCCGGTCTTAAGGTGGCCACCGGCCGCTTCCGGGCCCATATGCTGGTGGAAATCCTTAACGACGGCCCGGTGACCATTATGCTTGATAGTCGCGAGAAATTTCCGTTGTTGAGTTGACCTGACCGTTTGGCTCCGGCGTCAGTAATAGTCTGGTTGAACCTATTGCAAATAGTTGCAATGGCAATTACGTGTTGATACAATATCCGCCATGAGTTGCCAGAAGGTGCTCAAAGAGCATGGCTACCGGCTGACTCCCCAGAGGCTGATGGTAGTCGATGCTGTCCACAGCATGGACCGCCACATCAGCGCCGAGGAAATCTTCAACCGGGTACGGAGGCGCTACCCTTATGCCAACATCTCGACCGTCTACCGGACGCTGGAGCTCCTCAAGGAGCTCAACCTTGTGGTGGAAACCGATTTCGGCGAGGGATGCCTTCGTTATCATCATGTCGAAAAGGGACATCACCATCACCTTGTCTGCCAGGTGTGTGGAGAGGTGATGGAACTGCCGGAATCGACCCTCGACAACCTTCGAGAGAAGCTCAGGCATGAGTGCGGCTTCGAGGCCGAGTTCAAGCATCTGGCCATCAGCGGCGTCTGCTCGAAATGCCGGGGTAAGCCGCGTAAAGCACGCTCCGGGCATCCTCACCGGCACACACGTTAGGTCTGTCACAGGAGGGTACAGTTTCGATGAAGCGGACCATATTTCTAATTGTTGCCGTGGCAGTCGGGCTGGTAGCTTTCATTGCCGGGTGCCAGTCGGCGGCCGGGCAGGGTCTCAAAGTGGTTGCCGGCACTTCGCAGATTACTGTGATGGTGCGCGAGATTGGCGGCGACCGGGTCAATGTCACCAACTTCGTTCCGGCCGGCGTCTGCCCCGGACAGTGCGATGTCAAACCGGGCGATGTTGAGGCCCTGAACCAGGCGAAGGCGCTCATCATCCACGATTACCAGCAGGCCCAGAAGGATGTCAAGGCGCTTATTGAAGCGTCCCGCAACCCCGGACTGATCACGAAAGTGATTGCTGCCCAGGGCGGGCTGATGACTCCGCGCTACCAGGCTGAGGCTACCGAAAAGGTCGCGGCGGCGCTGGCGGAAATAGACCCGGCCAACGCTGACTTCTACAAACAGAAGGCGGCCGCACGCAAAGCGGCCATCAACGTTAAGGCCGACGAGGTCAAGCAGCGGCTGAGCAAAGCCGGTATCCAGGGTACAAAGGTGATAGCAATGCTTCATCAGGCCGACTTTCTCAGGTGGGCCGGATTTGATGTTGTTGCCAGTTACGGCCCGCCCGAGGGTTTCACTCCGGCACTTATTGCCGACCTCGTGGCCAAGGGAAAGGCCGCCGGTGCAGTCCTGGTGGTTGACAACCTTCAGAGCGGCCCTGATGCCGGTAAGAGCATTGCCCAGGAAATCAAAGCGGGCCAGGTGACGATTTCAAACTTCCCCGGGGCTTTGCCGAACACCGATACCTGGGAGCAGGCGGTCGATGAGAACGTGCGGATCATACTTGCGGCGCTGGGGAAGAAGTAGCCCTGTGTCTGGCGCCGCTGGTTCAGCCATAAAGATTGAGGACGCGGTAGTCGCCTACCGTGAGGGCGTGGCCCTAAACGGTGTTTCCTTTGAAGCGGGCGAGGGCGAGTTTATCGGAATCATCGGCCCTAACGGCGCCGGCAAGACCACCCTGCTGAAGGTGATCAACGGTCTGGTCAGACCGCACCGGGGCCGCGTCTGCGTCCTGGGGATGGAACCGGACCGTCATAATGGCGGGCTTGTCAGGAAACACATCGGCTACGTGGCGCAGGTGCGGAACATCGACCCGCGACTGCCCATCAGCGTCCGGGAGACGGTAACGGTCGGCGCCTTCGGAAGGCTCGGTCTTTTCCGGCGTCCCGGGGAAATCGAGCGTCAACGTGTGGCTACGGTTCTGGAAATGGTCGGGCTGACGCGGCTGGCCGACCGGCCGCTGGGGCACCTCTCGGGCGGAGAACAGCAGAAGGTGGCCATTGCCCGTGCGCTCGTCCAGGAACCACGGATACTGCTTCTCGACGAGCCGACGATGTCGCTTGACAGGGAGGCCCGCCGGGATATAGTGGAGCTTACCCGGATGGTCCACGAGTCACGCGGCCTGACCACAGTGTTTGTCACCCACGACTTTGAGACGCTCCCCGCGGCCTGCCGCCGCATTGTCATGATGAAGGGGGGCCGTATCTGGCGCGAGGGAGAGCGGGAAGCAGTCCTTGATGACAGTACACTGTCCGAGCTTTTTGCGGTGGCGCCGGTGCCGGGGAGGAGGTAGCAGGCGTGGCCATCTGGGAATACGGTTTCATGCAGAACGCCATGCTGGCGGGTCTCTTCGGCGGCCTGGCCTGCTCGCTGGTGGGGGTCTTCGTCGTTACCGCCGGACTGTCATTCATCGGTGTCTGCATCGTGCACTCGGCATTCGCGGGAGCGCTTCTCGGCGTATGGCTTGGCTTCAACCCGCTTATCGGTGCGCTGGCCTTCAGTTTGCTGGCGACGGTCGTCATCGGTCCTCTGGCTGACCGCGGCGAAATCAATGCCGATACATCTATTGGCTTCATCTTCACCCTGATGATCGGGCTGGCCTTCCTCTTCGTGGGGTTGATGCCCGGGGCGCGTACCGAGGCTCTTAACCTGTTCTGGGGAAGTATCCTGACCGTGAGCGGCGGCACTCTTGTCTTCATGGGCATTGTCGCACTGGTGGTAGTCACGGCTGTTGCCGTTTTTTTCAAAGAAATCCAGGCGGTGCTCTGTCACCGCGAGGTGGCACTGGCGGTGGGAATACCGGCTACGGCGGTGTTCTACGGGTTGCTGGTGCTGACCGGTGCTACCGTTACCGCTTCCCTCCAGAGCATCGGCGGTCTGCTTATTTATGCGCTCATCCTCAACCCGGCGGCAGCGGCCTACCAGCTTACCTACAGCCTGAAGCGCATGTTCCTGCTCTCGGCGGTGTTCGGGGTTGGTTCCTGCTGGGTCGGGCTGGTAGTTTCCTATTTGCTTAACCTGCCCACCGGTGCCGTGATCGTGGTCATTTCCTCAATCGCGTTTGCGGCGGCCGCTATCTTATCGCCGAAGAGAAAGGCCAGGAAATGGCTGAAGGTCCAGCCCACAACGTAGGCAGTCACGAGCTCCGTGACTTTTTCGACCAGCGGGCGCATAAGTGGGACAGCATGACCATGCCCGGGACGAACGAGCGGATTGCGGGCATTATGTCCAGGCTGGAGATTGACCCGGACGGGCGCGTCCTCGATATCGGCAGTGGCACCGGTATCCTCCTGCCGTTCCTGCTCAGGCGGCTTGATATCTCCGGCAGTATCGTTGAAATGGACATCGCCGCAGGAATGCTGAAGAAGGGGCGGGAGAAAGAATCGGACAGGCGTGTTGCCTTTGTCCAGGGGGATGCCCACAGCCTGCCGTTCGCCAGCGCCGCCTTTGATCTGGTGCTGTGTCATAATACCTTTCCCCATTTTGCCGACCAGATGAGGGCCCTGTGTGAAATCTCCCGGGTGACCGACGCCGGCGGGCGCCTGGTCATTTCCCACACCATGAGCCGTGAGGCGGTCAACAGCTTTCACCGGGATATCGGTGGCGTTGTCGGTCACGACCAGCTTCCGGAGGACGGTGTTCTGGCAAAGTGGCTTGAGATGGCCGGGTTCCGCTGGCCGTCGATTGAGAATGTGCCGGAGTGGTACCTCGTCGTTGCCTGGAAGGGCAGGTAGTCCGGGCTCGAGCCGCTGTTTGACGCGGGGCGGACCCCTGTCTATACTTGCTACTTTGAAGTCTAGAAGTGGAGTCGCTCATGCCAGACCGTGTTGCCAGACTTGAGGAGAAGGTTGACCAGCTTACCGCGCTGGTGACCCAGCTTGCCGGCGAGTTAAAGCATTTCCGCCAGAAAGCGCCGGAAACCGAGGAGCCCGGACTTGAGCCACGGGTAGAGCCCGGTAACTACTACGGTCTTTATGCCGTCCTTTTCGACGACTGGCTGAGGGGCAACCGTAAGGGCGTCATTAAGAAGTTCCGGGACCTGGCACTGGATGACCTGCTCAAGATGGCCGAAGCCGCCACGCTGCCGGTCGCAGAAAAATCAGACAAACAGGCGCTCGTCAGGGAGCTGCGCCAGCTTTTTGCGGCCCAGGAGACCAGAGTCAGGGCCCAGCAGTATGCCGGTCTCTCCTGTTTGCTTCAAACCGAGTGGGGGCATGGCAACCAGTCATTTGTCGAAAGCCGTCTCGGCGAGTTGAGCGTGGCCCAGTTGCGTGACCTGGCCGCCGGGAGTGGCATCAAGGTAGGCAAATCGGTCCGCCGTCCGGGGCTCATCCGTGCTATCGAAAAGTACTACGAAGAACATAAGACGCCGGTCACCGCGGAGTCAGCCGCACCGCGCAAGTATCGCGAGCCCGGAGACGAAGCCCTCGAGTATACACACCGGGTGCTCTTCAACGAGTGGAACCTGGGCAACTGTTCTTATGTTTATTCCCAGCTGGAAAACTTCGATTTGAACCGTCTCAAACGGTTCATTGCTGTCAACAAACTGCCCATTGAAGAGACCGGGGACAGAGGAAGGATCATCGAGGAGCTCGGCAAGCTCTACGATAAGCTAAAGGGCGAGGCTAAAGTCGACCAGTACCACGGCCTGCATCTTCTTTTGGCCACGGAATGGCGGAACAACAACCGGCCCTTCGTCAACCGGCGTCTTCAGGAGATGGACCAGGCCGGCCTGGCCGAGTTTGCCGCCGCAATGGGCGTTGCGGCCGGTAAGAGGGTGGGCAAGGAAGGGCTGATAAAGGCAATCAAGAGCCACCTCCAGACTCACGCTGGTGGATAAGTGCCGTCCCGCCCCGGCATGGCATCCTTGCAGTTGTCATTGCGGAAAACGGAAAGTCTGAAAGGGGACAGCCCTCTCCTGGAGAATGTTTCTCTTACTCGTAAGGGAGAGGATGGGGAAATGGTGCCATGACCGACAAATACGAGTTCAAGGTCAGCGGAGATGAGCTGGTGGCCAGAGTCAAACAGCTCATCCGCGAGGGCAACATCCGGCGGGTGCGCGTCAGGCAGGGTAACCGGGTACTCCTGGAAATGCCTCTCTCCATCGGCGCTCCGGTGGCTGCGGTCGGCATCCTGGCGGTGCCGGTGCTGGCGGCGCTCGGGGCGCTGGTCGCGCTGGTGACGGAGTGCACCGTGGAGGTCGAGAAAGTCGGCTAGTGGCGCTGGTACTTGCCCCATCGCGGGGCTTGCTATACAATAGACCAGGAACCCATCGTTGCTCTTGAGCTAATATCCGTGGTTCGAGGCCATGACATGTTGGACGATAACAAGTTCTTCTCCAGGCTGAGGGGTGAGACCCGGGACCAGAGCAAGAAGGAAAAACAGTTTCTGGAGGAAATCACCAGCGAACTTGGCAGTCTCGAAGACCTGCAGGCTTTTGAAGGCGACCTGGCGGCGCGGCGCAAGGAAATCCTGTTCAAAGTGACTACTGAGATGGAAGATACCCAGAGTGCCCTGAAGAGGGCCGAGGACCTTGTTGCCCGCCTGAAAAAGCACCAGCAGCTTCTGGAAGGATTGCAGCGCCTTCTCGCGAAGTAGCTTAATCAAAACAACCACGGTAGAGCTCTGTTCCCCGGGCGCCGCCAAAAGGCGCCTCCTGTTTCTTGCCTGACAACCAGTATCATTTGTGAAGTTTCCTGACATGATTTCTCAGGGTCACAGGCCAGTCCAGCTAGTCGGCTTGAAAACGCCGGAGAGCCTGCCGCGGGCGGAAGAACGGCCAGAAATCGGCCCGGCTGTGAGGCCGGTCAGGGTACGTTTCGCCCCGAGTCCCACCGGCTATCCGCATGTGGGCAACATTCGTACCGCGCTCTTTAACTGGCTCTTTGCCCGGCACAACCGGGGCGTTTTCATCCTGCGCATCGAGGATACCGATGTTACCCGCAAGGTGGAGGGGGCGGTTGAGGCCATTATGGCCGGGCTCAGGTGGCTGGGACTTGACTGGGATGAGGGGCCGTACTTCCAGTCGCAGCGTCTTGACCTGTATGAAAAGTACGCCCGTGAGCTTGTGGAGCAGGGGCATGCCTACTACTGCTGGTGCTCGGCCCGGCGCCTCGAGGCGATGCGGGAGGAGCAGGTCAGGCGGAAACAGCCGCCGGGTTACGACCGCCACTGCCGCAATCTAAGTGATAGAGAGAAGGCGGCCTATGCCGCCTCCGGCGTCAGGCCGGTGGTCCGGTTCAGGACGCCGCTCGATGGCCAGACGGCATTCCATGACCTTATCCGCGGCGAGGTGGTCTTCGAGAACAGCACCCTCGACGATTTCGTCATGCTCAAGTCTGATGGTTACCCCACCTACCACCTGGCCAACGTGGTTGATGACCACCTTATGCAGGTCAGCCACGTGATGCGCGCCGATGAATGGCTTTCAAGCACGCCGCGTCACAAACTTATGTACCAGGCGTTTGGCTGGGAGCCGCCGCTGTTCGCCCATCTGCCGATGATTCTCGGGCCGGACCGCTCCAAGCTCTCCAAGCGCCATGGGGCCACGGCAATAACGGAGTACCAGGAGCAGGGGTACCTTCCCGAAGCGATGTTCAATTTCCTTGCGCTCCTCGGCTGGTCGCTGGACGACCGGACAGAGCTGATGCCCCGGGAGCAGATAGTAGAGAACTTCACCATCGAGCGCATAAGCAAGACGGCGGCTATTTTCAACCGGGAGAAGCTTGACTGGATGAACGGCAGTTACCTGCGGCAGTTGACGCCGGATGACTATGCCGGACGGGTGCAGCCTTTCCTGGAGAAGCATCTTCCGACATCGGTGCCCCGGCCGCTGGATATGGCGTACGCGGCAAAGATCATACCGCTGATTCAGGAGCGGGCCCGAACACTGGCTGAAGTGCCGGCCCTGACCGATTTCTTTTTTGTCGATAAGCTTGTCTACGAGACTGCCCTGCTGACATCGAAGACGATGGATGCCGCTAAAGCGGCGGAAGCCCTGCGGTCGGCGCTGGCGGTGCTTGAATCGCCGAACGACTGGACCGAGGCGAAACTGGAGGAACATCTCCGGGCCGAGGCGGCCCGGATGAACCTGGGCAACCGCGACTATTTCGGGGCTCTCAGGGTGGCGGTGACCGGCCGGACGGCCTCGCCGCCGCTGGTGCCGGTGATGATGGTGCTGGGGCGGGAAAGGTGTCTGAAACGGGTGAAATCGGCGCTTGAGAGACTGGGAGCGGCCTCTTAGATTTGCTCTTGCCTTCGGCGCGTACTAAAATAGGTGTCAATCTGGAGCCATGACGATGAATGTGGTGAACGCACCGGTGCTGGTGCTCAACCAGAATTACGAGCCGCTTAATATCTGCCGTGTCCGCCGCGCTGTGGTGCTTCTGTACTACGGCAAGGCGGAACTGCTGGAGAACGGCCGCGGCGAGCTTTTATCGGTGAATACCAGCGTCCAGATACCATCAGTGATACGCCTCGTATATATGGTCAAGCGGCCGCGCCACAGGCGTCGGCTGACCAAGTACGAGGTGCTGGAGCGCGACCATTACACCTGCCAGTACTGCGGCCGGCAGGCAAGGCAGTTGACGATTGACCACGTCGTGCCGCGGCGGGTAGGTGGTGAACATGTCTGGGAGAACGTGGTGACGGCCTGTATGGCCTGCAACTGCAAGAAAGCGGGCCGGACACCGGCAGAAGCCAAGATGAAGCTGTTGTCCGAGCCGAAAGCGCCGCGGGACGATGGGTCGATTCCCATACCATTCCATTACCTTCGCCAGCACACCGAGTGGGGCAAGTACCTGCCGCAGTTGCAACGGCATGGCCCGCTGGATATGCCGGAGTCATTCGCCTCCTGAACCGGGACGCCTCTAAGATTCGGGCAGTTCTTGGGCCGGCTCCGGGGGCTGGGTGGATGAAGGCGGCGGTATCTTCCGGCCCTTCGGCGGTTCGCGTTCCGGCCTGTGCCCTTTGCCTACCTCCGCTGTATCGTCTTCCTGCTTTCCTTCGGGCCTGGCTTTCTTCTCCCAGGTGAGCTGGGCGAGCGGCACTTCTATGGTCAGGTCGTCGCCGAGTTCGAGCAGGGCGGTCTCCCTGAGTGAGTTGATACCGATGACCCTGCCCTTGCCCTGCGGCGAGACTGCCTCCTGGCCAATACGGGGCGACTTTTCCCTGAGGGTGCGGTAATGGTCGGCTTCATAGCCGAGACAGCAGAGAAGCCGGCCGCAGATGCCGGAAACCTTCATCGGGTTGAGGGACAGGTCCTGGTCCTTGGCCATACGTATTGAGATCGGCTGGAACTCGTCGATGAAGGTCATGCAGCAGAGACGTCGGCCGCATTTGCCGATGGCTCCCAGCAGTTTCGCCTCGTCGCGGGGTCCCACCTGGCGGAGCTCGACGCGCGTATGAAGTGCCTGACGCAGTTCCTTGACCAGGTCGCGGAAGTCCACCCTCTCACTGGCGGTGAAGTAAATGGTCAGGTGGGAACCATCGAGGTTGTAGTGGGCCGCCATCGGCTTCATTTTGAGATTCAGCTTCTGGGCGAGCTCCCGGCATTTGGCTACCGCGTCGCCGCACTTTTCCTCCCAGCGGCGGTATTTCTCCATGTCCTCGGCGGTCGCTTTCCGGACTACCGGACGTAAGCCCCTGGTGGCTTCTTCCGGGGAGGGGTCACGAACTATGGCCGTAGCCCGCCCCAGTTCCAGGCCGCGGGAGGTCTCAATGACCAGCCATTCGTCGGGCCGGGACTCGATGCCGTGTGCGTCGAAGTAGTCGAGCTTGCCCGACTGCTTCAGCCGGACGGCAATAACCTTATCGGTGCGGCACGGCGGCGCCGGCGGTGAGGCTGGCGGGCCGGCGGGTTCTGGTGGAGTAATCTGTTCGTTCATCTCCCTATTTTACACCGAAGCTGTTTCGGGATACGAATTCAGCCAGGGGCTTCCGGGCAGTGCGCGGCGGCGATTCACCATCGTCGGGATGGCCAATCGGCAGGAGGCAGACGGAGACGAATCCCGGCGGCAGGTTGAGGAGGGCGGCAATTTTCCTGTGGTCGAACAGCCCGATGATGACCGAGCCGAGTCCCAGGGAAGCCGCGGCAAGGCTCATATTCTCGACCATCAGCGCCGTGTCGAACATGTACCAGTACTCGCCCTTGTCGGTGGCGGCGGTACCCTTCCAGAACCCTGCCTTGCCGCTCTCGGCACAGACGGCGATGGTGACCGGAGCGGTGCGGACGGCATCCACGGCGCGGTTGGGTGGTGAGGCCAGCAGTTCAACCACCCTGGCCTTCACCACCGGGTCGTCAATAATTACCAGCTGCCAGCACTGGGTGTTGGCCCATGACGGGGCCAGCCGGCCCGCCTCCAGAATAGTATCGAGCGCTCCCGGCGGCAACGGCGTCGTCTTCATCCTGCGCACGCTCCGCCGGGCCTTGATGGCTTCGAAGAGTTCCATTTTCATTTCCTTTCCGAAAGAGATGAGCCTCTGTCAGGCACTTTTGCCGCTTCCCCCTCCGTTGTCGAGGGAGATGGCAGGCGGTGGGTCGGCATGTTGAGCAGGAGCACCTCGAGCGCCAGCTGGGCGCTAACATTCCGGGCAATCTGGCTCAAAGTGTCGTTCAGCCGGTCGAGTGCGGCCTTGATTTCGGTCAGGGTAGCGCTCGATGCCAGTTTATTCAAGGTGTCCATGCAGTCGATGTTGACCGCATCGCCGGCACAGCCGTTCTTGACCAGCAGGACGTCTCGCCAGAAGCCGAGCCAGGTCCTTAGCACTTCGGCGCCGGCGCGGCGGTCTTTTTCCACGGTCCTGGCTAGCTCGGCGGCGTACTGGAGGCGGTCGTTCAGGTCGGCGCCGAGCAGGCTAACGAGCGTTTCCAGTGTCCGCGCACGGTCCTCCATCAGCCTGCTGTCGCTGGCGGCGGAGACCGCCCAGCCGGTACGGCCGCCAGAAAGCCTGGCAAGCAGTCCGGCTTTGGCGGCCTCAACACCATAGCGTTCCTGCAGGAGACCGGCGACCTCCGGTACCGGCGCCGGCCTCAACTCGACCCGCTGGCAACGGGAGACAACGGTAGGCAGGAGCCGGGTCTCTTCTACCACCAGAAGGAGCCAGACCACGGAGGGGGAAGGCTCCTCGAGGACCTTGAGGATGCGGTTGCTGGCTTCGGCCGACATGTTTTCGGCCCCGTCAATAATGAAAACGCGGAACCTGCCCTCGTAGGGCGGCAGGGAGGCTGAATACTGGATTTCCTTGATGTCTTCGGTGCTTATCTCGTGCTGTGCCCTGCCGTTGCCTTCGCCGGCGCTCAGCCGGATGCTTCTCACATCGGCATGCTTGCCCTCGGCGATGCGGCGGCACGAGGGGCACTGGCCGCAGGGCGGGTCACTGCCGGTGCAGTTGAGCGCCTGGGCCAGGTTGATGGCGAAGGTGCCTTTGCCGACGTGGGGTGGACCGACCAGGAGATAGGCGTGGGCCAGCGTCCCCGCGCGCAGGCCCCGTTCGAAGAGCCTTATTATTTTCGGTTGCCCGATTACCTGCCACATCAGAGTGTGATTGCTTAGGAAGCGCCGGAGGCCGCCTAGACTTTGCCGTTGTCCAGCCGCAGCAGGTCATCATAGGTCTCGCGGCGGCGCACCACGCGGGCTTTTCCCTCTCTGACGAAGACGATGGCCGGCCGCGGGATGCTGTTGTAGTTGCTGGACATCGGGATGCAGTAGGCGCCGGATACCGGTATTGCCAGGACATCGCCGGCCTCGGCCATGGCCAGCGGCGTATCGCGTACCAGGATATCGCCCGATTCGCAGTACCTGCCGGCGATGGTGACCGTGTCCGTCTCCATGGCCAGAGCCTTGCTGGCCATGAGTGCCTCATATTCAGCGCCGTACAGCGCCGGGCGGATATTGTCGCCCATGCCGCCGTCGATACAGACGTAGCGGCGTACGCCGGGGATATCCTTGACCGCTCCCACGGTATACAAAGCTACGCCGGCACGGGCCACGATAGCGCGGCCCGGCTCGACGACAAGCCGCGGCGGCTTCAGGCCGAGCATCCCCGTCATCTCCGCCAGCTTGCGGCATATGGCTTCGGCGTAGTCGCCGACGGGCGGTGCCGGTCTTGCCAGGGTGTACTGCACGGCGAAGCCGCCGCCGGCTGAGAACTCGTGCGGCTCCCAGCCGAGCTTTTTCCTGACCGCGGCGGCGAACCGCAGGGTGGCCTCGATACCGAGCTGGTAGACGCCGGTCTCGTATATGGGCGAGCCGAGGTGGAAGTGGAGGCCGACGGGGTTCAGGTTCGGGACGGCCAGCGCCCGCCGGACGGCCTCTTCCGCCTGGCCGGTGCTGATGGGGAAGCCGAACTTGCTGTCAAGGACGCCGGTGGTGGTGTGTCGGTGGCTATGGGCGTCGACATCCGGCGTCACCCGGAAAAGGATGTCCTGCTTGATGCCGTGTTTGCCGGCAAGCTCCCCGAGCAGGTCCAGCTCGTGGAAGTTGTCAACGACGATGCGGCCGATGTGCCAGTCCAGGGCCAGTTCAAGCTCGTCCCTGGTCTTGTTGTTACCGTGAAAGTAGACCCGCGACGGCGGGAAGAGGACGGACACGGCACAGTTCAGCTCGCCCCCGGAAACGACGTCGAGCCCCAGCCCCTCCTCCTTAAGCAGGGTGGCCAGAGCGCGGTTCAGGAAAGCTTTGGAGGCATAGATGACATGGCTGTCCGGGTAGCGGCGGGAGAACTCGGCCCTGAACTCCCGGCATTTCTGTCGGATGGCGGGCTCGTCAAAAACGTAGAGCGGGGTGCCGTACCTGCGGGCGAGGTCGACCGTGTCACAGCCGCCGATGAAAAGGTGCCCCTGCGGGTCAACCTCGGCCGATGGGGGAAAGACGGCGAGTTTTGGTATGCTGGGGCGGGCTTTCATGGCTGGAATGTTAATAGTAAGAGGTGAGATAGTCAACCTCCGCCATTGTCATGTCCTTCCGGGTGACTCCCGCCACGTCATTCCGGGCGGACGCGGGGGATCTGGCGGAAAATGAAATTGTATGTGTCTGCCCCACCGGAATCCTCAGGATGACTTCGCTGCCCCCGCAATGACAATAAATGAAGGTACAAGAGCTTTGAAACTTGGTGTCTGGAGTCTGGAATCCGGAGCTTGCGGGGTGGGACACATGACCCTTCCCAGTTAGATAGTGGAAGAAACCGCTTGGGATCACATCTAGGTCGGGCGTTGGCCCGAATCGACCCAGGAGAGAAACTCTCCCTAGAAAGGAGGTGATCCAGCCGCACGTTCCCGTACGGCTACCTTGTTACGACTTCGTCCCAGTCACCAGCCCCACCCTCGGCGACTGCCCCCTTGCGGTCAGCACATCGACTTCAGGTGTTGCCGGCTCCCATGACGTGACGGGCGGTGTGTACAAGGCCCGAGAACGTATTCACCGCAGTATGCTGACCTGCGGTTACTAGCAACTCCGACTTCATGCAGCCGGTTTCAGACTGCAATCTGAACTGGGGGCGCTTTTTTGGGATTAGCTCCAGGTCGCCCTTTAGCAACCCATTGTAGCGCCCATTGTAGCGTGTGTGTCGCCCAGGGCATAAAGGCCGTGCTGATTTGACGTCATCCCCACCTTCCTCCTCATTGTATGAGGCGGTCTCGCTAGAGAAATCAACTAGCGACGAGGGTTGCGCTCGTTGCGGGACTTAACCCAACACCTCACGGCACGAGCTGACGACAACCATGCAGCACCTGTGGCGGCTCCTGACTGGATACAGGTGGTTGCCATCTCTGGCTCCTACTTCCGTCATGTCAAGCCCTGGTAAGGTTCTTCGTGTAGCATCGAATTAAACCACCCGCTCCGCTGCTTGTGCGGGCCCCCGTCAATTCCTTTGAGTTTTAGCCTTGCGGCCGTAGTCCCCAGGCGGAGTACTTAAAGCGTTAGCTGCGGCACGGAGAGGGTCGATACCCCCCATACCTAGTACTCACCGTTTAGGGCGTGGACTACACGAGTATCTAATTCGTTTCGCTCCCCACGCTTTCGGACCTCAGCGTCAGGGGCGGCCCAGGAGGCCGCCTTCGCCACTGGTGTTCCTCCCGATATCTACGCATTTCACCGCTACACCGGGAATTCCACCTCCCTCTGCCGCCCTCGAGTCTCCCAGTTTCGAATGGCTTTGCACGATTAAGTCGTGCACTTTCACATCCGACTTGGAAGACCGCCTACGTCCTCTTTACGCCCAGTGAATCCGGATAACGTTCGCCACCTACGTATTACCGCGGCTGCTGGCACGTAGTTAGCCGTGACTTATTCGCCGAGTACCGTCTGTATCTTCCTCGGCAAAAGAGGTTTACAATCCGAAGATCTTCATCCCTCACGCGGCGTCGCTGCGTCAGGCTTTCGCCCATTGCGCAAAATTCCTTGCTGCTGCCTCCCGTAGGAGTTGGGGCCGTGTCGCAGTCCCCATCTGGCTGGTCGTCCTCTCAGACCAGCTACCGATCGTCGCCTTGGTGGGCCATTACCTCACCAACTAGCTAATCGGCCGTAAGCCCCTCCCGAAGCGCCTTGCGGCTTTAGTGACGGGTCTCTAAACCCGGCACCACATGCGGTATTACTCTATCTTTCGACAGACTATTCCCCGCTTCGGGGCAGGTCACTTGCGTGTTACTCAGCCGTTCGCCACTATCCGGCCAATCTTGCGAAAAGCCGGACCGTTCGACTTGCATGCATAAGGCACGCCGCAAACGTTCATCCTGAGCCAGGATCAAACCCTCTAAGAAAAAAACGGGTTTCTTCCACTATCTAACTGTTAAGGTGCTTTTTGGGAAAAGCGTCTGGAATTATATCAAAGAAACTCGATGAGTGTCAAGGCCGGTCCGGCATTGCCGGTGAGATTTCCTGAAGGCCGCCGCCCTTCAGGCTGTCCTCATCCTGAGGACTGGTGTTGAAAAAGGGCACGGTCGCCTCACGATTTCTCTGACAGCGGAATGGTGAAGCTGAAGGTACTGCCTTTGCCGACCTCGCTTCTGACCTGTATTTTCCCGCCGTGAAGCTCGACCAGTCTCTTGGACAGGGAAAGGCCGATGCCGAGCCCGCTCTGGTGCCCCGAAGCGTCTTTGCGGATGCGGCTGTAGGGAACAAACAGGTTGGGCAGTTCCTCGGCAGGGATTCCGGCGGCGTTGTCCTGCACCTCGGTGACCAGGTTTCCGGCTTCAGTCCGCGCGCTGACCTTGATACTGCTGCCCCGGGGCGTGTACTTGAAAGCATTGCCGATGAGGTTGACCACTATCTGACGGTATCTTGCCGGGTCGGCCATTACCGGAGGCACGTGGCCGGCTATTTCCAGGGCCAGCGACTGCTCCTTCGTCGCCGCCAGCGGCTTCATTTCGGCCACTATCTGTTCCAGCAGGCTGCTGACGTCCAGCGGCTGGCGCTTTATTTCGAGAAGGCCTATCTCGCCCCGCGCCAGGTCGAGCAGTTCGTCGATGCGGCTGTTGAGCTCAAGACCGGCATGGTGGATGTTCCGGGCCATGCTGGCCAGCGGCTCCTCGCGCATCTCCTCGGCCAGCAGTTCCGAGGAGGCAATCATCGCCGTCAGCGGCGTCTTCAGTTCGTGCACCAGGGCGCGGGTGTACTCGGAGTAGTTCCTGATCTCGTCTTCGCGCCGGCGGCGGAGGCCCGATTCCTGTGAATAAAGCTCCTGAAGCCTTGCCTCGCTGGCACGGAGCTCCTTCTGGGAGCGCTCCAGCGCATCAAGCATCAGGTTGATATTGCGGCCGACCTCGGAGACCTCGTCTCTGCCGTCCGCCGGCACCCGTCTCGAGAAGTCACCGGTGGCGCCAATCCGGCGCACCGCGTCCGCCGTCCGGTACAGCCTGCGCAGTATCCAGCGGTCGGCCAGCAGTAATAACAGCAGACCGACGAATATGGCTATGCCGATGATGAAGGTACTGAAAAAGCGGATGGTGTTCTGTCCTTGCTGGTAAATGTCGCGGGGCAGGTCCACTCTGAGTATCAGGGAGGGTCGGTTGAAGATATCGTCAAGCACGGTATAGCCGGCAATACGCTCTTCGCTGATAGCTTCAATATGGGCCGGCGGGCCCGATTGCAGGCGTTTCTGCGCCGCTTCGACATCCGACGGCAGGTCCGGAGCGTCCATCCTGAAGATGCCGAGCGACAGGCCGGTCACCTTTGAAAGCTGTTCCATCAGGGCGTCGTCCAGGTACCGCGCCATGATGAAGGTGCCCCGCACCGGCCCCCGCCGCTCGCCGGTGATAATCGGCCGCGAGGCCAGCAGGATGACGCTCTCGGGCAGTACCAGGATGCCTGCCCTCCGGCTGTCGACACCGGCATGGCTCAGCAGCTGACTTCCCGGTGCAAGCTGTGCCAGCAGGCCGGATGGAATTTCAAGAGGCCGGTGGTTCCTGAAATCGTACCCTTTGCCGGCGGCCATCCTGCCGGTCGCATCGAATAAAAGCATGTAGTTGACCTTGAGGTTCTCGAAGCTCGAGTTGACCAGGTTGGAGCTGACGTAGTCCTGTTTCCCGTCCTGGATAAAGGCGTAGCTGTCGTCCTAGGCGGCCCAGTCGGCGGTGGTATCGTCCAGATAAGAGACCTCGCGGTCAAGGGCATCCTGAGCGCGCTGGATATTGCGGCTGACCTGAGCGTTCTCAATTTGGGCAAAGCGTTCCGGAAGCAGGACCTGGGACAGTGTCATCGAGATGCCGGTAGTGACGACAACCGCCGCGGCGAACAGGACAAGGAACTTCGTGCGGAGAGACAGGCCCCTCCCGATTGAAGCTGGCGGTTTACTCATGGGCGTGATAACTCAGGTACCATCATACCGCAGCTATGCCGGCCCCGTCCAGCATCGGGGGAGGGGACCCCCGATTCTCACGGTCGCTCCGCTCCTTCAGAGTGACATGGAAGGGAAGCGCTTCCTGAGAATGACGCCATGTTTGTTTTGCCGCCGGTTTACGGGTGTAAAGGAAGGGGGCCCCGCGGCCCCCTTCCCTGTCTGTCCTCTAAATCTTTAACGCCAGCTCCGCCGCGCTGTGGGTGGCGTTGAAGACGTAGCCGAGCTCGTCCTGCATGGCGTCACCGATAGTATAGACCTCGGGCACCCTGCCCCTGAGCTCGCCGGCCAGCCTATCGTTCTTCCGGTGCTTGTTCACCCAGAGGACGCTGTCGCAGGTGATGGTCTCCTTTTTGCCATCGGCGGTGGTGAAGGTGATGCCGTCTTTAGTTATCTCATCAATCCTGACGCCGTTGACCACGCGTATCTTCCTCTGCTCCAGCCAGCCGCCGGGGAAGGCCAGCTTCAACAGCCACTGGATGTCAACGCCCTTGAAGGGCACCGGGTCGGTATCAATGATGGCCGGCACCTCCTTGCCGCGCTTGACCAGGAACTGGGCCGCCTCGATTCCGGGCAGGTCACTGCCGACGACCACGATTCTCTTGCCTCCGGGCAGGAAGATTTTGGTGGCCGCCGAGGCCATTTTGGCGCCGAAGATGCCGAGCGCTTTGCTTGCCTGCCGGCGCTGTTCCTCGGTGGTGTTGACCCGGGCGCCTTCCCTGATTGGCAGTTCCGGCTCGATGGCCTCGGCGCCAACGGCGCAGATGACCACGTCCGGCTTCTCCGCCTCAATCGTTGCGGCGGTTACCGTCCTGCCCAGGTTAATCTTCACGCCCTGCTTTTTGAGCTGGCCGCGGAACCAGTCGATGAAGGACGGCAGGTCGTCGTTTTCTGTACCCTTGATGAAGGCGGCCATGTTCATCGAGCCGCCGATGTCCTTGGCCGAGTCCCAGATGCTGACGCTGTGGCCGCGCAGGCTGGCGACCCGTGCCGCCTCAAGCCCGGCCGGGCCGGCGCCGACCACCATGACCTTTTTCTTCTTCTCCGCCGGCTTAATCACCATGGTCAGCTCGTTGCCGGCGAAGGGATTGCACCGGCACTGCACCGGCTGGTAGGTCCACATCACCGAGAGGCAGTGGAGACAGCGGGTGCATTTGCGGATGTCGTCCTCCCTGCCCTCAGCCAGCTTCTTCGGGAACTCGGGGTCGGCCATGAACTGGCGGCCGAAAACGGCAAGGTCGATTTTGCCTTCCCTGATGGCCCTGTCGGCTTCGGCGAAGGAAAGTCGGCCGACGCCGGAAACGGGTATTTTGACCGATTTCTTGATGTTGGCCGTCTCCGGAATCAGGGCTCCGCCGTGGTCGATGCGGGCGGCGAACTCCCGGGCCGGGGGCGGCGTCTCGGGGTAGGTGACCAGGTCGGGGAAGGCGCACAGGGTGAAGGCGCCGTAGCCGTAGCTCGATGACTGGATGTAGTCGGCGCCGGCGGCCTCGAAGCGCCGGGCGATTTCGCAGGCCTCCTCGTTGGTGGTGCCCAGATTCGGCTCCTCGGTGCTCCACTCCTTGTTGCTCATGCGGACGCCGATGACAAAGTCCGGGCCGCAGAGCTCGCGGGTGCGCCTGATGAGCATGGTGCCGAACCGGGTGCGGTTGTCCATGTTCTGGCAGCCGAAGTCATCGGTGCGCTTGTTCTGCCGCCGCGAGAGGAAGGCATTGCCCAGGGCATAGTGTGCCTGGTGGAGCTCAACGCCATCGAAGCCGGCCTTTTTACAGCGCAGGGCGGCCTGCGCCCATTTCTCGAGGACATCGAGGATTTCATCGCGGCTCATCTCGCGGGCGACCTCGAAAAGCCCCGGTTCGGACGGCGGCGTGATGGATGAGGGCGCCTTGGGCTGACCGCCGGCGACCTTGGAACTGTAGGCCGGGCCGGCGTGGGTAATCTGGACCACCACCGGCACGCCGTGCTGGTGCACCGCCGCCGCCAGTCTGGTCAGGCCGGGGATGAATTTATCGTCATCGAGCCTGACATGCGGCATCTGGGAAGCACCCCACGGGTACTCGCAGATGCTTTCTTCGATGGTAATCATGCCCGGGCCGCTCTTGGCCAGGCCGCCGTACCAGGCGGCGATGCGGTCGCCGCAGGAGCCGTCCGGCTCGGCATACAGGAACCACTGGCCGGACTTGACGATGCGGTTTTTGAGGTGGAGCTTGCCGATTTTAATCGGCGAGAAGAGGCTGGTGTACTTCTGTGTCATGGCTGTCTCCTTTCTTCGCTGACCTTGTTGCTACTTGCTACGGTTGGAGGGCTATCGGTATGAGGCCCGTAGCATGGTAGTAACGGGACAGTCGGATGTCAATATTCGGGACATCGGCGGTTGTGAAAACGGCCAGCGGGTAACATGCCGGTTGCCGTAGCGGTCATGGAGGGTGCCGGCGGGTGATGGGTAAAAAGAGAGGGCGCCCTCTCGGGCGCCCTCTCGGGGGTTACCGGGGTGATTGGTCTAGACTTTCCTGGTGCGGAAGATGAGGACGATGGTGACCACGACCAGGATGGCGCCGATGGCAATCACGACCCAGACCCAGACCGGGGTGACCGCCGGAGGCGGTGGCTGGACCACGACCTGCGGGGTCGGGACGTTAATTACCGGTGTCGGCGCCGGGGCCGGCTTGGCAACCACGACGAAGGAGGCAACCGGTGACGGGCTGCTCGGGATCGGCTTGGTCTGCGTGACCTGCCAGAAGTAGGTGCCTTCCTTCAGCGCGGTCTCGTAGCTGTAGGCGGTGCCGGTGACGGTGGTGGAGACGATGGTCTTCGTCAGCGCGGCATCGGTGGCCAGCACGAACTTGTACTCGGTGGCGCCGGGCATCGGCGTCCAGGTGAAGCCAACCGAGGTTGGCGCCACCAGGCTGGTGCCCTCAGCCGGGGAGACCGGCTGCGGTGCCGAGTACGGGGCCTGGACCGGCACGCCGGACTGGACGACTACCTTCAGCGCCTTGGACCATGGGCTGAGGATCGCCTGACCGGTGTCTACCGAGTCAACGCGGACGCGGATGTAGTAGGTGTTGCCGCCCATGATGCCGACCGCCTGCGGGTTGCCGATGAACCAGCTCGGGGAGCCGGGGTTCGGTGGGGCGTACAGAGGACCGACCGCAGTCACGATGTCAGAAAAGTCAGGAGTGGCGCTGATCTGGGCCTGGTAGGTGGCGCTCTGGGCCGCCGGCAGGTTCCAGTGGATGCCGAACGCATTGGCAAAACCGGTGAAGGCCACCGGCAGTGTCACCGCATCGGCGCCGGGAGGCAACTTGGGCTCGGTGATGCCGGGGGCAACATCGGCCAGCTGGTCAATGAAGCCGTAGAGGCTGTTGACCGTCTTGACGTCGTTGGTATAGATGTTGACGTTGCCCGTGGTCATGCTGATGGCGATGTTACCGACGGAGAAGGCACCGGGCAGGCCGGCAATCAGGGCATTCCAGTTGACGCCGGGCTTGGGATGACCGTTAAGGGCGTCAATGGAGCGGAGGACACCGCCGGCAGGCGTGGTCACGCCGGTGAACAGCCAGCCCGAGGCCGGGGCTATCATCGTGTTCATGGCACCCAGTGGCGCCCCGATGAAGTCCCAGCCGGTGGTGTTCTTGCCGATGGTCCAGCGCCAGACATTGCCGGTGGAGCCGTTCATGTTGAAGAAGCCGGTGATGATCATGCCGGGAATTTCGGTGGCGGCCAGCACCTTAGCCGTGCCGGCAGTCCAGGCGGTGGTGGTCGCCGGCAGTGTAACGGTTACCGGGCCCTGGGAAACGAAGGTGGTAGCGCCCTGGACGATGGTAATCGGGCCGACCGGCACGATGAAGGTGCCGGCAGTGGCGGCAGGCCAGGATACCGGCAGAGTGACCGTGTCGCCGACCGCCAGCGCCGCCGGGGCGGCGCCGGGAACGGCACTGCCGAGGAAGAAGGTCTTGTTATCGGCAAACTTCGGGTCCATGGCGGCATAATGGAGAACGTTGGCCCCCATGTCGGCCGGGCGGTACATGATCCTGACAAAGGTCAGGCCGCCGTCGGTCGAGTAGGCGGGGAAGGTCATGCCGGCGCCGCCCGGGGCGATTACGGCGTTGTTGCCGATGGCCACGATGCGGTGGGCCGAGCCCATTCTCGGGTCGTAGTTGGCGGTCCACATCCAGCCGGGGCCGGTGCTGGTGCCCTTGCGGACGATGCCGCCGGCGGTGACGGCGAGGATGGTGTTCTGGTCAGTGACGGCGAAGTCCTGGATGGTGATGCCGGGCATGCAGTTGGACCAGGTGTTGCCGCCATCAACCGAGCGCTGGATGATGTTGGTAGCGGAGCCGCGGTCGCCCCAGAAGACGACCGAGCCGTCATCCTTTTCCGGAGCCAGCTTCAAAATCGGCTGGCCGCCGGCGTTGATCAGGCCGACGCGCGTCCAGCTGGAAAAGCCGGGCCCGTTGGTGGACTTCCAGATGCTGTCGAGGCCGGCGGGGTCGTTGGCGGTGGCCAGGTACATTACCCTGGTGTTGCCGGAAACGACGTAGTCGGTAATGCCGCGCGACCTGGTGTCAATACTGTTGTACTGGTTGTAGACGTCGCCGTCATCGGCGGTGACGGAAAGGGCGCTCTCGTCGTTGGCCGCACCAGCGCGCCAGGCAACCGCGGCGGCAAAGTTGAAGTACAGGGCCGGCGTGTTGACGACGTCGGTGGTCATGGTGCCGACCACGGCTTCCTTGCCGTCAAATTTCCACATCGGCGTGGAGCGGGCTTCCTGTGTGACCGGGATGCCGAAGCCGCCCGAAGGCCCCTTGTAGGGGAGGTCCCAGGTGACGGCGTTGCTCTGAGCGTTCAGGCTGCGGTAGACCGAGGTCGTGCCGCTGGCCGAGGCGCCCTCGGCAGTGCCGACCAGCATCTTGCCGGCGTTGACCGTGCCGGAGTAGGCCATCTTCCACGGTCGGCCAAGCAAGAACAGGTTGGTGGAAACACTGCGGCCGTCAACGCGGAAGATACCGGTGTTGAACGGGGTCGCCGCCGCGCCGCAGTCAAGAGCGACCCAGAAGCGGCGCATCCGGTCCACCTGGCCCTGGTAGTCCGACGGGAAAGCGATGTCGGCGCTCACCAGGTTGGCGATGGTGGCCGTCGCCGTGATGGTCATGGGGAAGGCGGTGGAGACGGCGTAGTTGGTGGTGTTGGCGTTGATGTCGCGGACGCCGAGGACCGCCACCGTGCCGGCGGCCTGGGCGCCGACGGCGATGAAGGTGAAGTCGCCGGCGTAGGCCGGGGCGGCCTTAATGGCGCGGAAGGATGTCGCCGCGGGGAAACCCGCCTGGACGGTCCAGGTGGTAACTCCGTACGGCTGGAGCTTGAGGGCAAGTATGCGCCCGCCGGAAGGAGGTGCGGCCGTGGCGCCATCGGTGCAGACCAGGATGTCGCGGGCATCGCCGCCGGCGACCGGGTACTTGGCGGAGACGGCAACATCGGTAATTACTTCGGTAGCCGCCGCGGGAGTGAAACCGGTGTTCGACCAGGTGAAGCCCTGGTCAAAGGAGACCCAGATCTCTTGCGGAGCGCCGGCCGCCGTGCTTGAGACGGCCAGGATGAAGTTGGGGTCGTCCGGGGCCGCCACCAGCTTCCATATCGGATAGGTGCCGGGGAAATAGCCGGTGATGGTGGCCCAGCCGGAACCCCAGCCGCCGCCGCGCCTCAGGGTGTTGTTGGCCCAGTCGGCGACGAACATGGTGCCGTTCGAGGTCACCGCGAAGGTGCTTACCTCGGAGGTGGTATAGATGATGGGCGAGCTCATGGGGGTGGTTATGGTGCCGAAGGAGAAGGTCCCGATGGCGGCACTGGCCGGCTGGGCGCTGGACATCGGCAGGATGCCGATGAGCAGGCTGAGCACGGCAACCAGCCCCAGAATCTTGGTGAGTTTCTTCATTATCCCTCCTGTTGAGTCCCCGAGTCTGCTCGGGGCTCTTCAGTTCGACCTTTCTATGTTAATTTGGACTTGTCTTCCAGGTTCAGACGATGGGCATGTC
>DAOUCU010000076.1:0-8100 GCA_034431935.1 Dehalococcoidia bacterium | reverse complement strand
ACAATCGTCTGGCACCCGTTGCACCTCCTTCCTTTGAGTTTTTGCTTTTACCCAGGGTACAGAGGTGGGCGGGTGCTTTTCAACTACCCTGTTTCACACTTAAGAGTGTACAACCAACGAGTACATGGTATTGCAGCCGGCCGGACAGGCGTGGTAAAATAACCAACGGTTGCGGGGTTGAACCTTTAAGTCAGTACCGCGAGACTGGCAAGGGGATATTATGAAGACGGGAAACGGGTCCAAACTAACAGTATCCGCGTCCGTGATAGTCTCCTGCCTCTTTTCAGCAGGAGGCTTTTTTTATGCCTGAGAAGATCCTGCTGTCCGCCGACGACATCAGACGGGCGCTCAACCGCATCGCCCACGAAATAATCGAGCGCAACCGCGGTGCCGAAGGACTGGTCTTCGTCGGCATCCGCACCCGCGGCGTCCCCCTTGCCAACCGCATCGCCAAGACAATCCAGCTTCTCGAAGGCGCCAGCGTTCCCGTCGGCACGCTCGACATCAGCAACTACCGCGACGACCTTGTACCGGGCGACAAGGCAGTCTCCATGGAGTTCACTGACGTCCCCACCGATATAAACAACCGCCGCGTCATCCTCGTCGACGATGTCCTTTACACCGGCCGGAGCATCCGGGCGGCAATGGACGCCATCATTGACCTCGGCCGTCCGGCATCGGTCCAGCTGGCGGTGCTGGTCGACCGCGGCCACCGCGAGATGCCGATAAGGGCCGACTACGTAGGCAAGAATGTACCCAGCTCGCATAGCGAACACATCAGCGTCCGCCTGCGCGAAGTTGACGGACGGGATGAAGTAGCGATTACCGACGCCAAAGCGAACGGACTTCCATCGAATTCAGGAAATGTGGCCAGGAAAGAGGTGGGACAATGAGCATGGCGGGCATGAGTCTGGTCAGCGTTGACGACCTCTCCGACGGTCAGATAGAGGAGATATTCGCTCTGACGGACCGCATACAGAGCGGCAAAGTCGGAACCCCCTGCCGCGGCAGGATTATGGCCAGCCTCTTCTTCGAGCCCAGCACCAGAACGCGGCTTTCCTTCGAGACAGCTATGTATCGGCTCGGTGGCAACGTCATCAGCGTTGTCGAGGTCAAAAGCACCTCGCTGGCCAAGGGCGAGAGCATCGCCGATATGGCCAGAGTTATCGGCAAGTATGCCGATATTATGGTCATGCGCCATCCCTGGGAAGGGGCGGCAAGGGTTGCCGCCGAATATGCCGGGATACCGGTCATCAACGCCGGCGACGGGAGTCACGAGCACCCTACCCAGACCCTCTGCGACCTCTATACCATCCGCAAATCTCGTAAGACCATCAAGGGTCTCAAAATAGCACTTTGCGGCGATTTGAAGTACGGCCGTACGGTCCATTCACTGATCTACGCCCTGGCACGTCTCGGCGCATCGGCCATCATCTTTTCACCGGGTGCCGGCTTTCAAATGCCGGAGCACGTCATCCGTAAGCTGACCACGGAATACGGAGGCATTCTGAAGAAGGTGGACGCCAGTGACCTACCGACACTGGTGCCGGCGCTCAGTCAAAACGGCTCAGCCGCCGGTGCGGCACTCGATGCCATCTATATCACGCCTGACCGCTCGCACCAGCTTACCCTGATACCGGACATCAACCTGCGCGTTGACCTCACTTCCGGAGTGGATGCCCTTTACATGACGAGACTCCAGAAAGAGCGGCTTGCGGAGCCGGCTAAAGAAGGGCCGGCGCAGACCTATCCGGTGATTGACAAAAGTCTTCTGAAGGGCAAGGAGTTCCGGAACACACTCATCATGCATCCCCTGCCGCGCGTCGATGAGCTCGCCTGTGAGATGGACAGTGACCCCCGCGCGATGTACTTCGAGCAGGCGGCCTACGGTGTCCCGGTTAGAATGGCCCTGATTTCACTCCTGCTTGGATGTTACAAACCGAAGGCGGATATTGAAGGCCCGAGACCGTCCCGGTACCACATCTACAGCAGTGCGGCGGGGTGCCGGTGCGAAAACCCTGCCTGCGTTACGGTACATGAAGCCCGATATGTGGCACCCAAGTTCGCGGTGCTGAGTCTTAACCCCCCGGTACTGAGATGTCTCTACTGTGACCACGAGAAGATGCCTAAGTACGTGGGCAACCTCGAATCGCATATCTATCACACCCCCGAAGACCCGTCAGTGCCCCGTATCAAGCCGGAGAACTGCCTGTTTTTCGATAATGACGAGCAGGCGCGCAGGCTGGAGTTCCGCGCTTCGCTTGAAGGACAACCGAGGGCCCGGAGCACTGCGGCAGTTCAGGTTCAGACAAGCGCCGGGGAGACCGAAACAACTGCTCGAGTGAAGTCATGAATAAGAAAGCAATTCTCGTCCTGGAAGACGGCATGGTGTTCGAAGGCCACGCCTTCGGAGCGGAGACCACCACCTACGGTGAAGTGGTCTTCGATACCGCCATGGCTGGCTACCAGGAAATGCTCACCGACCCGTCATTCGCCGGCCAGATTGTGACACCGACCTACCCGCTAATCGGCAACTATGGAATCAACGAAGACGATGTCGAGTCAAAGCGGGTCCAGGTCAGAGGCTTTGCCGTCAGAGAGCACTGCCTGATTCCAAGCCACTACACCAGCCGGAAGACGCTTCACCAGTACCTGCTGGATAACGGCGTACCGGGCATCGCCGGCATCGACACGCGCTCGCTGGTGCGTCATATCCGGCATCTGGGCGTGATGATGGGTATCCTGACCAGTGACCACACCGTCAAGGAAGCGCTGAAGGAACTGGGTAACCTGCCGCCCTACGGCAAGGTAGATTACGTACGTGAAGTAAGCACCGGCAGTATCTATGAGTGGGACAGCAAGACACCGGAAATCGGGCTGAGTGTCGCGGTGCTGGACGGTGGCGTAAAGTACAACATCCTCAGGATTCTCAGGCGGCTCGGCTGTGCGGTGAAGGTTATGCCATGTAACAGTCCGGCCAGTGATATACTGAAACTGAAGCCCGATGGCGTCGTGTTCTCACCCGGCCCAGGCGACCCGGCTTTGCTTGGCTATATGAAAGAGACCGCCTCCGGCCTTATCGGCAAGAGGCCGATTATGGGTATCTGCCTGGGGCACCAGATTCTCAGCCATGCGTTCGGCGCGGCTACTTTCAAGCTCAAGTTCGGGCACCGTGGCGGCAATCACCCGGTCCGCGACCTGACCACTGGACGGGTCCACATCACCACCCAGAATCACGGGTACGCGGTGGATCCCGACACAGTAAAGGGCGGTCTGGAAGTCAGCCAGATTAACCTGAACGACGGCACGGTTGAGGGTCTACGACACCGCGACCTGCCGATACTTTCCATCCAGTACCATCCCGAGGCAGCGCCGGGGCCGCAGGACAACACATATCTCTTCGACCGGTTCGTCGAGATGATGAAGTCACAAAAGTAGCGGGGCACGATACATGACCAAACCCAGAAAAGTCCTCGTCATCGGTTCCGGGCCGATAATCATCGGTCAGGCAGCGGAATTCGACTATGCGGGCACCCAGGCCTGCCGCGCTCTCAGGGAAGAGGGTGTGACTTCAGTCCTGGTTAATTCTAACCCGGCGACAATAATGACGGACCAGGGTATCGCCGATGTTGTCTATATCGAGCCCCTGACCTGCGAGGCAATTACCCGCATCATCGAACGGGAGCGCCCCGATGGTGTTCTGCCAACGTTGGGAGGCCAGACCGGCCTGAACCTGGCAGTGGAACTGTCTGATTCCGGCATCCTCGACAAGTACGGCGTCAGGCTCCTTGGCACACCGCTGCAGACTATCAAAAATGCCGAAGAGAGATCCTTGTTTAAGAAGCTCCTTGTTGACATCGGGGAGCCGGTGCCGCCGAGTGATACGGTCCATTCGGTTGAGGAGGCGCGCCATCTGGCGCGCCGGATAGGTTTGCCGCTCATCGTGCGGCCTTCCTACACACTGGGAGGTAGCGGAGGCGGCATCTGCTACACCTTGGAGGAACTCGACCATAACGTCGCCAGCGGCCTGTCCGCCTCGATGAGCCATGAGGTGCTGGTAGAGAAATGCCTGCTAGGCTGGAAAGAAATCGAGTATGAAGTCATCCGCGATGCCGACGACAACTGCATTACCATCTGCAATATGGAAAACATCGACCCGATGGGCGTGCACACCGGCGACAGCATAGTGGTGGTGCCGACGCAGACACTGACGGACAAAGACTACCAGATGCTGAGGACTGCCAGCATCCGGATAATCCGCGCCCTGGGGATTGAGGGCGGCTGTAACATTCAGTACGGGCTTAACCCGCACCCGCTGGTGGCCGAAAGATGGGCGCCTGACTGGAAGAACCCGTCTCACAGCCAATATTATGTTATTGAGGTCAACCCGAGGGTGAGCCGTAGTTCCGCGCTGGCAAGCAAAGCTACCGGTTATCCCATCGCCCGCGTGGCCGCCAAAATCGCTGTCGGCAAGCGCCTCTGGGAGATACCGAACAGGGTTACGGGCAAGACGACCGCCGCCTTCGAGCCAGCTGTAGACTACTGTGTGCTCAAAATACCACGCTGGCCATTCGACAAGTTCGCTTTCGGCGACCGTACCATCGGCAGCCAGATGAAGGCAACCGGCGAGGTCATGGCAATCGACCGAACTTTCGAATCGGCCCTGCAGAAAGCGGTGCGGTCGCTGGAACTCGGGAAGAGGTCACTGCTTTGGGAAGACCCCAGTTGGGTTAACGCTAAAAGTCTCGATGATTTCCCCCTCCATCCCCATGATATGAGGCTCTGGGCGGTCATGGCAGCCCTGAGGCGAGGCTACAGCCCGGAAGAGCTGTCGATACGGACCGGTATCGACCCGTGGTTTACCTACAAGTTCTTCAACTTGATTCAGATGGAGAAGCGGCTTCTCAAGGAACCGCTCAACCGGGACCTGCTCTGGGAGGCCAAGCGTCTTGGCTTTTCCGACAGCATGATTGGGACGCTAGCCGACCGCCTTCCCGAACAGGTACGCGAGCTAAGGAAATCCTGGCAGATTATTCCGGTCTACAAAATGGTGGATACCTGCGCCGCCGAATTCGACGCCGCCACACCATACTTCTACAGCAGTTACGAGAAGGAGAACGAGGCCCGGGCGATTCCGGAGAGCAAAGCGCTGGTCATCGGAAGCGGCCCGATACGCATCGGGCAGGGGATCGAATTCGACTACTGCAGTGTCCATTCCGCCTGGGCGCTCCGCGAAGCTAATGTAGTGAGCATTATGGCCAATTCCAATCCTGAAACAGTATCTACTGACTTCGACACCAGCGACCGCCTTTACTTCGAGCCGCTGGATGAGGAGAGCATCCGCGACCTGCTGGAGAATGAAGCATACGAACTCCCCGGCAAGTCCAGCGCGAGCCCCCCCTCGATTGTCCAGTTCGGAGGCCAGACGGCTATCAACCTCACGGAATCAATCATCAACAGCGGCCATTCAATAATCGGCTCCAGCTTTGAAAACATCGACATTACTGAGGACCGCCGACGGTTCGAGGACTTCGCGGCAAAGCTCGGCATTCCTCTGCCACCCGGTGCCGCCGTAACCGGAATGGACGAGGCGCTTAAGGTAGCCAGAAGCCTTGGCTACCCGGTGTTGGTGCGCCCCAGCTACGTTCTCGGTGGGCGAGCCATGGAGATTGTCCATGATGAAACGGAACTGGTCCGTTACATATCGCTGGCACTGGAGATGGACAGCCGGCACCCCATACTCATCGATAAGTACATGGAGGGCATCGAGACCGAACTGGATGCTGTCTGCGACGGTGAAGAGGTGCTCATCCCCGGCATCATGGAACACATCGAGCGCGCCGGTGTCCACAGCGGCGACGCGATATCAGTTTACCCGGCGCTTCACCTTACCACTCATGAAGTCGAGACTATGGTTGACTACACCGTGAGGCTCGGTCTGTCGCTTCAGACGAAGGGGCTGATGAACGTACAATTCGTCATCATGAGGACTCGGTATGGAACTGGACATTCCCAGGTGTACGTACTTGAGGTCAATCCCAGGGCCAGCCGCACTGTTCCATTCATATCGAAGGTTACCGGCGTACCTATGGTAAAGCTCGCCACCAAGATAATGCTCGGCATCAGCCTTAAAGACCAGGGATACCGCGGCGGGCTCTGGAAACGGCAGAGGCTCGTTGGCATCAAGGCGCCGGTATTCTCAATGTCAAAGCTGACAGGCGTCGATACGTACCTCGGACCGGAGATGAAATCGACCGGTGAGGTAATGGGGGTTGACCACACCTTCGAAGCGGCGCTGGTCAAAGCGCTTATGGCGGCGGGCCTCATGCTCCAGCCCGGACGACCTGTCCTCCTGAGCATCGCTGACCGTGATAAGGCCGATGCCGCGCCGCTGGTAAAGAGACTCGATGCCATGGGCTGCCCGCTTTACGCCACTGAGGGAACAGCCGCGATGATCAGAGGCATTGGCGTTTCGGTGCGGATGATACCTAAAAAGCTGGATGAAGGCTCCCCGAATGTCATCGATATCATCAACGATGGTAGCGTCCAGGGCGTGGTCAATACCGTTACCGGTGGCCGTATCCCGCTCAAAGATGGCTTCCACATCCGGCGCGCTGCGGCTGAGAAGAGAATACCCTGTTTTACCTCCATTGATACGGCGCGCGCCGCCGTGGACGTGCTGGCGAACTCCGGACAGGTGTACAATATTAAGCCAATCAGTGAGTACGTGAAGCCTACTGGCAAGGGTTGAAGATGGTCCCGGCTATAATAGTATCCAATCAGGAACTGATGACCGGAGTAAAGCTCATCGAGCTTGAGGCACCGGAAATAGCCTCCCTGGCCAAGCCCGGCCAGTTCGTTATGGTCCGCTGCGGAGAGAGCCTAATACTTCCCCGCCCATTCAGCATTCATGGAGCGTCAAGGGAAACCGGGCGTTTCACCCTGCTTTTCGCTCTAAAAGGCAAAGGGACTCGATGGCTGGCACGGCGTCGCTCCGAAGAGAAAATCTTCGTCGCCGGGCCGCTTGGCAACACCTTTACGCTGTCTGAAAAGCCTTCCAGACTGTTGCTGGTGGCAGGCGGCATCGGCATCGCGCCACTAGCCTTTTTGATTTCGGAGTCACTGAGTACTCACACTATGACACTCCTGGTCGGAGCAACCACGGCGGCTAAACTATATCCGGAGCGCCTCCTGCCCGGAGGCGTGGCCATCGTTACCATGACCGATGACGGTAGCACCGGCAAGCGCGGACTGGTCAGCGATGTCGTTACAAGCTACCTTGATTGGGCTGACCGCGTCTATCTCTGCGGCCCTCTGCCAATGTACCGGACGATTGCCGGATGCCTTTCGGAACGGCGGGGAATACCACCGGTGGAGGTCTCACTTGAGGTTAGAATGGGATGCGGCCTGGGCATCTGCTATGGTTGTACGGTAAAGACCCGGCACGGGACAAAACAGGTCTGCCGTGACGGGCCGGTGTTTCCAATGGATGAGGTGATCTGGGATTCTGTAGCTTGTTGAGCTGTGCATGGTAGTTACTAGGAAGATTCATTTCGATACCGGCGGCAACGGTCATATCATTGACATTACTCCTGACGTGGTTAAACAGCTGGCAGCCGCCGCTTTACACAATGGCACCGTGACCGTTTTTGTTAATGGTTCCACCGCCGCGGTTACCACAATAGAATTTGAGCCCGGTTTAATCTCGGACTTCAGGGCAATGTGGGAGCGTCTTATCCCGAAGAACCTGCCCTACCAGCACGATTCTGCCTGGGGAGAGAGCAACGGTTTTTCTCACGTACGCGCTTCATTGCTCGGGCCATCGCTGGTAATACCGGTAGCGGAAGGAGTCATGACCCTGGGCACCTGGCAACAGATTGTGCTGATTGATTTCGACCGCCGCCCCCGGTCACGTGAAGTGATTTTGCAGTTCGCGGGCGAGTAGCCCTTCACCAAGAGATATGCATAATAGAATTAGCAGCCTTTGGAGTGAACCCCTGAAGCTGGACACTTTAGGTTTGGAAGATTAGGAAAGTCTGGCAGGGTCAGGGTAAGATACAGGAGGAGAAAGGACCCTGCCATGAGGAATCAGAGGAAATT
>DAOUCU010000075.1:0-2494 GCA_034431935.1 Dehalococcoidia bacterium | reverse complement strand
CGGGCACCTGATTGGCAATAGCCACACCGTCTTCATACGTAAGCGAGGTTGCACTTCCGGCACCCCCGGCCACCCCGAACTGGCTGACCGAGCCCGGACGGACAAAGAGCAGGTTGGCCCCGAGACTTTCAATCCTGGTCAAAATGCTCGTCTGGGTGCCGCGGCCAATCGACATCAGGGCGATGACCGCAGAAACACCAATGACCACGCCCAAAATGGTCAGGAAACTGCGCAGTTTCCGCATTGACACGCCGGATAAAGCGGAAGAAAACGGCTCCAGCCAGTCCTTCAAGGTCTCTCCTCTGAAACTACCTGTCCATCGCTCATATGAACGACCCGCTGGCAAAAATGGGCCACACCCGGATCATGAGTAATCATGACCAGTGTTATGTTATGTTCACGATGCAACCCGGTCAGGATAGCAATAATCTCCCTGCCAGACTTGCTGTCAAGATTGCCGGTAGGTTCGTCGGCAAGAATCAGCGAGGGCTTTTTAGCCAGAGCGCGGGCAATAGCTACCCTCTGTTGCTCGCCGCCGGAAAGCTCCGTCGGCTTGTGATTGGCACGGTCCGCCAGACCAACCCGCTCCAGTGCCTCAGAGGCAAGACGCATATCACGCATCCCGGCATAACTCAATCCAAGTTTTACATTCGCCAGAGCGGAAAGACGCGGCAAAAGATTATATGACTGAAAGACAAAGCCGATTTTCTTACCCCTGATGGTGGCGAGCTCGGAACTGCTGAGCCGGCTTACATCCTTGCCATCAAGAAGATAGGTACCGGAGGTTGGACCGTCCAGACAACCAATGATGTTAAGCAGCGTCGACTTGCCTGAGCCGGAAGGTCCCATGATAGCAACCATCTCGCCATCGGCAATATTAAGGTCGATGCCCTGAAGAACCCGCAGCTCCCGGGAACCCATAGGATAGCTCTTAACTATCCCTTTTATTTCTATCATTGTCTGGTAATCACTCCCACAGTGATTGCTTTTTGAATCAAACCGGATCAAGTCTCCAATACTATCGTACTGGGCCTCCGGTGATACCCGGGATCATGATACCGGTAGACTGCCGGCTGGTCTGCGTCTGGCTTGAGCCAGACGACGTACCGGTAGACTGAGGCACCACCACCTGCTCACCCTCATTAAGCCCCTCCTTCACCTCGGTGTACTGGTAGCTGGCAATGCCGGTCTTAATCGGCCTCATCTCGACCGGGTTGGTGCCGGCTATCTGGACGACGGTATTCCTCCCCTGCTGGATTATCGCCCGGCTCGGCACCAGAATTACGTTCTTCGCTTCCTGCAACACAATATTTACCGTCACCGACATGCCTTCCCTCATTTTTGACAGCACCGCGGCAACCGCTGGCTGAGCCGGGTCGAGTTCCACCTTCACCTTATAGGTAACAACGCCGCTCGAAACCGTCGCCGTCGGCGATATCCTGGTAACTTTGGCCGGCAGGGTGACGCCCAGCGCCTCAACTTTGACCTTGGCGCTCATACCAAGAGATACTTTCACCATATCGATCTCACTGACACTTAGCTCGGCCTCGTAACGCGTCGGGTCGGCTATCTTGGCCGGTATCGTACCCTTGTAGACTTCGGCGCCGCCGGTGACGTTCACCTTGGCGACGAACCCGGCAAATGGCGCCTTGACCTCCGGGCTCTTGGCCCTGGCGTCGTCATACGTCTGCTGGGCCTTGGCCAGGTCCCGCTTTGCATCGTCGACGGCGACAACGGCGGCATCCAGGGCAAGACGCGCCAGCTCAACCTGCATCGTCTTTATCTCTATCTGAATGGGGTCAACGACGGCCGACGTGCTCTGCCCCCATGAACTTGTAGGCTCCTTAGCCTGTTCGAGTGCCACTTCGGCATTTCTCAGGCTGACCTTCGCCTGGAGCACCGCCATCTCCTTCGATGCCACCTGACGCTTGGCATTAAGCAGTGCCGTTTCTAAAGAACGCACCTGGTCTTCCCAAGCCGAAGTGTCCAGCCGGGCCAGCACCTGCCCCTTTTCTACTGTTTGTCCCTCCTCAACCAACACCTCGGCGACATTCCCCGCCATCTCGAAAGCCGGTTCCGCCGTTACGGAATACCTGAGATTTCCCGCGGTCGTAATGTCCAGGGTGATGGTACCCCGCTGTATCGTAACTACGGTCGATGTTGAAGTTGCCCCGGCCGATGCGGTGGTGCATCCCGTCACAGGCGCCAGCGCCACCAGGAGCAAGGTAACCGGGAACAACATCTTCAGTACACACTTTACCTTATTCATAAATATCAGCTACCAACATCTTTCCTGTTTTTGATTAGATGCCCCCTTCAACCCCTTTCAAAATATGAATATGACAGTCAATTGTTAAGAACCCGTTAAGGAATAGCAGGGCGTTATAGGACCTACACTTAAGACCGTCTACATCACAAACTTAACAGGAACTTAATAATTAGTCCCTAACATCGCCAGCGTGAAACCAGAAGCCTTTCTCTGTCTGCTGGCTGT
>DAOUCU010000074.1:0-30979 GCA_034431935.1 Dehalococcoidia bacterium | reverse complement strand
AGAACCAGCTCCTCGGGATGATTGACTTTTTCAGCGGCGGCGCCATGAGAAACTTCAGCGTAGCCGCAATGGGTGTCTATCCCTACATTACTTCGTCCATCATCATGCAGTTGCTGATACCGGTCATCCCCGCCCTCCAGCGCATGTCTCAGGAGGGTGAGGCAGGACGTAATCGGATTAACCAGATAACCCACTGGGCAACGATACCCCTGGCGGCCATCCAGGGCTATGCCCAGTTGACACTGCTACGCACGCAGGGCGTGGTTGCCCAGGCCAGCGTGCTCGAAACCGCCACCATGATTATGGCGATGACCGCCGGCACCATTTTCCTGATGTGGCTTGGCGAGCTCATCACCGAGCGCGGCATAGGCAACGGTATCTCAATTATTATCTTCGCCGGCATCGTAGCCGGTCTTCCGGGCATGATCGGGCGTGGCCTGATCGCTATTGACCGCATTACTGGCCTGATTGTGTTTGGTGTCCTCGGCCTGATCACGGTAGTCTTCATCGTCGTCTTTACTCAGGCGGCAAGGCGCATCCCGGTACAATATGCACGCAGCACATTCCGCGGCGGCAAGATGTATCGTCAGACCGGTTCCAGCTTCATCCCTCTGCGCGTCAATACCGCCGGCATGATCCCGCTCATCTTCGCTATGTCGCTGGTCATCCTTCCCAGCACCATCGCCAGTTATTTTGCTGGCCCGTCCGGCCAGGAGAACTTCGCCAACACCATCATGAAGATATTCAGCCCGGATACGTCCATGCCGCTAGGCATGGTTTACTGGATTCTCTATTTCCTTCTTGTCGTCGGATTCACTTTCTTCTACACCTTCGTGGTGTTCCAGCAGATGGACCTGCCCAAAACGCTCCAGCGCCAGGGTGGCTTCATCCCCGGCGTACGTCCCGGCAAGCCCACTTCTGACTACCTGAACTCAGTCATCAAGAACATCACCTGGGCTGGCGCCTTTTTTCTGGCGATTGTGGCCATACTGCCGGTCATTGCTCGAACCGTCACCGATGTTCAGGCACTGACCCTCTCCAGCACCGGCCTCCTCATCATCGTCGGTGTAGCCCTGGATACCATGAAGCAAATCGAGGCGCAGCTACTCATGCGCCGCTACGAGGGCTTCCTGAAGTAGGAGTATATTGTTATGTATCTCGTTTTACTTGGAGCGCCCGGTGCGGGCAAAGGAACCCAGGCATCGGCCATCACCGAGAGGTTCGGCTGGGTGCATCTTGCCTCTGGCGACCTTTTGAGGGCTGAGGTAGCCAAAGAGACTGAGCTGGGCAAGCTCGCCAAGAGTTACATGGAGAAAGGCGCACTTGTGCCGGACGAAATTGTGGTCCAGATGATTGTTAAGCGCATCAGTGCTCCTGATACAGCCGTCGGAGTTGTTTTTGACGGCTTCCCCAGGACAACCGGTCAGGCGGAAGCTCTGGACAGGGCGCTCCAGAAACTGGGCAAGAAAATCGATTGGGCGCTTTACATCAACGTACCGGCGGAAAAGCTGGTAAAGCGTATCAGCGGCCGCTGGATATGCCGGCAGTGCCAGACCCCATACCACTCCATCAGCTCCCCTCCCAAAGTTGCGGGCAAGTGCGACAAATGCGGCGGTGAGCTCTATCAGCGTTCAGATGACACGGAAGCCACAGTACGGGAGCGGCTTAACGTGTACTTCGCACAGACGACACCGGTGCTTGATTACTACCGCCAGAAATCAAAGCTCATTGAAATCAACGGCGATGCCGACATCGAAAAGGTAACCACGGACGTCATAGATGCCCTCAGCCGACTGAAAGGTGCGGGCAGTGATAATCGTAAAGTCAGCTGAAGAAATCGCCAAGATGCGGCGCGCAGGGAAGATAGTGGCACTCGTTCTGGAGAAACTGAAGAGGGAAGTCCGGGCCGGAATAACCACCCGTCAGCTTGATGCTGTCGCAGAGGCCGAGGTCAAGCGCTTCGGTGCCAGAGCCTCATTCAAGGGATACCATGGATTTCCTGCCAGTATCTGCGTGTCCATCAACGACGAGGTCGTACACGGCATTCCGGGTGACCGCATACTCAGGGAGGGAGACATCGTCTCTCTTGATTTCGGCGCTATCGTGGACGGATTCCACGGTGACGCCGGTGTTACTGTTCCCGTCGGCGAGGTGTCCAAAGAGGCACGCGACCTCATCGAGACCGCCGAGGGTGCTCTTGCCGCAGGCATCAACGCGGCGCACGGGGGTTGCCGTATTGGCGATATCTCAGCGGCCATCCAGGAGTACGTTGAATCGCGCGGCTTCTCCGTGGTCCGGGAATACACAGGGCACGGTATCGGTCGCAACATGCACGAGGACCCGCTGGTGCCGAACTTCGGCCAAAGAGGTCAGGGAACCAAGCTCCCTTCCGGAACAACCATAGCGCTGGAGCCGATGGTAAACAGCGGCACCTGGCGAACACGCGTTGCCAGTGACCACTGGACGGTGAAAACGGCAGATGGCGGGCTCTCGGCTTATGCCGAGCACACCATCGTCCTCAACGACAACGGGGCTGAAATACTCACTGCTCCGTAGATTTTTCGCAGGAATATGTCGAAAAAAGAGACAATCGAGGTCGAAGGTACGGTGATTGAGACTCTGCCCAATGCCATGTTTCGGGTAGAACTGGCCAACGGTCATAGGGTGCTGGCACATATCTCCGGCAAGATGCGATTGCACTACATTAAGATACTCCCGGGAGACAGAGTCCTGGTCGAGCTTTCCCCGTACGACCTGGGCCGCGGCCGGGTCACTTACCGATTCAAATAATGATGATAGTACCCAACAATTCCAGCGAGCAAAAAGGGACAGCGACGGAACAAGTCTTCTGCTTTGACAGAAATGGAAAGATGGGAATATAATTCAGTTTTGCGCCTGTGGGACTATACCTGCGCGGAAGTCATAGAGGTTCGGTAAATTGAAAGTTTCAGCTTCAGTAAAGCGCCGCTGTGAAAAGTGCAAGATTATCAAGAGGCATGGCGTTGTCCGTGTCATCTGTGACAACCCGAAGCACAAGCAAAGACAGGGCTAGTTAGAGGAAAGACATGACGCGTATCGCTGGGGTCGACATACCAAGCGACAAGCCGGTGGCCATCTCGTTGAGGTACATCTACGGAATCGGCCCTACCCTGAGCCAGAGGATTCTCAACTCAACCGGGATTAACCCGGCTACCAGGGTCAAGGACCTCACTGAAGAAGAGGTCAACCGTTTGCGGGAAGTTATTGACAAAAACTACAAGGTCGAAGGCGAGTTGAGACGTGCCGTGCAGCTCGACATCAAACGGCTCATCGAAATCGGGTGTTTCCGCGGCCAGAGGCACCGCCGCAACCTGCCGGTACGCGGTCAGCGCACGCGCACTAACGCCAGAACGAAACGCGGCCCCAGAAAGACCGTTGCCGGGCGTGGCCAGAAGCGCGGCGTCGCTAAGAAATAAACTCTGAGTGTGAGTAATATGCCAGTAAAAGCAAAGACCAAGAGTACTAAGAAGAAAGGCCGCAAACTAGTAAGCGAAGGCAGGGCTTATATCCAGTCCACCTTCAACAACACCATAATTACCATCACCGACCTGCGGGGCAACGTGATTGCTTGGGGGAGTTCAGGGACAGCCAAATTCAAGGGCTCCCGCAAAGGCACACCTTACGCCGCCCACGTCGCGGCCCAGGAGACGGCCCAAAAGGCGATTGCTCACGGCATGAAACAGGTTGAGGTTTTGATCAAGGGCCCCGGCAGTGGTCGGGAGGCGGCCATCCGCGCCCTCACCGCCGCCGGTCTCACGGTCAACGCTATCCGCGATATCACCCCCGTGCCCCACAACGGTTGCCGCCCACCGAAACGGAGACGAGTGTAAGTAGATATGGCAAGGAATATCGAGGCCAAGTGCCGCCAGTGCCGCCGCATCGGCGAGAAACTGATGCTCAAAGGCGAGAAGTGCATCACCAAGTGCACCATGGATAAGCGGAACATGCCGCCGGGACAGCACGGCAATAGCCGACGCCGCCGGGTGTCTGACCGAGGCATGCAGCTACGCGAGAAGCAAAAAGCTCGCTATTCCTACGGCGTCTTCGAACGTCAATTCCGCAAAACTTTCGAAGAGGCAGCCCGTCTTCCAGGCATTACCGGCGAAAACCTGATGGTACTCCTCGAGAGGCGCCTGGACAACGTGGTTTTCCGCCTTGGCTTCGGAGATTCGCGCGCCCAGGCCAGGCAGTTGGTCCGGCATGGGCATATCTACACCAACGGTCATAAGACCGATGTCCCCTCATACCTTGTCACCGAAGGCGATACCATCCAGTGGCGCCAGGGGAGCACAAAAAGCAAGTACTTTGCATTACTTAAGGACAGAATAAAGGATAAAGTTATCCCGAATTGGCTTACCCTTGACCGGGAGAACCTCATCGGCAAAGTAGCGGCTCTACCGACTCGCGCCGATGTCGAGCCCATCTACAACGAGCAAATGATCGTGGACTACTACTCACGGTAGAGGTGGAAGCTTTGACTCAGTCAGCTTTACCCACAGTTGAAACGCTGGAGAACAGCGAGACCAATGGCCGCTTCAAGGTGGAGCCACTCCAAAAGGGTTGGGGCATCACCATCGGCAATGCCATGCGACGGGTGCTCCTGAGTTCTCTCCAGGGTGCCGCCATTACCTGGATAAAGATTGAGGGCATCCAGCATGAGTTCACTGCAATACCGCATATCAAAGAAGATGCAGTGGACTTCCTGCTCAATGTGAAAGACATACGTATTAAGGCGCTGGCACAGCGCGCCGGAAGGTTATTCCTGGACGTGGAGAGAGAGGGTGAAGTAACCGCTGGCGACATTACGCCTTCGGCCGACTTTCAAATTGTCAACCCACGGACACATCTGGCCACGCTGGATTCCCAAAAAGCCAAACTGCACGTCGAGATGAACGTGGAGCTTGGCGTCGGTTACGCGCCAGCGACTTCCGCCAACGGCCTTCCGGCCGGCGTCATACCAGTCGATGCTGTCTTTTCCCCAATCCGCAAGGTTGACTTCACCGTCGAGCCCACCAGACCCGGGGAGGAAAGTTCCCAGGAACGGCTGGTCCTGAGCGTCACCACCGATGGCACTATCAAGCCTGAAGAAGCGGTAAGCCAGAGCGCGGCTATCCTTATTGAACAGCTTTCCGTTTTCCGCCAGCTTACCGGGAGGGCCGAAAAGGTCGAAGGTGGTAAGACCCTCCTGCGCCAGCTTGTTCCATCTGATAAGTATGACTTGCAACTCGAACAGCTGAACCTTTCTACCAGAACCTACAATAGCTTGCGTCGTGCCGGCATTTCCACGCTGGGAGACCTCCTTGAACGAAGCCAGCGCGGACTGCCGACTCTGCCCGGCTTTGGTTCCAAATCGCAGGATGAAGTTAAGAGTATCATCGAGAATATGGGGCTGTTAAGCTTTATCGAAATTAAAGAGCCCGCGGGGACAGAGACTGCTTCCGGCAGCGAAGAAGAGGCATCCAATGAGACACCAGATAACCGGTAGGAAGTTCAGCCGTTACTCGGCACATCGCTGGTCGTTGTTTCGCAATCAGGTAACCGACCTCCTGCGTCACGACAGAATCACCACCACTGTGCCCAAGGCCAAGGAGATTCGCAGCCTGGCTGAGAAAATGATTACGCTGGGTAAGGAAGGTAGTCTGGCCTCGCGCCGACGCGCCATCGCATTCCTGACCGACGAGGTTGTCGTCGACAGACTTTTCAAAGAAATCGCACCGAGATACGCCGATCGGGCCGGCGGCTACACCCGCATGGTAAGGCTTGGACCTCGCCAGGGTGACGCTGCTGAACTTGCCCGGCTTGAACTGGTCAAGTAAGACCGGCCGGTATACTCAGGTTGGCTTTTTAACAATCTAGCAGTGTCCCGCACACGGTGAAAATCGCTCTGGTAGTGGAGTACCATGGCAAGCGCTACCACGGATTTGAGTGGCAGAGAGGCTTGCCGACAATTCAGGGCGAGCTGGAAGAGGCAATACGCCGGACAACCGGCGAACAGCGGCGGGTAATCGCCGCCAGCCGGACGGATGCCGGAGTGCACGCCAGAGGCCAGGTCGTGAGCTTCTGGACCGATTCCCGGTTGAGTACCTCGACTATCCAGCGCGCCTTGAACGCTCATCTACCCGACGATATCGCGGTTCTGTCTGCCCACCGAATTCCGGAAGAATTCAGCGTCCGGAGCGGCGCAGTCAGCCGGCAGTACAATTACTCCATCCTCAACCGGCCCTGCCGCTCACCGCTGGCACTCGATTTCGCTTACTTCGTAGCCCGGAAGCTGGATGTGGAGACGATGAACGAGGCTTGCGGTCTTCTCATAGGCCGACACGACTTCTCCTCTTTCATCACTTCCTGGGAAGAAGAACACGACCCGGTACGAACGGTTTTCGAGACACAGGTGGAACGAAAAGACGACATGATCGACTTCAAGATCGTAGCTGACTCCTTTCTCCGCCACCAGGTGCGCAACACTGTGGGCTTGCTGATCAGACTCGGCCTGGGCAATATGACACTGACCGAATTCAGGCAAGTAATGGAGGCGAGAAAACCCGGTCTCGCCGGGCCGACGGCGCCGGCAAAAGGCCTCTGCCTCACAAAAATCAATTATGGCAGGCCTCTTGGAGAATAGGATATTATGAATACTTACGCGACAAAAAAAGCTGACATACAGCGGCAGTGGCACGTGATTGATGCCACTGGTAAGCCGCTGGGCAGGCTCTGCTCACAGGTAGCATCTCTGCTCATGGGCAAGCATAAGCCGATTTACACACCCCACCTTGACACCGGCGATTTCGTCGTCGTCATCAATGCCGCTAAAGTGCTCATCACCGGACATGGCAGTAAGGGCACCAAGAAGACTTACTACCGGCATAGTACGTACCCGGGTGGTCTTAAGACCGTCAGCCTGCGTGACATGCTGGAGACACACCCCACCCGAGTCATTGAACTTTGCGTCAAGGGGATGTTACCGCACAATAACCTCGGCCGTGCAATGTACCGCAAGATGAAGGTCTACGCCGGCGCCGACCATCCCCATAGAGCCCAGATCGAGGGTGCCGCCAGCGAAACCGCCAAACAGACGGAGGTCTCCAAGTGAGTGAAGAGGTCTACAATCGCGCTACCGGCAAACGGAAGTGCGCAATTGCCCAAGTAAAGCTCTCACCGGGCAACGGGATGATAACGGTCAACGGCAAGCCGTTTGACGAGGTTTTTACCCGCCTCGAGCACCGGCGCACTATTGAACAGCCCTTGCTGGTCACTGACAGCCGCAACAAGTTCAACATCCAGATTAAGGTAACCGGTGGCGGCATCAGCGGCCAGGCGGGAGCCATCCGCCACGGCATCAGTCGTGCCCTGGTCACCGTGAATGAGCAGTTCAAGCCGCTTCTCCGCAAAGAAGGCCTGATCACCCGCGATCCACGCATCAAGGAACGCAAGAAATACGGCCTCAAACGTGCCCGCAAAGCGCCGCAGTACACCAAGCGTTAGTTCAGGCAGGGTTACTTCCTGCGGCTGAAAGCATGCGGGAGCAGGCGAGACCGTCACGACGCCAAAGCCCGCTCGATGGCCAGCATCACCATACCGGGTGACCGAACACCTTGCCACCGGCATACAAGAAGCTAACAGTGAAGAACCCTGACGATGCCACAATCAGCGGCGCCCGGCCAAAACCGCAGCGGCAATTACTACAACTACAAGCAAGCTGCAGACCCCACCCAGTACCCAGGCCCATGACGGCACACCCCCATCCTCCGCCGGCATCACCACCACGATTGGCGATGGGACCGGAGGGACAACTATCTCCGTCACCTGACTGAACTCATGCCGCTCAGCAGTGGTAAACATGAAAACCGGACTCTTCTCACTCGATGCCGGCTCAGTTGCCCACACCTGCCAAAAGTAGGTTGTGCCGTAATCGAGGATACCGGTGTAGACAAAAGTGGTGCCAGCCACCCGGGTACTAATTAGAGGTTTGCTGAATGAAGGATCCTTGCCAAGGAGGAAACTGTACCCAGTAGCATTTGACACCGGCGACCAGCTGAAGACTACATCTTCCACTCTCTGGTCTTGAGCCCCGGCCCTCGGAGACACCGCACGCGGACCGGCATAATTTGCGCCGACTGGAAGCTGTTGCTGGAGCATCAGTCTATATACCGGGGACCACACGGTTCTTATCACCTGCCCTGAAGCCACCCGCCGGACACGCACCCTCGCATAATATACCTGCCCCGCCATCAACGTGCCCGCACCCACCAGCCAGCTCGGCTGTTCGGGATTGACCGGGACGAAGAAAGGAGGCCCCGGAGGCACCCAGGGTGCTGAAGCCACCATATCTGAGAAGTCCGGTCGCGTCGCAATCTGTACCTCGTACTCGGACGATGTCCTCACCGTGTCCCATCTCAGACCGAAAGGAGCATTGAATCCGTTCGGGGCAATTGGAATGTTGACCGCACCCGTTTTCTCATCGGACCTCGGAGCCACGACAACCGGCGAATCTAGAGTCATCGAGTCGTTAAAGGCCAGCAATCGGTTAGCTGCCGAAGTATCAACTGCCCATATCACGACATCCGGTGAGGTACCTGATATTTTCAATGCCGAAGGCTCTGAAGCAAAGGCCACCGGGAATGGAAGACCACTGGTCAGATAGTCCCAGGACTGACGGACATCTTTAGACGAAGACAACCTCGGATATAGCGTCCGCTCAACCACCCATCCCCCTATGAGAGATTTGGCGCAGTACAGTGCCGGTCCGAACTGAGTAGTTTCAGAGGTAACCACGATGCCGAAACGGGGCCCCACCGAAGCCGAAATAACCTCGTTGTTCCAGTCCCAGCTGTTACCTATGCGCCAGCGATAAATCTGGCCACCCGGACTATCATCAGCGACATAGACAGTCCGTGTCTCGTAGAAAGCCGGATCAATGGCGACATGCTGATTACCGACGGTAGGCAACACAGGAGTAACCTGAAAACTGTTACCGCCGTCCAGAGAATAAGCTACCCGACTTCCCAATGAACCGCCAACAATCACGGTACTGCCCTGCACTGCTATCGTATGACCAACATCAATGCCGGTAGGAACCGGATTTCCCCAGACCCAGATATCGCTGTTATAGTAACTCATACTACCCTTGCTTATCCTGCCGTCATTTTGAAGCACATAGGCACTGTACGCATTCACTACCGCTATATCCTGAACATTCAAACGCGACTGGGTGTCCTGCCACGTCTGTCCGGCGTCCTGTGACCTCTGGACTCTCCTCCCGCCAACATCAGCCCAAAACACCAGCGAACCGTCCAACGATTCGGGGGCCAGCCTGACCACCGGCTGGTTAATAGTGCTCGGGACGCACCGCACCCGTTCCCAGATATCGCCCAGCGGCAGGCTCCTCGTCCGCCAGATACTCTCCAGATTGATACCGGCGTTCCAACTGGTAATGTAAGCTGTACTCCCGTTAGGAGCCACCGCCAAGTCGTTAAGACCGCTAATGGTGGTGTCAATATAACCGACCTGATTCCAGACCATGCCGTCATCAGTGCTAACCGACAGGGCCGACTCATCATTGGCGGTTCCCGTCATCCAGTTTACTGCCGCGTACCATGAGGCGGCACTGTCAATCGCAAGAGTCGAAAAACTCGCGGCGTAAACCTTGCCGCCGTCCGCCGTCCATCTCACCAGGGCCCGAGACTGGGTTGAGCCGAAGGCACCGGATGGATACTTATACGGCGTCGTCCAGACGGTACCACCTGATGGTGACGGATAGGCGCAATAAAACACCGGCACCATACCATCGAGTGAAGCGCCGCTCACAGGACTGCACATCAATTCCATATTCCAGTAAGCCCCATTCCCCGCCAGCGAATATGGCCTCGGGTCGGGAAAATCGAGCGCGTATACGGTATAGTTGTCAACATAGTAAACGTTAGCCCGTCCCGTAGCATTGTTGTCGTCAAAACAGATGTAAAAACGCCGATAATAGCTTGTCTGCCCGTAGAAGTCGCTCGGAAGTACGATATCCGACGTTATCAACTGGTCCCAGTCAGGACCGGGCAGCGCTCCGGTGACATCCACCGGCCAGTTCGACGTCACAGCCGCATTCCACCTGCTCGTGTTAGTAGTAAAATCTCGAACGCCGATATTCACGAAGGTATCGGCTGCATTGGAGCCGATGGCAACCAGTGAGGCATCGCCGGCGTAATTCGGAGAAAGCCTGATGCTGCTGTAGCCCTGGAGCGGCGCCAGCTGATCCTTCCAGACGTCGATACCGAGAGGTAGAAGCTGTAACAGCAGGATCCTGCCCGGCCCCGGGGTGCTGTCCCGGGTACAAATAACTATATCACGAGCATTTCCACTGGCTACTGAATAGTTCGGTGATATTTCAATTCCGGAAATTTGCTCATTGGCGCCGAGCGGCGGCACAAGGTTTTCAAGCCTGGTAGTTGCCCAATTCGCCCCCCCATCTATCGAATAATAAACCCGCTTCCGACCGTTAGTTACCGCAACAACTAAGTTACCATCATCCGGGGCCACGGCGAGCATATATGCGGGGAGACCAGCCCCTGCAGCCACAAGGTAAGACCCCACACTAATCCAGCTCGCCCCTCCGTTGACTGACTTGAGCACCCGGCCACCGGGGATATCGGTAAGATAAACAGTCGTGTTACCGTTGAAGTCAGTAAAAAGTGCAAACTGGTTGGCTTCGGATGGTGAAACCACCGAAAAAGGGTCAGTACCCGGCGTCTCCAGGACACCCCACGAAAGCTGTCCGACTGCTGCCGCCGCTGGCTCTGCCACATTAAGAGGAACCAGCGATATCAGCGTAATAACGGACACACAGACGGCGAGAGTAGCTTGGGTTCGTCTAGGATGCCCTGACACAGCAACTAAGCCATTATGATAATCACGTCACCCGGACTCCTCGTAGAATACGACCCCCGTTGAAATTGGCCGCTATTATATCAGAAAGAAATTAGACACAACGGTATTGGTATAAGCTCGTCAATGGCCGATGGCGGAATTACACGGTAGAAACAGGAACCAACAACAGTGAAGGGCGCGGTTAGGCGGCCGCGCCCTTCATTTCCCCCACCAGCCACTAATTCTACGGAAAACAACCGAGCTGGCAACTGCTGATCTTGATCTTGAGCCGGTTACAGGCATCCCCAACCTGCTTTGGCGATATCTTCAGATCCCTGGCAATGCGGAAGGCCACCGCGCACGGTATTTTCCCGTTCACCAGCGATTTCCGTATCTCGTTATCCAGCGCCTCATTCATCTCAGCCATACGAACATCTCCCTTCGCACTATCATAGACTCGAAGAACACCGGCCCACACCAGTTTAGCCGCCTCACTCTAAACAAAAGAGGAGCATCGTGCGAAGACTAGTCGATGCGTTTAAACTGTTTCTTGGGCGAACCGCAGACCGGGCATTTATCAGGCGGTTCTCCTTCCACCGTCATGCCGCATACCTGGCAGACGTAAACCGCCTGTTCGGCCGGTGACTTCCCGTCACGAACCGCCGCGAACACTTTCGAATACAGCTCGTGGTGTATTTTCTCAACCTGATTTGCCAGCTCGAAACTGCGTTTGGCGGCAACATTTCCCTCCAACTCAGCCTGCCTGATGAATTCGGGATACATCTTGGTAAACTCATAACCCTCACCCTCAATGGCCGCCTGCAGGTTCTCTCTGGTGCTCCTGACACCACCGAGCACTCTCAGATGCGCCCGCGCATGCACCGTTTCGGCATCCGCCGCCGCCCGGAAAAGCCGCGCTACCTGCTTTAATCCTTCTTCTTCAGCTTTATCCGCGAAGAAAAGGTATTTACGGTTCGCCTGGCTTTCCCCCGCAAACGCCGCCTTAAGATTATCCGTGGTATTCGACATCTCTCTCCTTTCCTTTCATCTTGAGTAGGGATGTGGAAGAAAGTGATATTTAAGCTGTATTATCGCGCCCGATGCCCCAAACACGCTCAGATGCTACGGCCCACCGATTCCGCTACCTGGCGCAGCTCTTTCATGAGCCGTGTGAAGTCCGAAGGGCTGAGCGACTGCAGACCGTCCACCAGAGCTTCCTTGGGATTAGGATGCACCTCAATCAGTAAGCCATCAGCGCCGGCGGCAATTGCCGCCCTGGCTATTGCCGGCACCAGTGCAAAATGCCCCGCAGCATGGCTCGGGTCCACAATCACCGGCAAATGACTCGATTTCTTTATCACAGGTATCGCCGTTATGTCAAGCGAAAAGCGCGCCGTGGTCTCGAAAGTTCGTATACCGCGCTCACACAGGATAACCTGATGGTTACCTTCGGCCAGAAGGTAGTCTGCCGCTGTCAGCCACTCGGCTATTGTAGCCGAAAACCCGCGTTTCAAAACCACGGGGCAGCCTTTCATTCCGATTTCGCTAAGCAGCGTGAAGTTCTGCATATTGCGGGCGCCGACCTGCAGGATATCGGCGTATTTCGATACGAGCTGGACATCATGCGTGTCCACCACTTCAGTAACCACCGGCATTTTGAACTGGTCCCTGACCTTGGCCAAAAGTTCCAGTCCCGCCTTCTGCAAACCCTGAAAGGCAAAAGGTGATGTCCGAGGCTTGTAAGCTCCACCGCGGAGGATCACTGCCCCCGCCTCCTTCACTATCCTGGCCGATTCTATCATTTGCCCCTCACTCTCAACCGCACACGGTCCGGCCATGACTACCACTTTTCTCCCTCCGACCTCAACGCCACCAACGGAAACGATGCTGTCCTGCGACCGGAATTCGCGTGAAGCCAGTTTGTAAGGCTTCATAATGCGGGAAACACTCTCTACCCCGGGCAAGACAGCGAAAATATCCGTGGCAATCTGACCGGTATTACCCCCAAGAATGGCGATTACCACTTTGTCCGTACCAAGATTCAACTGAACGCCCAGGCCCAGCGACTTGGCCCGCTGCTTAACGACGTCAATCTCCTCCGCTGTAACCCCCTTCCTCATTTCTACAATCATGCTCGATACCTCATCAGTTGATTCAGCCCTATACCCTACAAAGACCGCCCCTTCAGGCAAATCACCGGCCCAAGGTTGGCCAGCAATTGTTTCAAGATCTTCAAGTTTAGCACGTCCTCTCTATTGTAATCCAAGAGCACCCGCAATGCCGCGTAATCGTGATGATTGCGGTAGCGCCACCACAACCTCACCGCCTCGTAGCCATCAACATCGGGCCTGACGCGGCATATCCCGAGTTGGCGCTCCACCGCCTTTAACCCACCACGCAAGTTCCGCTCCCGGCACTGGCATCTCAAATCGCGATGTCTGAAATCGCTTTTCAGGTCAATGCCATAATGCCGCTTGAGAAACGGAAGGTCAAACTCACTACCCGCAAAGGTGTAAACAACCTGAACGCCCTTCAGCGACTGCAGAATCCTGTGGGCTGAGATGTCCGGACTGACAAATTGATCGAGTTCCCGGTTGCGGTTACTGCCGCGGGATATACCGACCACCGTCACGTAGTCGTAATCAAACGACAGACCGGTGGTTTCAATATCAAGGTAAGCTTCGTTGATCGGCTCGCCCACGGTGCTACCCTTCCGGCCTTGACTCTAGGTGGAAAGGCGCTTCTTGAGGTAGGCAATACGCTCAACCGGCGACGGGTCGACCCCGTTCAGCATCGCCAGATAGTAGCTGACCCAGTCACCCAGATAAACAAGGCTCATCATATGGCCTAATCGGCCGTTCCCCTGTCCTTCCACCATCTCATGTTTTACCCTCGACCGCCGCAGGATATCAGCAGTCACCTGATACCGCCGCTCCAGCCGCTGGTCGAGGAACGGCGACCACAACATAATCACCGAGACAACTCTTCTCACCCCTTCTGGATACCGATAGCCTTCAATAGCATTATGATTTAACTCCGAAAAGGCCTCATAAAAAGCCCAGCTTTTAGAGTTCTCGTTTATCTGGGTTTTCCAGCGCTGGGCTACTGCTGTAAGAAAACCCGCTCCATACACTACCACCAGCCGGCCATGCAACCGCCTGGCCAGCAGCTTGGCCGGGTTGGTAGCAACCACTGACTCCGTTCCGCACCGGGCCGCAACTGCATCAAGCAGCTTGGCAACAGCATCCATCCGGGCATCGTTATCCGCTACCAGACCAAGCCGATGCAAAAAGACCAACAGCGGCACCAGACTCCAGGCCAGCGCCGCCCTCGGCGGCGCTTCATAGTCAATCTTGAATACCGCCACGCCACTTTGTTCCGCCATCATGGCCAGCTCCCCACCCGTGGTTATTACCAGTTTCGGACAGTCCAATTTGAGTGCCTCGGCAAAACCAGAAAGCGTTTCTTCCGTCATCCCCGAGTAGCTGGAAGCTACAACCAGCGTCCGGCGGTCAACCCTGAATGGCAGAGTATAGCTTCTGACCACCGTAACCGAGGCCTTTCCCTGCAGCACCAACCCACCCACAAGGTCCGCACCTATGGCCGACCCCCCCATTCCAAGCACAACGATCCGATTTACCCCGCGGTACTCTGCCGGCAGATCAAATTGACATGCCCGCTGCCAGGCGCGTCGACACTGTGCCGGAAAACCGGAGAGGTGCCCTCCCATCCCCTGTGTGTCAAGCCTTTCGTAAGTACTGTACCGGTCAAGACTAGATGTCATTCCCCATTCCCTGGCAATCCCTCAGTGAGAAGTCATTCCGTCAATTCCGAGCAGTTTTCTGCCGGCCGCCAGATAGCTCTTTACCCTGTCCGGACTGTCCGCCTCGGCATAAATGCGGATAAGCGGCTCTGTACCGGAAAAACGCAGTAGAAGCCATGAACCGTCGTCGAAGATAAAACGGTATCCGTCACCGGTGTCGAGCCTGGCAACCGGCCTGCCAGCGATTATTCCCGGAGGGGCCTTGTCCATACTGGCAACAAACTGACGGCGGTCTTCCCACGATAAGGCATAGTCGTTTCGGTCATAGAAGTGCGGCCCGACTTTACTGTAAAGCCACTTCAAGAGCTGTGACGGCGTCTTGCCCGTCTTGACCATGAAGTCCAGGAAATACAGCCCGGCCACGAAACTGTCCCGCTCCGGGACATGCCCGCGGAAGCCGTAGCCACCGCTCTCCTCGCCTCCAATGGAAGCGTTCTCTCTCAACATTACCGGGGCCACATACTTGAAACCCACCGGGGTTTCGAAGACCTTGACACCGTATAACTCGCCGAGCTTATTGAGCATGGCGCTGGAGGTCACCGTCTTCACAATCGGCCCGCGATCCCGCCGCACCTCGAGAACATACAGTGCCAGAAGTGCAAACACCTGAAGCTGATTAAGAAAAACGCCGTTCTCATCCACGATGCCGATGCGGTCGGCGTCACCATCGGAAGCCAGCCCCACGTTAGCTTTTTGCTCGACCACCAGGCGGCACAATTTGCCCAGGTTCCGTGCTATCGGCTCCGGGTTGATACCCGGAAAGGACGGGTTCCGCTCGCCGTTTATTTCGACCAGATTGACGTTGCCGCCCTGCAAAAACCGGTGAAAATAGCCAGCGCCAGCGCCATACATTGCATCATAAACAATCTTCAGCCCCGACTGCCGGATACCTTCGAGGTCAACCAGCCGGCCAACATCGGTCATATAGGGCGGGTCGGCATCGTGGTCCACGATGAGGCCCTGCTTTATTGCCTCACCAGCAGACAAAACCTTAGGCCCGGCACCGGCGACAACTGCAGCCACGTTTTTCTCCAGCGCCTCGATTGTCTCTGTCGGCGCACTGGCCCCATCCTGCGATTTATACTTGAACCCGTTATATTTCGCCGGATTGTGGGAGGCCGTAATGATGATACCACCCGCTGCCTTCATCACGGTGACGGCGTGGCTAACTACCGGCGTTGGCGTCGGATGCGTGCAGAGAAAAACCCTTACACTATTACCAGCCAGCACCTCCGCGGTGGCTAAGGCAAAACTCTCGGAGGAGAATCTGGTGTCATAGCCAACCACCACACCACGCTCCACCGTACCCATCTGTATCAGATAGTCGGCCACCGCCTGGGCACAGATACGCACGTTATCGAAGGTGAAATCCTCGGCGATAACGGCACGCCACCCGTCTGTACCGAACTTGATGCCACCCATCACTGCAATCCTGCTTCCTTACGCAGGATACTCGCCCTGTCGGTCTTCTCCCACGGTAGTCTGACATCGTCACGGCCAAAGTGACCGTAAGCCGCCGTCGCCAGGTAAATCGGTCGGCGCAGGCCAAGACTCCGGATGATTGCTTCCGGACGGAAATCAAAGTGCTTGTCAATCAGACTTATGATGCGATCATCAGGTATCTTACCGGTGCCGAAGGTCTCAATGGAAAGTGACAGCGGCCGCGCCCGCCCGATAGCGTAGGCTACCTGAAGTTCCAGTCGGTCAGCCAGTCCTGCTGCTACGACGTTTTTGGAAACATAGCGGGCATAGTAAGCTGCGGAGCGGTCCACCTTGGTCGGGTCCTTACCTGAAAAGGCTCCACCGCCGTGGCGACAGGCCCCGCCATAGGTATCCACCAGTATCTTGCGCCCGGTGCATCCCGTATCGCCTACCGGGCCGCCCACTTCAAAGCGGCCACTGGTATTGACCAGGAACTTAGTACTGCTGTCCACCAACTCCCGGGGTAACACCACCTCTATTACCTGCTTGACTAGGTCGCGCTGAATGGTCTCATGCGCCACACCCGAGTCATGCTGGGCCGCGAGAATAACGCAATCAATACGTCTGGGCATCCCGTGCTCGTACTCAACCGTAACCTGTGATTTCCCATCCGGCCTCAGGTATGGCACTATTCCCTTCTTCCTCACCTCGGCCAGACGCTGGCACAGACGGTGGGCGTAATAAATCGGCATCGGCATCAACTGCTTGGTCTCGTTGCAGGCAAAACCAACCATCATCCCCTGGTCGCCAGCGCCGGTCCTGTCCAGCTCATCCACCTTTCTCTTAAATCTGGCTTCCATGGCCATGTCCACCGCTCGAGCTATATCTGGCGATTGGCCGTGAATCATGTTGATTACCCCGCAGGTATTAGCTTCGAAACCGTACTCGGTCTTGGTGTAACCGACCCGGCCCACCACACTCCGCACTATGCGATTCACATCAACATAGGTCTTGGTGGTAATCTCACCCATCACCATGACCAACCCTACCGTCACTGCCACCTCACAGGCTACCCGTGCCGCGGTATCATCCTTAATTATCTCGTCAAGAATCGCGTCGGCAATCTGGTCGCACAGCTTGTCCGGATGTCCCTCAGTCACTGATTCCGAAGTAAAGAGGTAACGTGGTGACGACGAAAAACTATTAGTCATGCCAGTCCTTTTCTAATCCTATGTTCCCTCCGCCCAACTCCCCAGGTATTTCTCCTGCTCCGGACTAAGGGTATCAATGGCAATGCCCATTGACTTGAGCTTGAGCCGTCCGACTTCCCTGTCAATGTGCTCCGGTACGGGGTAAACGTCCGGTTTAAGTTTCCGTCCGCTGTTGACGAGATACTCCAGGCACAACGCCTGGTTGGCAAAGCTCATATCCATGACGCTGGCTGGATGCCCTTCCGCCGCCGCCAGATTAACCAGACGCCCCTCGCCAAGAAGATAAATCCGGCTCCCATTTCTCAGGGCATATTCCTGAACAAAAGGCCTCACCTGCCGCTTCGATTTCGCCAGTTTCTCCAGGGCAGGGATGTTTATCTCAACGTTGAAGTGGCCCGCATTGGCCAGGATTGCCCCGTCCTTCATCAGATTGAAATGCGTAGCGTCAAGCACATTCACATCGCCGGTAACGGTGATGAAAACATCGCCGATCCTGGCCGCTTCTAACAGCGGCATCACCTCATACCCATCCATAACCGCCTCAAGCGCGGCAATTGGATTGACCTCGGTCACAACAATATGCGCCCCGAGCCCCTGCGCCCGCCGGGCGATGCCGCGGCCGCACCAGCCGTAGCCGCAAACGACCACCTTCCTGCCCGCCCAGAGAATGTTGGTGGCGCGCGTGATGCCGTCAATGGTGCTCTGGCCGGTACCGTACCGATTGTCAAAAAAATGCTTGGTCTGAGCATCGTTAACGGCGATAATGGGATAAACCAGAGCTCCCTCTCGCGCCATGTTCCTTAGCCGGATGACGCCGGTAGTCGTTTCCTCAGTCCCACCACGAACATTTTTCAAAAGCTCTCGCCGCTCAGTGTGGAGAGTGCTAACCAGATCGGCACCATCGTCCATAGTGTACTGCGGTCTGGTCGCCAGCACTGACATAATATGACGGTAGTAACTCTTGTTGTCCTCACCCTTTATGGCGAAGACCGGGACACCTTCGGACACCAGGGCTGCAGCGACATCATCCTGAGTAGAAAGGGGGTTGGAGGCACAGACGGCAACCTTCGCCCCACCGGCAACCAGTGTGGTCACGAGATTGGCAGTCTCAGTGGTCACATGAAGACAGGCGCCGAGACGAATGCCATCGAGCGGCTTTTCTCGCTCGAAGCGCGTGCGAATCAGTTTGAGAACGGGCATTTCCCGGGCCGCCCACTGGATTCTCAAAACCCCCGTTTCGGCCAGTGACCGGTCTTTGATGTCGAAATTCCTTACTGCCATGCTTTCTCCACAATGAGATTGGCGATATCGCCCGGAGGACACGATGTTTCCACCACGATGTGGCTGGTCTTGCTGAACTCGGCTATTGTATCAAAATCGGCCTTCTGTGCGCCAAGTATCTCCTCGCGGCCATCAGATGCCGATGTCCCATCAAGCGCCCGCTTTCGCAGACGCTCCCGCACACTTGCCTCGTCGAGGACGCATTCCACAACCATGAACCGCGCTCCGGCCTTAACCGCAACCTCCGCCGCCCGTAGACGCTCCTTGCGCTTCTTGAACGACGCGTCCAGAATTACCGACCGGCCCTGCGCCAGAAGCCGTGCCGCCTCGGCGTAAAGCGCATCATAGGTTCTTCGTGTAAAATCCGCCGAGTAGATGCCAGTCTCGAAAGCTTCATAGTGCCGCTCCCAAGGCCCTATCCCGGCCAGCCTTTTCCGTACCATATCCGACGAGATGACTATTGCTCCGGTCTTGCGCCCAACCGCTTCGGCTATCGTCGTCTTACCCGTCCCCATAAGTCCGGCGGTAATCAGCAGGACCGGCTTCGTCATCGTATACCTTCTCGCCAGCGAAAAATAGCCGCGGGCGATTCCCAGCGTTTTCTGTTTCTCCTCGGTGGATATGTACGGATCATCCAGTTTGAAACTTTCCACTTTGCCACGGACATAGGCACGGTAGCACTTGTAGAAAGCCAGCAGTTGCTGGATAGCCGCATCACTGCTTGCGCTGATATAGGCATCCACAAACTCGCGTGAAAGGTCGCCTCGGTCGTAGTGGTCTAAGTCCATGGCCAGAAACGCGATCTCCGAAGCCACGTCGCAGTAGCGGAACCGTTCATTGAACTCAATACAGTCATATATCTGGATACCATCAGTGAAACAAATATGGGCGGCGTGGAGATCACCATGACAGTCCCGTATCCGCCCGCCGCGAAGGCGCTCTCCGAACAGTGCCGCCTTTGATGCCATAAAGTCCTCGGTAAACGCCCTGATGCGGTCGTAATCATCCGCACCTATTGAAACACCGCGGTACTTAACCGTTTGTGAAAAATTCTCATCAATGTTAACCCTGATAGACTTAAGACTGCCAAAGGCGCCTATTTCCGAGCTGGTCCGGGCTTTCTCATGGAAACGTGCCAGCTTACCCGAGAGTCTGCCGACCATCTCCACCGTGACCTGACCCGCCGGTAGGAGCACGTTCATCATCCTCTCCGGCGGCAGACGGCGCATTTTGACCGTATACTCAACGGTAAGCCCCTGACCGCCTAGCGAAAAACCACCACCAGAGACCGTTATCGGCAGCACCGCCAGGTAGACATCCGGGGCCAACCGGCGGTTCAGTTCGAGCTCCTGCCCGCAGAAAAATCGGCGCTTCTCCAGCGTGGTGTAATCGAGGTAACCCAGATTCACCGGCTTTTTCACTTTATACACATATTCGCCGGCCAGGAAAACGAAGGACATCTGGGTCTGGACAAGCTCAACCTTGTCCACAGGATGCGGATAGAAAGACGGGGCAAACATCGCCCTGACTAATGCCGGATACTCCCCCATCACCACCTCCTAGACCAGAAGCCTCGGTTGGCAGGTGGTGCAGAAAGAGGCGCTCTTCCAGTCGGTATCCGCCAGGCTATTCGAAAAATGCATCACACAGCGCCTATCCGGACAGTGCCCAAGCCCGAAGGTATGCCCCAGCTCATGAACCGCCTCCTTTAGTGCACGGCTGCGAAATAACTGCTCATCGGCTGGTAGGCCGTAGAACTCCTGCCGCAGGCGGCAAAGTGAAATGACAGCGATACCAAGCACGATATCCGCCTGTCCGAAGACGAAGTTCAGGCCAGCTGCGTAAAGGTCAACCCCGGCAACGCCGAGCACTCTGCACCCATGTCCCGGATGCTCGCCCGCCAGTTTTGCCAGCAACGATTCGGCATGGTACTGGCGGCGGTCGCAGTCATAAGTATCCTCAATATCTGCCAGCGACGTCCCTTCAACCACTTCAAGACCGAAGACGGCATTCAGAGACGCGGCCAGCCACCGCATCGCCCGAAAACTGTCAGCCCCGAGCTGGCGCAGGACAAGCATCATATCGCCACCCCGGACTTTGTTCCACCCAGCCATGCGACCACGTCACCAAGCACCACCTGCCAGTTACTGCGATCGAGCATAATCACTTTCACATCTGGAAGCATCTTCACCTGACTGGCAAACGGTGATGGCGCCAACATCACTGTTGCCAGCACCTTCTTTTCGGATCCCAGAGCCTCAAGAACCGCCTCACGAAAGCGCGGCGAGAAAAGCTCCATTTTGCCGATTTCGTCAATGACCACAACTTTGTGCCGGGCCACTGCATCGCGGACTGCAACTACCCCAACCTCGTCCAACGCCGCGAGGTCGACGTGGTAGCGGCCAACCCAGTAAGGACTGCGGACTTTCACATGGGACAAGACCGCTCTCTGGCCATCAAGCGTCACCATGCGAAACCCCTGCCTTTCACCACCTTCGCGGATTTCCTCGGTGTAGAAGCCACCGGCATCCGCAGACGAACGCTCAATTGCCGCGCGGATAAGCGTTGTCTTACCGCAGCCCGGCTTACCGGTGATGAGAAAGGCCAACGGCTCTAAAGTCAAAGCTCGGCTCAGGACTTCTTCGCTCTGGCCCTGGCCTCCAGCTTCTGCCGGGCCTTGCGATGCTTTCTTAGCGCTACTTTTTTTCGCTTGTTCACTTCGTGAACCTTTCACTGCGACTTTTCCTGACAGGGAAGGCAAAACACTTCTACAGACGGCCCGCTTTCTTCAATACCGGCGCTCACGTCTACAGACGCTGTCTTAGCTTCTCCGACAGCCCGGTGAGCAGGGAAAGGGCATGGTCGGCGGCCTCCGAGGATAACAAACCCAGGCCGCATGAAGGTGTGACCAGAGCCTGTTCCAGCATCGTCCGGAACGAAATCCCATCGCGGGTGAACGGCGCCATGGCTTCGCCAAGACGGTCACTAAGACTGGCAACTGTTTCACCGGCCAGCGTCTCCTCGTCGTTCGGCACAATACCCCAGGCAATGGTGCCGCCGCGTTGAAGAAAAGCTTTGACGTCGTCGGGATATAACCCCAGTGACTGGGCATAGTTGTAGGTGTCAAAGCTGATAATGTCGGTCGGCAGTGCCAGCATGAGTGACCAGTCGGCACCGCCACAGCAGTGGACTCCGCTGATGCCCTCAATGCCGCATAGAACTTCGCCAATAAGGTTGACCACCCGTTCCCGCGGGATAGATACGAAAGCCGACCCCAGCGATGTCAAATACGGCTCATCAACAAAAATGATGGTGTTTTCAGTCATGGATTTCAACAGTTTTTCCTGCCACGCCGCTTTCAGCCTCAGGAACCTGGCTACAGTGTCGCCAAGTGTCTCATCGTAGATGATGCCCCTTTGCTGACGGTCCGTGGCCACCAGACCCCAGCTTATCGGCCCGGTCACCTGCCCTTTGACAAACCGGGGATGCTCGTCCTTGTGGCTTATGAAGGCATGAAGACCGGCGGCATAGTCGCGGCTGACGGCAAAGTCATCCGGCCGGTTCTCGAGATAGGCCACATATACCTTCTCCAGTCTGCTGTCAAAATCATCCGATTTCCCCGCGTAAATATGGTCGTTCTCAACCGTGATCCCCGGGAAACCTTCGCTGAACTGGAGGTACATGTTCTCGTTTGGTGAGCGCTTCGGCAATTGCGGCCAGAACGGGACATCCTTCAAATGCCGGAACACGCGACGGCAGGCGGCACTGGCATCAGTATCAGGCATAGTGCCGATGCCTGTGGCCAGACAACCGAACTTTACCTTATCTGCCATGCTCTCAGCCAGAGTATTTACTGATGAGAAGGCTCAGGTCCTTCTTTGCCGACCTTGATATCTTGTATGAGTCGGTAATAATAGCTGTTTTCAGTGCCTCGTGGCACTCGCATTTCCGATCGCCGGGCACTTTGCCCACAGCTTTCTTGATTATCTGCTTGGCGGTGCTGATATTACCATGCATTACCGTCACCACCATGTCTGCCCGGACTGGCTCAAAGGTGCCTTTCTGACGCCAGCTATCGTAATCGCTGACGCAGGCAATCGATGCGTAGCACATCTCGGCCTCGCGCGCCAGCTTGGCTTCCGGCAACATTGTCATGTTGATGATATCACCACCCCATGTCTTATAGAGCCGCGATTCGGCCACGGTTGAAAAGGCGGGACCCTCCATGACAATACATGTCCCCCCCAGATGCACCCTGGCGCCGACAGCCTTTGCGGCATCGTAAAGTACCTTGCTAAGCACCGGACAAAACGGCTCCGAAAAGGGAATGTGCGCCACCAGGCCATTACCGAAAAAAGTACTGGTCCGACTCCGGGTACGGTCAATTATCTGGTCGGGTATCACCAAATCGCCCGGCTTCACCGTCTCCTTAAGACTACCGCAGGAGTTGATCGCGATAATCTGTTCTACGCCGAGTAATTTGAGCGCGTAAATATTAGCGCGATACGGGACCTCGGTGGGAAGGAGGACATGCCCCCGGCCATGCCGTGGTAAAAACGCTATATTATGACCATCGAGTTCTCCGATAACGATAACATCACTGGGGTCGCCAAACGGCGTCTTGGGCCGGACTTCCTGGAACGACTTCATACCCTCAATCTGGTACAGTCCGGTGCCGCCGATTACTCCAATTCTTGCTCCGGGCATCAGTTGCTCTCCTTGAATAATTTCAATATTTTGCGCCTGCTCGGTCTAACTACGATCCCCCGCTCAGTAATAATAGCAGTAACATACTCAGCCGGAGTAACGTCAAAGGCCGGATTGCGCGCCGGGACGCCGCGCGGCGCTAAACGTTTGTCTCCGAGGTGCGTCACCTCACGCTCCGACCTCTCTTCGATAGGAATATCATCACCCGATTTCACGGAGACGTCAACACTGGACAACGGTGCCGCCACGTAGAAAGGTACGCCGTTTTCCCTGGCCAGTACTGCCAGAGTATAAGTGCCAATCTTGTTGGCGAAGTCGCCGTTTGCGGTTATACGATCCGCACCCACGATAACGCAATCAATTACACCCTGCTTCATAAAATGCCCGGCCATCGAGTCCGTGATTATCGTAACCGGGATTCCTACCTGCTTCAACTCCCATGCGGTCAGCCGCGCACCCTGCAGTAGCGGCCGCGTTTCGTCAGCCATCACTGTCACTTTTTTACCCTGTCTGACTGCTTCCGCAATGACGCCCAGAGCCGTCCCGATCCCGGCGGCCGCCAAAGACCCGGCGTTGCAATGCGTCAACACCGTGGCCCCATCCGGTATCAGCCCGGCGCCAAACCTGCCGATACGCTTGGTGGCCGCTGCCTGCCAAGCATGAATCTTCCTGGCCTCGACTGAAAGCATGCGCCCGATGTCACCTAAATCTGCCTTCTGCGCGACAGCGCGCATCCTGTCAATAACATGGAAAAGGTCAACCGCCGTTGGCCGGCTGGCGGCGAAGTCTCTGATGATTACCTCGAGCTTGCTCATGAAGTCGCGCTTTGAATCAGCCCTGATGCCACGTGCGCCGAGCGCGATGCCGTACCCGGCGGCAATACCGATTACCGGTGCCCCACGCACCCGCATAGTCTTGATCGCTTCTACCACGCCACGGTAATCATACAGGTCCAGCCGGACCAGCCTTGAAGGCAGCTTCGTCTGGTCAATTACTCGAAGTGCGGACCCCGTCCATTCAAGCGGCTGGATCATCCTTCTCCTCCAATCCGCTTCCAAGAGGCCATCGCCCGCCCGGCGGCGCTGATAAATGCCTGTGGGTCGGTCGGAGTAATCGCCACCGGCATCCCCTTGAAACGACTTATATAAACCACACGCTTCGAAGATAACGCCGTCACGAAGTTAATACTTGGCCAGAGGCTTCTTTGTTGCACAACTTCCTTCACACCAGAGAATGAATAGCCGATTGAGAAGGGACCTCCCAACACTACCCTAACGCGGTCGTCAAGTACCTGATAATGTCTCGGCATTACCAGTAAGAAAATCAAACATACTACTGCGAAGGGAACCACTATAAACAGAGCCGACTCGATGCCTTCACTTATGTATACCTGTATTGCGGTGATTACGAAAATCGCCACCGGAACGGCCAGAACGATCTTCATGCCAGCGTCATACCGTGGCATATCTTCGTAAATGACGATGTTCATATCGCTGGCTGCGTTATCTTACCACGAACCGTTTGTTCACCGTACATGCCAGAACTACAAAGATGGCTCGACTCTCACCGTCAACGACATGCCATCAACTGCGACGACCAGCACCGTCATACCGGCTGCAACGGCGCCGCCAGCAGAAACTGCCCGCCACAGTTCACCATCGATTCTAACGTAGCCATCAGGATTCAATATTGTGGTCGTGACACAGCGCTTGCCAATCATCGTCTGCGGGCCGGTGACCGGCTTAAGCTTAAGAAGACGGGCCGCAATGACGTATGAAAAGCCGGACTGAACTGCCAGCGCCAGACCGATAACGACGATGACCCACAGGGGTAAGTAGTATCCCATCGCCGGCAACACCCACAAGGCAACTGCAATAAGTGCACCTTCCTTGAGAATCCCGCCGAGGACCGCGTCAAAAACCAGCCACCTGATGTTCACCATATAGCTTACACCGTACCAAGAACCATTAGTAAGCTCAATCCAGAGGAGAACTTGGTGCTAGATACCCTGCATCTAACGGCAATCTACCTTAAAACTTAAGAGGAGGTCCCGAGCCTGCATAATGTGTCGAATAACCACGCTCCACCCGGTGATACTTTACTCACTTCTTCAAGTTCTTTCTCTGCTTCCCTGTACTTGCCGGCATCGCGCAGTGACATCACCTTATTCAGTCTGGCGAGGCATTCCTCCTGCATCTGACGGATCTTTTCCGTATCCCGGATACGCTCTGGATACTCGTCGAGTGCTTTCAGATAAGCTTCAAACGTGGCCTTGGCCTCCTTAGGCATATCGGTAGCCAGCGCCTGGCGACACAACTGCCGGGCCTTATCAAGCTGGCCCTGATATTCATGTGCCACCGCCAGTAAGTAATACGGCCAGGCGAATTCCGGCGCCAGCCTGATTGCTTTTTGCAGTTCCGGTACCGCCAGTTCCACCGCGCGTCTCAGACTGAAGTCTGGCCTTATCCCGCGGAAGACTGCCATCGAGGGCGCCGAAAGCAGGGCCTCGCCGAGACTGCAGTGATACAAAGGATGGGCCGGCACCAGCCGGACTGCCTCTTTAAAGTGGGCAATGGCCAAATTATAGTTAAAGTCCTTACTCCGATAATCGAGATATTTACGGGCCCTCTTGTAGTTCCACTGAGCCGGATCCGGTGGTGCCGTCAGCTTACGGAAAAGACGGACAAGCGGGTCGCGCCTGACCGCCTCTTTGAACGAACCGCCAAACATGGCCCAATCTTAAGCTGAACGTCAAGTCAAGTCAACCAGTATATCATCCCGATTGAGACACGTATCCGGTGTCAGAGAGACAAATTCATCCCTACTCCTCGGCCCGCGGGTACGAGCCGAGAATCTTGACGAAAGTTGCCTTTTCGCGGACATCGTTCAGGGCCTCGCGCCAGGCATCATCCTCGCGATGCCCCTCAAAGTCAACGTAGAAGGTGTACTCCCACGGCCGGTCACGACGCGGGCGCGACTCGAGCTTGGTGAGGTTGATATTACGGTTAGCAAAAGCACCCAAAATGGAATACAGCGCTCCGGGCACGTTCTTGACGGCGAAGACCAGTGAAGTCTTGTTCTTCTCTGCCCGCTTGGCCCTCTCTTCCGAAATGACGACAAAGCGGGTGTAGTTATTGGGGTTGGTCTCGATATGCTCGGCCAGTATCTCAAGATTGTAAATGCGGGCGGCGTTGCGGCTGGCGATGGCCGCGGCGCCCTTCAATTCTTTCTCCCGGATCATCTTGGCGCTTCCCGCCGTATCGTACGTCGGCACAATCTCGACATTAAGCCTGCGCAGGAATTCCTCACTCTGGGCAATTGCCTGCGGGTGGGAATAGACCGTCTTGATGGCCGCCAGTTTTTCGCCGGGCAGGGCCACCAGGCAATGACTGACGCGCACAAAGACCTCGCCATAAATATTGAGCGGATAGCTGAGCAGGAGGTCGTAGCTGTCGTTAATACTACCCGCCTGGGAGTTCTCGAGCGGCACCACACCGAAAGACGCCTGACCGGTGGAAACCATCTTAAAAACGTCGCCCAGCACGGGACACGGTACCAGTTCGGCCTCCCCAAAGAAGCGCATCACCGCTTCCTCACTGTAAGCACCCCGCTCCCCCTGGAAAGCCACCTTAACCATTCTTGCCACCGGGACGTTTCGGACTGAATAACTCCAGAAGCGCTGGCTCGCCCTCGGGACTGGTAACAGCGATTATCCGGTCGCCGGGCATGATGGCCACGTCTGACGCCGGCACCTGAGGCTTCTCACCTTCGCGGAGCAACAGTGAAAAAACCGAGTTCTCCGGCAAAGACAGTTCACTCACATGACGACCAACCACCGGCGAGTCGGCCGAAACCTTAAGCTCCACGATTTCAAGGCCAACATCCGCCAGAGTGAAGAGCCGGGCCAGTATATGCGTCGGAATCTGCTCCTCAATGTCCTCAAGCATATGCTTAACCTGGCTAACCGTACGGTCAATGCCCAACTGCCTGAAAATCGGCTCGTTGCGCGGGTTGTTGATGCGGGCAATCGTTTTAGATACGTTAAAGCGGTACTTGGCGACCTGGCAGGCCACAAGATTGTCCTCATCCTGGTCGGTGGCAGCGATGAAGATATCGGCCCTTTCAATGCCGGCTTCAGCCAGTACCGAGGCTTCGCAACCATCACCAAGCATAAAGACACTGCCCAGTTCGTCTTCGCCCCGCTGGAAGCGACGTCGGTCTTTTTCGATGACAATTACCTCGTGCCCTTCTGCCAGCAATGCCCGGCACAGGTAGTAGCCAACCATGCCGCCGCCGGCAATCACAATATACATCGGCGCCTCACCTCTGTGGCTCGGCTTCCAGTTGATCCTTGATCAGTTCTGCAAACACCGTAGTCGGGCTGATAGCCTCAAGTCCCAGCGCCTCATAAACATCCTTCCTTAGCGGGTCATAAATGCGGCAGATGACCCGGGGCACGTGGAATACGTATTTGGCTATCTGAGCGGCCATGATGTTGCGGTTGTCGGATTGGGTAACCGCCACGAAAGCATCGGCCTGCTCAATCCCTGCCTTACGTAGTACCTCTTCATCAGTCCCATCGCCGAGCAGGGCAACACCGCTGAAAGACGCTGGCAACCTGGCGAAACTTCCCGTGCTGATATCGATTACCGCTACCTTGTGCTTTGCGGCATCCATACTCGAGGCCAGTTGCGCACCTGTCCGCCCACACCCCATGATGACAATGTTCATTCCTTGTTTTTGCCCCCCGGCGGCTTTTGCAGGAGCACTACCCGACACGGCGCGTAGCGCATAACATGATAAATGGTATCACTTACATGGTAGAAACCAAAACGTTTCTTCTGCTCAGTACCCATTACGATAAGATCAACCGCCCGTTCCTGCGCCTCGTCAATAATAGCACTGCCCACATCCCTGGCCTGTAGCAGGTCAGTCTCGATCTCGCAGTCCTCATCAGCAGCAATGTCCTCAGCCCGCGTCAGCACCTGCTCCGCCATCTTTATGTCACCCGGGATCTGAGCATCGAGAGGCAAGCTCCGCTTCACCTCAATCACATAGACAACGTATACTTTTGCTTTCGACTGTCGGGCCAAAAAACAGGCCAGCTTTAGTCCTTCCTCCGCCGCAATATCGTCGCTGACGGGTACAAGAATCCGGCTTAGCTTCATCATGGCAGACGTCCATTATAAGTCGGACCCGGAGTAGCCGCAATGTCTCCCCCTTTCACACCGGTACGCATGCGATAGATTAGATACATGGCCACGCCGCCAATCATCCAGGCAAACCCGACATAGCGGCTTATTGGCTGCAAGATGAGAATGACAATCCAGATGGACAAGGTGCCAAGCAGACCGAAAATCGCGCTCAACGGCAGTTCGCGTCCGGCCACTTTGATGTTCCATCCCAGCTTAAACGGCCGTCCCTCGTTCGGCTTGCGTATCCTGAGACTAATGATAGAGGCGTGGGCAAAGCTGAAGGACAGCATCGAGCCGAATGCATAGAGCCCACCCAGACTCTCAAAGACACCCGGCCAGAAAAATCCCGGAGCCAGAAGTATGATTGCCACCAGACCAAAGAGGACAATAGAAGGATACGGCGTCTTGAAGTGCGGGTGAATCCGCGACAGTCCCTCTGGTATCAAACGTAAACGGCCCAGCGAAAAGGCCAGGCGGGATATGCCCATGAGGCCGGCGTTGGTCGCTATCAACAGAATCGTAGCCGCAAGCACCGATACCAGCACCGGCAAAAGATTATGCAATATGCCGAATAATTGAGTAAGAGCCATTGTGGTGAGCGGGTCACCGCTCATTGCCGCTTTCTCTGGCGTTAGTGAAAGCAAAATACCGCGGGCAATACCCGCCACCGGGTCCTTTGCCCAGTCCGTAGCCAGTTCTTCAGGCGTCATAGCGGAAAAGGCGGCGGCACAAATGCCGCCAAAGATGATGACCACCACGAATATGAGTAATGTCAGTGTCCTCGGCACACTTACCCGGGGGCGCCTCGCTTCCTCCACCATCTGGGAGGCTGTTTCCACCCCGGTATAAGCGATAGCCGCTATGGCCACACCAAATAGCAGGTTGCTGGTGGATGGCCAGTAGTTAGCAACGCGCTCAAGAAAGACTGATGGTGAGAAAAGAAAGATAAATGCCAGTATTATCAACAACAGTTGCGTAAGGAGGCTCAGAATAGCGAGCGCTAAGTTGAAGACCGAAGACTCCCGAACTCCAAGGACGTTGATAAGTATCAGGAAGACCACCACAGCCATAGCTATTAAGGTGCCTAAAAAAGCCGATTCCTTAAGTACCGGCCAGAAAAAAGCGAGATAGGACGGTATGGTGTAGGCCGAAATGGCAATGGTGACGATATAGCCGAACATTAGCGCCCACCCGGATATGAATCCTGACAGGTCATTGAAGGCATGCCGGGCAAACGTTGCCGAGCCGCCGGCTTCGGGAATCATCGCCGTCCCTTCAGCATAGGTCAGCGCCGTACAAACGAAGAATATCGCGGCAATACCGAGTGCCACTGGTGTCGCTCCCAATGACACCATCGCTACCAAACCCAATGCGTAGTAAATCGACGAACCGACATCACCGTAAGACGTACTGAAAAGCGCCGGAATTCCCATCACACGCCTTAAAGGATGCGCCTTAAGACGGCGAATGCGGACAACCCTGTCGCCTGGCTTTGGATGGTATGATTCGGCAGTCATAAACGGAAATCTGACCGGAGAAACGAATACCGGTCTCTCCGAATCGCCCGAAGCGGAGACTAAAACTCGGCCCCCAACCGCCTGGAGTGCGGTAAGCCACTGACCAGCCTGTACATTACAGCTACCTGCCGATTGAGGCGGAATTGTAGTCCCCGGCACCGCCGCTGTCAATGCCCGCTGGCCCGGCCCGATTACCAAACAGCCTGTCACGCTTCAGCCTATCCAGCCACTCCGCAGTCTTGAGGTCCCGTTCAAGCAGGTACTTCACATACGACCTCATCACCATCTCCAGCTCGCCGGCCAGTTCCCCGTTCACCCTGACCCGAAAGGCGTCATCGAAGTTGCAGTCCTGCCACAGGCGCAGTATTTTAAAGGCATTGAGACTGAGCGGACGGACATGGGTTACATTCAGAGCACATCCCGGGCACAGGACGCCGCCGCTGACCGGATGAAAGAAGTTTGCGACCGGCCGGAGAGGCGCACCGCATGAAGCACAGCTATGAAGCTCGGGCCGGTAACCCAGATGGTGGACAAGATGCAGTTCAAAGTATCTGAGTGCAGTATTTGGAAATGAAGAGTCCGCTAGATAACGGAGAGTGTTCAGTGTCAGATCGAAGACCGCCCGGCTCTCCATCCGCTCCTCGGTGAAACAGTCGACAAGCTCGGCTACATATAGACCGCATGAAAGTCGGTCAAGGTCACTTTTGAGATTAAGAAAGGCGTCAATGGTCTGCGCCTGGGTAACAATATCGAGATTGCGGCCGTGGGCCAGAAATAACTGGCTGTGGGTGAGAAGGTCGAGGTGCCCGCCGAGCTTGCTCCCAGGCCTTCGGACACCCTTGGCCACCGCCCGGATCTTGCCGTACTCCAGTGTGTACAGCGTCAAGACTTTATCGGCTTCCCCGAATTCCTTATGCTTGAGAACCAGCGCTT
>DAOUCU010000073.1:0-2070 GCA_034431935.1 Dehalococcoidia bacterium | reverse complement strand
TTGATGACTACCTCTCAAGGAGATACCGATGCCGAACATCAATACTATACTCGACCAGCATGTTGTTTTCCAGTGCGAATGCATCGACCGCCTCTATCTCAACGCCTATATCCCCATATTGCAACTCCCCGGCCATCTGGTTACCTTCCTGGTGAAGCACCGCCAGCAGCCAATTCCCTCACCGGCTCTGTTAGGCCACCTTACCAGGGACTTTGTCGCCTCTGTAGAGCGCTTTGCCGAAGAGCAGTCCATTCCCATCGTTCGTTTCCAGAAAGGCCAGCGAAAGGAGAGGGTTGCTCAACCCTACTTCGAGCGTGCCTCCGGCAGGGAGGGGGTAGTACTCATCGGCATCGCTCAGGAGAAGACAACCGCCTTTCGCTCCTACCGGCCCAGGCGCAATTCCTCCGGCGTCCCCCACTACGACTTCGCCCGCGCCAGCGCCTGTGTTAACCACTACTACTTCTATATCCTCGACCGGGACTTTGGCCCTTCGTTTATTAAGCTCTGCTCCTATGCCCCTTTCGCCGGCCGGGTCTGGCTTAATGGACATGAGTGGGTCAAGCGCCAGCTTCAGAAACGGGGTATACCTTTCACTGCCCTCGATAACTGCCTGCTCGATGCCCCCGATGCCGCCACGGTGCAGGAGGTCTGTGACCAGCTCAGCGCCTCCCATGTCCAGGCTTTCTTCCGCCGCTGGATGGCGGTGCTGCCGCAACCCCTTACCGCCGAAGACCGAAGGGCAGGCTATTACCACGACCTCTCTATCCTCCAATTCGAGGTCAGCCTTACCCAGGTCTTCGACCGCCCCCTTTCCGGACGTCAGTTCTTCGAGGAAGTCATACGAGACCATATCGACCTGGGACGCCCCAGCAGCGTGCAGCTTATCTTCGGACGCAGAGTTACCAGGCGTACACCCGGCCGCTTTCGCACCCGAATCCTTACCTCTGATGTCGACCCTTCCCTGCATCTCGACTACAAACGCTCCCGAATCAAGCAATACTACAAGCAGGGCCGTGCCCTGCGCACCGAAACTACCATCAATGATACCCATGACTTCGGCATCGGCCGCAGTCTCACTAACCTACCCGACCTGCGTACTATCGGCCGAGAGGCTAACCGGCGTCTTCTGGATGCCCAACGCATGAGTCAGCGCTGCGCCATCAGCGCCGACTCCTTTCAGCAGGTCGTGCTGCCGTCCTCTGTTGACGGCCAACGCGCTCCCGGACTCCGCTTCGGTGACCCCCGCGTTATGGCCCTCTTTTCCAGCCTGTGCCAGTTCTGCCATCTGCCCGACGGCTTCACCAACGCCACCCTGCGTCCCCTGGTCGCCGCCCATCTCGGTCAGCCCCATTACACCAGCCGTCAGATGACCTATGACCTCCGCCGGCTCAGACGCAAACGCCTTATCCAGCGCCTCGACGGAACCCACCACTATGTCCTTACTCTACTCGGGCGGCGCCTCGCCTTCTTCTTTGCCAAGAGCTACGTCCGTATCCTCCGACCCGGACTACGCCAACTCGACCCGTTGTCGCCTCAACACAATTCCCGCTTGGCCCAGGCGTGGCTCCGTTTTGACCAGGCCCTCGATTCCCTTATCCATGATGCCAGGCTCGCGCCCTGACAAAAACTTGACTCATTTGTTAACTTCCAGACCAGACAAGCTGGGCAGGTGAGGGAAAACTTAGCTGAGGTTGGGCGTTGGGCGTCAGACTTTATCGGGAACCAGACTTAGAAAACCCGACATGGTAGCCAGCTGGCCGGGGATTGGCAACATTGGCCTGATTGCCGCTGATACCTTGAGGGCGCAGCTTGGTGCCGAAGAATTCGGAGAAATAGAGCCGTGGGATTTCTTTTACCCCAAGAGAGTTATCATCAGGGCCGGTGTACTGGAGGAGATGGAGTTTCCCGGTAGTAAGTTCTACTACAAAAGACTGGGGAATAAGGACCTGATAATCTTTGTCGGCGAGGAACAGCCGGCTGACAGTGGGAGGATGTACGCCGAAGGCTGGAAGGCGTACCGAATGGCGAACCTGGTTCTGGATGTCGCGGCCAGGTTTGGCTGTCGGCGGG
>DAOUCU010000072.1:0-3688 GCA_034431935.1 Dehalococcoidia bacterium | reverse complement strand
TCCTTGGGCCGAGGCTAAGCTTTGAGCAATAGGCAGCGGTCTCTTCTCTTGAAATAGTTAACAGAGGCCGGATGACCCTCAGGTGCATGTTGCGGGTCATGGTGAGTTCGGTGCTCGGCCGGAGTCCCTGAAGCCCGACCAGCGCTGTACCCCGGATTACGTGAAGGAGCACGGTTTCTACATGGTCGTCGAGGGTATGGCCGACGGCGACTGCGGTTGCACCGGCCTTCTTGGATACTCCGGCAAGGAATCGGTATCGAGCATCACGGGCGGCTTCCTCAAGAGAGGTGCGCGTCGTTGTTTGCCAGGCGCGGACATCGGTCTTTCCAATGGTTACCGGAAGTCCTAGACCTCCTGCCAGTCTCTTGACATAATTAGCATCAGCCCGGCCTTCGGTACCGCGCAGGCCATGGTCGAGATGAGCGACATGGAGCCTGATACCGAGCCCGAGACGGAGTTCGTTCAGGATATGGAGCATACAGACGGAGTCGGCTCCGCCGGATACGGCAACAACAATGCAGTCTCCCGGCTTGATTAGCGCGTGGTGTCGAACATAATTCAGAACCTTTTGATCGATGTTGTCGATCGTCACGGGTGTTTTCATGATGCCATTTAGGATAGCTGTAGAAGGTGCTGATGGTCAATTGCTGCCGTTGACGGTCAGTTGTTCGTGCGTTAGAATGGGGCTTACTTCGCGGGGCTGTAGCTCAGCTGGGAGAGCGCCTCCTTTGCACGGAGGAGGTCAGGGGTCCGAGTCCCCTCAGCTCCACCATTTCGTCTCAACGCTACCGCAGCAAGCTGAAGCCCATTGTCCATGGCCAGGATCTCAAGAAGTCCGCCAGCCGTCCATGTGAGCCAGAAATCAAGGTGGGGACGGCAAGACTGAAAGTAGTTCGTTGGTGTAGCGGAGAACTCTGACTGCCGGAGCGCTGATTTGCGCGTGAAACGTCACAGTCTTTGATTGCTGGTTTCTGTATGTACCTTCCGCATATCAATGAAACGTGATGGATTCGCCACGTTGTTGGGATCAAGAGCCCGTTTTAGCTGGCTCAGCACCCTGTGGAAGTTGGCGAAAGCTGTCCCCACACGATTGGCCGGAGCAACTGCTACTGATAACTCAGGGAAGCCCTCCTTCATATCCCTGTTGATAATCTCGTTGGAATTTGCGATGACTGCCCGGCAGGTCTCCTCTGTTTTATCGTGCGGAAAGTCCACCTCGCCAGCAGCAAAGTGGCAGAGATCGTAGGCGGTTATCCAGTCGGAGTGACCTGAGTCGAGGACGGGAGGCTGGTACCGGTCGGTTATCTCCCATACCCTCGTCATGCTGGCGACAGCGTTATCTATCGTGTCCTGTTCGATCAGGTTAGTGGCGAAGGCACCGGCCGGGCGCATCATGCGGCAACCGTTGGTGTCACGGATCCAGTTGTTGGCGGCATATGGTACCCAGCGGGCAAAGACCTCTGATGCCAGCGGCACCCCGCCGAACTCTCTGGCGATTTTATTGAGGACACGCTCCTCGTAGGCCATTTGCCTGGCCGACGTGTATTTCCACAGGCAGACTGCAAGCAGATGACAGCAGTTTCTCTGCCAGTATTCTTCCTGCCAGGTTGTCCAGTACTCCTCACGCGACTTGGCCCACCACCAGTTGAAATAGGCCGCCGGCCAGTGATGGAGCATGGCTCCTATCTCAGCCCTGCCGACCTCATACATAGCATCAGCCATAGCCTCTATCGTTGGGAAGGTGAACATCAACCATTTGAAGGTTTCTGCTGGCAGTACGGACTTCTTGGCTGGCGTCACGCCCTCGGTGGGGAATACTCTTGGGCCCGGCCAGCGAAACAGCTTAACGGCCATGCGAGTGACTATGCCAAGAGACCCGAAATGGCCCAGTTCACCCTTGGCAAGGCCCCTGATATCGACTCCGGGACCTTCGCCCCAGAAGTAGTCCCCGTTGCCAAGTGCCAAAGAACCGGTACGGACTATATCTCCCGAGGGAAGCACCCATTCCAGACCGAGGATGTTGCGGCTGGCATAGCCACTGCGGTAGGCTGTGCCATGCATGCCCATAAACAGATGGTTAGCCATGCTCGAGGACTGCCCGCCGGCCTCTGGGATGCCAACACACAGCCCGCGTTTTATGGCTTCGGCATGCAACTGGGCATGTGTGGTGGATGGCTCGATTATGGCATACTGGTTTCGCTCATCTATCTCGACCGAGTTCATACGTTTGGGATCAATTATGCACCAATAAGGTGCGGCGGCCCCGATAAGAAGCCAGATCAGCCCTGACCCCATCATCGAGAACGGAAACTCGAGGCGATTGGCCAGCCTGACTATCTGTTGTACATCCTCGGTCGTTCCGGGCAGAACTATGAACTCCGGGACGCCGCGCTTAAGTACGCTGGCGGCGTAGAAGTCGCGGCTGTATGCCTCGACCACTCCGGCATCATCAGTTACCATGTCGTCGCCAAGTATGGCCTTAAGTGCTTCGAATATTACTTTGTGTTTTTCGTCGCCGAGGGGCACTGCGTATTACCTGCAATGGACCAGGTGCGTCAGCTGCTGGTCTGATAGTCTCCAATACTTGCACGTCCTGGTGTCGTACTAGCATCCAAATGAATAATAGTCAGAGTATGGGAGTTCTGCCTACTGTGGAGTATGGTGGGCAGTATAGGACTTGAACCTATGACCTCCTGCGTGTGAAGCAGGCGCTCTAACCACTGAGCTAACCGCCCCTCCCCAAAAGTATTTTAGGGCGGGAAACCAGCTTTGTAAAGTCATTGTACTCGTAAGGTGTGCCGGGAAATGGCAAAATGCCGGCAGGTCAACGACGCATTACCGCGGCACGCCCGGTAGAAATCGAACCAGGCCAGGCGAGCATTGGCCTCACGGCTCAGTTCCGGGATGCGACGCAGGCGGAGGGCCCCGTGAATAACCAGATTGCCTATCTTGATGACACTATTGCAGTGTCGCCAGTATATCTGGACGAGCTCACCCAGTTGCCGGATAATTCTAGTATTTGCTGATGTGCAGTTGCTGATACTTGCCGGTGACCATAAAAACGACGCGCTCGGCGATGTTGGTTGCGCGGTCCGCAATGCGTTCTAGGTTATGGGCAATCCACAGTAAGTAGGTGGCCCGGGTAATGGTCTTGGGATCCTGTAGCATGAAAAACAGCAATTCCCGGTAGACCTGGTCGTAAAGCTGGTCAACCTCGCTGTCTTCAGCCGGTATCTTCTTAGCTGCCTCCAGGTCGCGCTCGACAAAAGCGGTGAGCGAGCGCCTTAACATCGAAGTTGCCTTTTCTGCCATGCGCGGGATATCGACGAGCGGTTTGAGAGGTGGTTCGTCTCCGAGAAGAATGGTGACCTTGCCGATGCCCTCAGCGTGGTCTCCCATCCGTTCGAGCTCGGTGATGATTGACAGCACCGCGATGATTATCCGCAGGTCGCTGGCCATCGGCTGTTGGGTAGCGATGATGTCAATGCCCTTCTCTTCAATTTCAAAACGTTTCAGGTCAATCTTCTCATCATCAGCCACAATCTGTTTGGCCGCGGCAAGGTCGCGTGCCTTGAGCGCTTCGATGCTCCGGGTGATAGTCTTTTCGACCATGCTCCCGAGCAAAAGCATCTGGTCCTGGAGGTCTCTGAGCGCTTTTTCGAAAACAACCCTGGTCATGTTTCCCTCC
>DAOUCU010000071.1:0-35629 GCA_034431935.1 Dehalococcoidia bacterium | reverse complement strand
CAGGTAGCGGGTGTTTTCACCCAGCCTGACCGCACATCCGGGCGCGGCCAGCATCTGGCCGAATCTCCGGTAAAAAGGTCGGCCGCGGCCCTGGGTATCCCGGTCTTCCAGCCGGAGAGGCTTTCCGCCCCGGAGGCTTTTGAGCAACTGGCCGCGTTGAAGCCGGACCTGATCGTCGTCGCCGCATACGGCCACATACTCCGTAAGAACGTGCTGGACTTGCCGCGGCTCGGCTGTCTTAACGTCCACCCCTCGCTTTTGCCGAAGCACCGGGGGGCGTCGCCGGTAGCCGGAGCTATCCTTGCCGGCGATGAAGAGACCGGTGTCACCATCATGCTGATGGACGAGGGTATGGACACCGGGCCGGTTCTGGCACAGGTGCCATCAGCGGTCCTGCCGGAGGATACGACCGGGTCGCTGACGGAAAGGCTGGCCAGGGTGGGGGCGGACCTGCTGGCGCAGACGGTGCCGCTCTGGGTGGAGGGTAAGCTCAAGCCCCGGCCTCAGGACCATGCCCGGGCGACCTATACCAGAGTAATAACGCCGCAGGACGGCCTGCTTGATTGGAAGCTCCCGGCGAGGGAGCTGTGGTTGAGGGTGCGGGCATTCAGCCCCTGGCCGGGAAGTTTTACCTTCTGGAAGGGCCATCGGCTCAAGGTGATTGAGGCGGTGCCGCTCGGTGTCGCAACGGACCAGCCGGGGAGGGTCCTGTCCCTGGCGGCTGGGTCGCCGGCGCCGGTTGGGGTGGCAACGGGCAGCGGGGTGCTGGGCCTGCTCCGCGTCCAGCTCGAGGGCAGGCGGGAACTGGCAATTGACGAGTTTCTCCGGGGCTCGCGGGACTTTGTTGGCTCGGTGCTGGACCAGGAAGTGTCATGCTGAGGCCATTATGGGGAAGGCCGAAGTAGCCCGGTTGTGGGATGAGTCTCCATAACGAGATTGCCCGCTGTTCTTGACGCACCCGGCGCCTTTTAACTACAATTTCACGGCTGAGACTGTTCGTGTTGAGGTCAGGCAGCGATGTTTTTCTTTGATCCGATGTGGTTTTTCGTCATGATCGGGCCGCTCATCTTTATGATTTACGCCCAGGCGAAGGTGAGCTCGGCTTACGGCAAGTGGTCCAAAATCGGTAATATGAACCGTATCACCGGCGCCGAGGCCGCTTATAAGCTACTTCAGGCCAACGGCCTCAGCTCGCTCAGGGTCGAGGTCTCCAAAGGGATGCTGAGCGACCATTACGACCCCGGCAAGAAGGTGCTGCGTCTTTCTCCGCAGGTCTACAGCGGGGCTTCAGTGGCTGCCATCGGGATTGTTGCCCATGAAGTCGGGCACGCTGTGCAGGACGCCACCGGCTATGCCATGATGAAGTTCCGTACCTCGATTGTGCCGGCGGCCAATATCGGAAGCCAGCTCGGCTTTGTCGCCGTTATCATCGGCGCTATCCTGGCGGGCATGGGCGCTGCCTTCGGTGTGACCATCATCTGGGCTGGTGTTTTCCTCTTCTCGCTGGTGGTCCTCTTCTCGCTGGTGACCCTGCCGGTCGAGTACGACGCCAGCAGGCGGGCGCGGGCCATGCTTCAATCGGCCGGGCTGGTCTCGGTTGAAGACTACAGAGGCGCCAGCGCGGTTCTTTCAGCGGCGGCGCTGACTTATGTCGCCGCGACCCTGCAGTCGGTGGCCCAGCTCTTCTACTTCATCATGATTGCCATGGGCTCGGGACGCAGGCAGTAGAGGCTGTGGTCGGGGCTTCGCGGCTTCAAGAGGCGCAACACTTTTCTTCTGTTCTTCTAACCAGTAAGGGGAAGTATGCCGCCATATAAGGACCTGCGGAGCTTCGTCACCCTCCGGCGCATCGTCGCTCGCCTTCGCGGCCCGCGGGGATGTCCCTGGGACCGGGCACAGACTCCGGTCTCCCTTAAGACCAGCTTTCTGGAGGAGGCTTACGAGGTCCTTGAGGCTATTGATAAGGATGATGCCACTGCCCTCCGGGACGAACTCGGTGACCTCATGCTCCACGTCATGCTCCAGGCGCAGATGGCCTCCGAGGCGGGACGCTTCAAGATTGAGGACGTGATTGAGAACATTAACCGTAAGCTCATTCGCCGGCACCCTCATGTCTTTGGCGAGGCCATGGTGAGCGGCCCCGAGGAAGTCGTTGCCAACTGGGAGGTGCTCAAGCGCGAGGAGCGGCCGGAAGGCAAGTCGGTGATGGACAGTGTCCCCGGGGACCTGCCGGCGCTGGCCCGGGCCAACTCTCTCCAGCGGCGGGCGGCCGGTGTCGGCTTCGATTGGCCGGATGTCTCCGGCATCATGGACAAGCTGGCTGAGGAGGTCTCGGAGCTGGACAAGGCGGCATCCCGCGAGGAGAAAGCCAGAGAGTACGGTGACGTGCTGTTTACACTGGTAAACATCGCGCGGCGCCAAGATATTGACCCTGAAGCCGCCCTGCGCGAGGCCAACAAGCGTTTTGCCGCCCGATTTCGCTGTATGGAAGAGCTGTGCCGGAAACGCAGGCTCAGGCTTGAGAAGCTGACGCTGGACGAGCAGAACGCCCTTTGGGAAGAGGCGAAGAAAAAGGTCCCGTAGTGGTCGGGGCGGGCGGACTCGAACCGCCGGCCTCAGCGTCCCGAACGCTGCGCGCTACCAGGCTGCGCTACGCCCCGCAGATTGCGATATTGTACGAGAAGCCGGCTATTCGCGCAACCACGGCGGGGAACCGCCCTCCAATTTCCCCGGTCACTCATGCTCCTCATTGGAATGATAATATGATATCAGCATACAATCTTTGAAGCGGAATTGTTTGTTGTTATAATTTCTCGAACGGGCCTATGAAGTACGGAGTCATCATCATGGACGGGGCGGCCGGATGGCCGCTCTCCGAGCGGAACAACAGGACCTGCCTCGATCTGGCCAGGAAGCCCAACCTGGACTCGCTGGCCCGGGAGGGTATTGTCGGGCTGGTCCGTACCGTGCCCGAAGGCATGGAGCCGTCGAGCGCCATCGCCTGCCTTTCGGTGCTTGGCTACGATCCGAAGGTCTACTACCGGGGACGGAGCGGCATCGAGGCCAGGAGCCTCGGCATCCCGCTCAAGAAAGACGAGGTCACCTTCCGCTGTAACCTGGTAGCGGTTAAGGACGGCCGCATGTGGAGCTACAGCTGTGGCGATATCAAGGACGCCGACTCCCATCCGTTGATCAACGCCGTGCAGGCAAAACTCGGTAGTGAACGCTTTCGTTTCTACCCCGGGGTCGGCTACCGGCACATACTGGTGATAAAGGACGGGAAGGAAGCTCTCGGCGCCGATTGCACGCCTCCCCACGATATCCCGGACAAGCCGATAAAGGACTATTTGCCTAAAGGGCCGGGGAGTGAGACCCTGCGTGACCTGATGATGCGCTCGCAGGACGTATTGAAGGACCATCCGGTCAACAGGGCCCGCCAGAGCCGCGGCGAGGTCCCGGCCTCCATGGTCTGGCTCTTCTGGCCGAGCGGCGAAATACCCGAACTGTCGCCGTTTCAGAAGCGCTTCGGCCTCAGGGCGGCCATGACATCCGGGGTTGATCTCTTGCGCGGTCTGGCGAAGATGGCCGGCCTGACGGTGCTCGAAATTGACGGCGTCACCGCCGGTCTCGATAATGATTATGCTGCCCAGGCCGAAGGGGCGCTGAAAGCACTGAAAGACCACGACCTGGTCGTGGTCCATGTGGAGTCGCCCGACGAGTCCGGGCACGCCGGCATGATTGCTGATAAAATAGCAGCTATTGAGGCTATCGACCGCGAAGTCATCGGTCGGTTCATGTCGTTTGCGAAAAAGAAGGACTGGCGTCTTCTGATTATGCCCGACCACCCTACTCCTATCGCCATCCGCACCCATTGTCCCGACCCGGTACCGTTCGTTGTCTGGGGCGAGGGCTTCCCGGCCAGCGGCGCCCGGTCGTATACCGAAGCGGAGGGCGAAAAGTCCGGCGTGTTCATCGAGGCCGGGCATACTCTGATGGACAGGTTCGCAGGCGGTTGGCAATGAATGTGATTGTCCAGAAATACGGCGGCAGTTCCCTGGCCGACGCGCTGAAGATTAAGAGCGTCGCCCGCCGCATTATCAAGGCCAGAGAAAAAGGCGACCGCGTCGTCGTGGTCGCCTCAGCCATGGGCGATACCACTGACGAGCTTGTCGAGCTTGCCTTGCAAATCACCGATCAGCCAGACAAGCGGGAGATGGACTGCCTGCTGTCCACCGGTGAGCTGGTAAGCTGTGCCCTGCTGGCCATGGCGCTCAAGAGCATGGGCTACCCGGCGGTCAGCCTGAGCGGTGCCCAGGCGGGCATTATCACGGAGAAGGCCTACGGTGCGGCCCGCATTCTGCGGGTTGACCCGGCCAGAATTCAGCGGGAACTTGAGGCCGGTCACATTGTTATTGTCGCCGGTTTTCAGGGAATTACCGACGATACGACCGATGTTACCACTCTTGGCCGTGGTGGCTCGAATACTACGGCGGTGGCCTTGGCGGCGGCGCTTGGCGCCAGGGTCTGCGAGATGTACACCGATGTCGAGGGTGTCTTTACCGCCGACCCGCGCATTGTGCCGGAGGCGGTCAAACTCAGGGAAATCGGCTTCGAGGAAATGCTCGAGATGGCAACCTATGGCTCAAATGTTCTGCACAACCGGTCGGTAGAACTTGCCGAACTTTATAATATCCCCATCCTGGTGGCATCCAGCTTTGTCGAGGCCCCGGGGACGCTGATTCATGGAGGCATTCCGATGGAAGTCAGGAATAAGGTAAGAGGCATCACTCAGGACCTGAACGTGGCCCAGATAACGGTTGTCGGTGTGCCTGACAAACCGGGTGTCGCCGCGGCGCTGTTCGAGCCGCTGGCCAAAGCCGGGATAAGCGTCGATACCATTGTACAGACTGCCAGTATCGACCGGGTCGCCGAGCTCACCTTTACCGTGGCCAAGAACGACATGAAAAAGGCGATGGAGATTGTCGAGCCGGCCGCCAGAGCAGCCGGTGCCAGGAAGGTCACCGCCGATGCTTCCATGGCCAAGGTGAGCATCGTCGGTACCGGCATGCAGAATACGCCGGGCTACGCCGCCAGGATGTTTCGGATACTCTCCGAAAAGGGCATCAATATTGAGCTAATTACAACCTCAGAGATCCGGATAACGGTCATAATCGCCGCGGATAAGGTAAACGAGGCGGTACGGGCGCTCCACAAGGGGTTTGAACTGGAGAAAGTCTGAAGCGGCGCCCTAATTTACGGCCTGTACCTCTTTGACCTCGGGGATTTCGCTCTTGAGCATACGCTCAATCCCCATCTTAAGGGTCAGCTGGGACATGGGACAGCCGAAGCAGGCACCTGTTAGCTTCACCTTGACCACCCCATCAAGCACATCAACAAGCTGGACGTTACCACCATCGGCCTGAAGGTTTGGTCGGATGCGGTCCAGCACCTTTTCAACCCTCTGTTTTACCGTGACCGGGCCTGGTACTTCTGCCATGAGAGTCTCCTCAACCAAGAAAAGTTCCGATAGCGTACCGCAAAGCGGGGAGCGTTGTCAAAATGCCGGAGGTTCTGGCCGCTCCTCACGTTCGCGTTGCTCTTGAGATAGTCACGGTGTTCGTATACAATATGCTGAATAAGAAAGACCTTCCTCCTTGTCCCTGCTCCCCAATGGGACGAGGATAATCTCTGGAAAGCTCACGAAGCGGAGGAAGCAGATTGCCATATCAGGAGGAGACCAAGGCCCGTCCCCGGCGCGAGCTGGTCGAAGAGGCTATAGCTCTGGCCAGACAAAGCCGCTGGGAAGAGGCCGTCGCCGCTAACAAGGCCCTTCTGGAGGGTTTCCCGACCGATGTGGATGCTCACAACCGGCTTGGCCGGGCGCTAATGGAGCTGGGCCGCTTTGCCGAGGCTAAGAATGCCTATGCCAGGGCGCTGGAACTGGCGCCGAATAACCAGATTGCCAGAAAGAACCTGGAGCGACTTTCTCTCTTGAAGCAAAAGGAAGGGCCGCCTCCCTCCCAGCAGGCCGCCGTCGCGCCTGAGTTCTTTGTCTGGGAGAGCAGCAAGTCCCGCGTTGTCCGCCTTTATCATCTTGCTCCCAGGAGCGTTCTGGCCAAGATGGCCGCCGGCGACCAGGTATTCTTAAGACCCCGTGGTAAGCACCTGCAGGTTGAAACGGCCGAGAAAGAAGTACTGGGATGGGTGGAGCCTCGTTACGAGCTCCGCCTGATCCAGCTTATGAAGGGCGGCAACAAGTACGATGCCGCCGTTGTCAGCGTTGATGGCGATTCGATGAAGATTATCATCACCGAAACCTACCAGCATCCAAAGCAGGCAGGCAAGCTCTCCTTCCCGGCGGCAGCCGCGGCCGGACTCAGAGGCGGCAAGGAGACCTTGCTCCGGAGGGCTGAAGATAGCCTCGACGAATTCGAGTTCGCCGAAACCGAGGAAGGGGAGGAAGAGCCAGAACACCTTCCGGATGGTTTTACCGTGATGGATAACGGCACCCGCGTTGAGGAAGAACTAAGCGACAAGAGTGGAGTTTAGCGTGACCGAGGTCGGCGTCATCAAGCCAATCAATATCGAGGAGGAGATGAAGAGCTCCTATCTCGATTACGCCATGAGCGTAATTATTTCCCGCGCCTTACCGGATGTCAGGGACGGCTTGAAGCCGGTCCAGCGGCGTATCCTCTTCGCCATGCATGAACTTGGCATAAGGCACAACAGCGCCTACAGGAAGAGCGCCCGCATCGTCGGCGATGTCATGGGCAAGTATCATCCCCACGGCGATGCGCCGGTGTACGAGGCCATGGTTCGCCTTGCCCAGGACTTTTCCATGCGCTATCCCCTGGTTGATGGTCAGGGGAACTTCGGCAGTGTCGATAACGACCCGCCGGCGGCCATGCGTTACACCGAGGCCCGGCTTTCCGCCATTTCCGAGGAGATGCTGGTTGACATCGACAAGGATACGGTCGAGTTCGCTCCGAACTTTGATAACTCGCTCCAGGAGCCGACGGTCCTGCCGGCCAAACTTCCCAACCTTCTGGTCAACGGCTCCGCCGGCATCGCCGTCGGTATGGCTACCAGCATTCCGCCGCATAACCTGAGTGAGGTCTGTGACGCTATCGTCCATGTCATTGAAAACCCTGAGGCCACGGTCGATGAACTGATGAAGTATGTCAAGGGACCCGACTTCCCCACCGGCGCCATCATCATGGGAGTCGAGGGGATCCGTCAGGCCTACGCTACCGGACAGGGCAAGGTAGTAGTGAGGGCACGCGTCGAGGAAGTTGAGGGCAGAGGGGGCAGGACACAAATAATTGTTAGCGAACTGCCCTATCAGGTGGACAAGGCGGCTCTGGTCAAGCGTATTGCCGAGCTTGCCCGGGAGCGCAAGATTGAGGGCATTGCCGAGGTGCGCGACGAGTCTGACCGTGAAGGCATGCGGATTGCCATTGATCTTAAGAAAGACGGCCAGGCGGGAGTGGTGCTTAACAACCTGTTCAAGCATACCCCGATGCAATCGGCCTTTTTCATCAACATGGTGGCCCTTGTCCACGGCGCACCGCGCGTCCTGAACCTCAAGGAAGCCTTGACTAACTATATCGAGTTCCGTCAGGAAGTTATTACCCGCCGGTCAAAGTTTGACCTGAACAAGGCTAAAGAGCGCGCCCACATCCTTGAAGGCTTCCGCATTGCCCTCGACAACATCGATCAGGTTATCGAGACCATACGCCGTTCCGAAACGGCGGAATCGGCCCGGGCCAACCTGATGAATAAGTTCAGCCTGTCACAGATTCAGGCGCAGGCCATTCTCGATATGCAGTTGCGCCGTCTGGCCAGGCTGGAGCGCAATAAAATTGCCGAGGAGTACGCCGAGGTCATCAAGACCATCGCCTACCTTGAAGACCTTCTGGCTAACCCGCGTAAGATCCTGAGCGTAATCTCCCAGGAAACTACCGAACTTAAGAAAAAGTACGGTGATGGCCGGCGCACCGAGATAAGCCAGCAGGAGGCGGTCGAGCAGACACTCGAAGAGCTTATCCCGCACCAGCGCGTCGTTGTTACCATGAGTAACCAGGACTACATCAAGCGCTATCCGCAGTCGATTCAGCGCCTCCAGCGTCATGGCGGTAAGGGCGTTATCGGCATGGTCGGGCGTGAGGCCGATGTCGTCCGGCACATTGTTACCGCCGATACCCACGATAATCTCCTGCTCTTCACCGACCGCGGCCGTGTCTACCGGCTCAAGGTCTACCAGGTGCCGGACCAGTCGCGCGCCAGCAAGGGCACGGCACTGGTCAACCTGCTCGGTATCGACCTCAAAGAACATGTCACGGCCATGATTGCCGTAACCGAATTCACGCCGGGGATGTACCTGTTTATGGCGACATCCGGCGGTACCGTCAAGCGGACACCGCTGGAGGAGTTTGCTTCAGTTCGGAGCAACGGTCTGATTGCCATTAAACTTCAGAAAGGACACGAGCTGGTGGCGGCGGCGCTGGCCAGAAATGAGGATGAGGTCATAATGGTTACCCGCGAGGGCAAGGGCATCCGCTTCCAGGTAAAAGACGTCCGTCCGCTATCCCGTACCGCGGCAGGCGTCCGCGGCATCCGGCTGGCGCCGGGCGATAGGGTGGTCGGTATGGACATCGTGCGAATGGATGTCGAGAAGCAGGACACTTACGTTCTGACGGTTACAGATAACGGCTTCGGCAAGCTGACGCAAACTAAGACTTATCGGGTTATCCGGCGCGGCGGCCAGGGAGTTATCGCTCATAAGCTGACCGGAAAGACGGGTAAGATAGCGGCGGTACGCCAGATACCCCGCGAATGTCAGTTGACCATCGCCTCGGTCGGCGGCATGGTAATCCGGACATCGGTAGAAGGGCTCCGCGCTATCAGCCGCATCAGCCAGGGTGTTCATGTCATGAGGCTTGATCCCGGCGACCGTGTGGCGGCTATCTCCTGCCAGCAGATAGACGGTCCGTCCGAGCCGGAGAAGCCAGAAAAGCCGGAAAAAGATAAGTTAAAATAATTTAGAAGAACCCGGGAGTCACGCCGGGCGTAACGATAGGGCGTCAGTCAACTTAAACTTGAAGCTTCTACTTGCCGCTCTTTTCTCTTGCCGCGTACGCGACGTCTTCGGTAATCTCTGTGATCCCCTGCTGTCGCGCGTATTCCTCAATTCGCTTCCTGGCCCTGTCTCTCACGAAGGATGGCGCCATTTCCAGGTAGTCCAGGGCCTCCCTGGTCCAAACGAGCTCTCCTTCTTTACTTCCGCCAGTTACCCCGGGTGTCTCCTCCATCGTAATACCTCCTTGTCCGGTCGAGATTTCGCACAGGACAGGGCCTGGGCCGGGTCAGAGCTCAATTCCGGGCGCGATGAGGCAGCCGTTGCCAGGCATTTTATAAGACCGGCAGGGGCATTGTCCATCGACGTCCGATAAACAACAGTCAGGCACTGAGGCCAGTTGTTATGGTGTATTTGGAAAAGCCTCACATCTTCTGGTATCTTTGGTGTCAAGCATTTCCTACGAAGTAAATCGGATTTGTTCTGAGCCATGATAGAGTTTTTGAAGCAGATAGGTCTTACCTTCGTCCCGCTTTTCGTGGCCATGGACGTGATTGGCGTCCTGCCCATTATGATTTCCCTGACCGAGCACCTTTCCCGACCGCAGTTCGACCGCATGGTGCGCTACGCCATCTTCAGCGCACTCGGCCTGGGTCTTTTATTCCTGGCGCTTGGCAAAGGTATTTTCGCACTCATGGGGATTGAAGTCAGGGATTTTCTGATTGGCGGCGGCGTCATCCTGTTCCTGATTTCGGCCAAAGACCTGGTCACCGGCAAGATACTCGAGGCCGACCTTGCCGCCGAAGCCCCGCTGGTCGGCGCCGTGCCTATCGGCATCCCGCTGATTGTCGGCCCGGCGGTGCTGACCACCCTGCTCCTGCTTATTGACCAGTACTCGATTGTCGTCGTCCTGATTTCCTTCATTGCCAATCTGGCTATTGCCTGGGCCGTTGTTGCCCAGATGCAGAGGATTATGAGCTTTCTTGGCCGGGGTGGGGTCAGGGTTATCTCTAAAGTCGCTGCACTGCTGCTAGCGGCAATCGCGGTGAAGATGATAAGGCAGGGGATTGTGGGAGGATGATTCAGAAGTGCGGGATGTCCGTCATTGAGTCCCGGTATTCTGCCTGGTATGGCGTCCTCGAGCGGCGGCGCTCCCACCGGCGGTTTGACCCGCGGCAGGCCGTTTCGCCGGAACGGTTGGCCGCGCTTCAGCGTGTCTGTGATGGGTTCAGGCCGTTCCCGGCCGCCCGGTCGGTGCTGGTAACGGACTTTACCGAAGATGTGTTCAGGGGCATAGTCGGCAGTTACGGTAAGGTTACTGGTGCGCGAACATTTATTGCCTTCGTCGGCGATATGACCAATCCGAACGTGCAGGAGATGGTCGGCTACACCGGCGAGGGCGTTGTTTTGGAGGCGACAGCGCTCGGGCTGAATACCTGCTGGGTCGGCGGCTTTTTCCACCCGGAGGTTACGGGCAAGCTGGCTGGTACCAATGAACACGAGCGTGTTCTGGCGGTGACGCCGGTGGGTTACGCCAGGATAAGCCCGTCGCTGCAGGAGATGGTTATGAGCGGCTTCGGCCGCCATCACCGGCGGGAGCCGCTTTCCAGTCTGGTGAGTGGGCTGGAGGAAGGCAGGTGGCCGGAATGGGTGCGGGCGGCGCTTGAGGCGGCGAGGCTGGCCCCTTCGGCCATCAACCGCCAGCCGTGGAAGTTCCATGTTGGACTCAATGTCATCAACGTATCGGTAAGAATTCGAGGCCCTGATTTCGGGGTATCAAAGCGGCTTGACTGCGGCATCGCTATGCTGCATTTAGAACTGGGGGCGGCTTCATGCGGTGTTCGGGGGCGATGGGAGTTTCTGAAGGCGCCGGATGTGGCGAGATTTACAGTGGTATGAGCTACTTTATGAAAGGAGACAGCTATGACAGCGAAAAGCACCAATGAGAACGTCGCTCCCTACCAGGTAGCCTGCATTCAGGCGGCATGGGAGACCTACAACCCCAACATCCACGGAGAGTACGAAGGCGAGACTTTCAAGAGGCGAAATCTCCGGCGCATGTGCGACTACATCGACTTCTGCTTTGCCTTCGGCACCAACTGGCCGCCGGTAAAGCTCATCTGCTTTTCCGAGTTCAGCCTCGGCGGTGTTTACAGTGCCACTACTACTAACGAACAGGTCAAGAAATGGCAGGCTATCACCATGCCCGGCCCGGAGACGGACATCTTGGCCGAAAAGGCCAGGAAATACGATTGTTACATCGCCGCCGTCAACCACGAGAACGACCCCGACTGGCCGGAGACCTACTTTAATACCGCTTTCATCATTAACCCGAAAGGCAAGATCATACTTAAGTACCGCAAGATGAATACTGCCTACGGGTGCAATCCGCACGATATCATGGACAAGTATGTCAACCCGATTACCGGCAAGAAAGATTTCTTTCCGGTGGTGGACACGAAAATCGGGCGGCTGGCCTGCTTTGTCTGCGGCGACCTGATGATTCCGGAAATACCCCGGATGGAGGCGATGAACGGCGCCGAGGTCATCCTGCATCTTAATGGTGGCTTTGTCCACGAAATCGCCGCCATGGCCCTGCAGGTGCGCGCCTGGGACAATACCGTCTATATCGTCGAGCAGAACAATGCCGGCGCCTTCCTCACCACGGGCGACTTCTGCGGCAAGAACGGTATCAACCCCACCTATGATGCCACCGGCGGCGGCCAGTGCCGTGTCATCGATTTCTACGGCAGGATTATTGCCCAGACGCCGGACCGGTGTCCTCAGGTCCTCACGGCGCCGATTGACGTGATGAAACTGCGCGAAGCCCGCAAACAGTTCCGCATGGGCATCTATGGCGGTGATTCCATTACCCGGTGCCGCACCGAACTTTACCGGCCGTTCTATGCCAATACCATCTTCCCGCCCAATAAGGTCTTTGAGGTCGGCTTCATGACCCGGCTCAATGATGAGGGCGTCACCAGGCGCCGTCAGGAAGCCGTTGCCAATCGTCAGAAGACAATGAACTACTACTCCGAGGACGATGTAAAGTAACCCGTCGATGTGATACAGTTGCGCCCGCCGGTGATAGAAGAATAATCAATCAAGGAATCCATAATGAAATCTACCGAAGGTAGAATTGGCCGCGTTTTCGTACTGCGGCTTGAGGACGGCGATGTTGTTCCAGACTGTATTGAGAAGTTCGCCGCTGAAAAAGGCGTGACCCATGGCCAGGTCGTGCTGGTGGGGGGCATCGGCAGCGGGCAGGTAGTAGTCGGCCCTCGGCTAACCGAACAGATGCCGCCGGAGCCGATGCTCCTGCCGCTGGACGGCGCCCACGAGGTCGCCGGCGTCGGCGTGCTGGCGCCGGACGAAAGTGGCAGGCCGGTCCTCCACATCCACGCCGCGCTGGGACGCTCCGGCCAGACCATGACCGGCTGTCTGCGCAACGGCGTGAAGACCTGGATGACCGGCGAGGCCGTCCTCTACGAGATTACCGGTGCCAAAGCGGTACGCGTCAGGGATAAGGCCAGCGGCTTCACCCTGCTTGAAACGAAGCAGGGATACCTGTCGCCGGGCCAACAACGTGATGCCACTTGATGTCCCTGTAGCCACCTTCGAAGATGCTAGTGGGGCACAGGTAAAGAATGGGGCGGCCGGCCGCCCCATTCTTGTTGGCAATAACCGGTTCTATGCCCCAAGGCGGAAAGGCGGGTACTGGTCGGTGGTCAGGAGGAAGGCGTAGGCGGCAACGCGGAGGCACCACCGTTCGTAGTTGATAACGAAGTCGAACAGGCCCTTCGGGTATTTGCCGGTGAAGAGGATGGCGAACCAGGCGATGACCGTGACCACGCCGGCGCCGATGCCAATGAAGGCGAGGATGATATAGTGTGGTATGGCCATAATCCACTTGAACAGCGGCAACCAGCGCCTGAGGTCTTTCCTGACATCGGGATAGGCGATGTCGATGTGGATCGCCTGCTCCTCATCGGTGGAAGGGTACTCATCACGGAGCAGAAGAAAATAGGCCGCGACTCGATAGGAGAATCTGGTAAGGTTCAGGTTCCAGTCGAACCACCACTTCGGGTACTTCTGCCGGAATAGAATCATGAGCACGAGCGGCAGGAAAACGAAGCCGTAGCAGCCGTAGGACCAGGCGTTGCTATCAGCTTTCCATCCTGTAGTAGCCCCCATCAGAAGGGCAAGGATGATGTAGATTGGGATGACAGTGAAGGCGCGGAAGAAGCAGGTCAGGCGATTGCGGGGCTTGTCAGGGTAGTCGATGCTCAGGGTTGCCGGGTAAGGTCTCACGGTCTCAGCCATAAACACCTCCATACCGCTAACGCCTCTGCGGCGTCATACTCCCGTCAAATGAGCCGGTTGTCGGCGGCAGTCCCAGAGCCGCTCTGTCTGCAGCCCCCGGCTACTTTTCGAAACCGGACTTCTTTTTCAGCGTGGCGATAAGCGATTCCAGCGTCATGGCCGGAAGAGTGGTCGGTGACAGCGTCCCGCGGGCGCTGAGGTAGATGGCGAGTTTGGCCACGACCTCGTCGCTCGGCGCTTCGATGATGTTGACGAAATCGTGGGGCCCGAGCAAAGCGTACTGGGCGATAATCTTTACGCCAAAGAACTCCACTTCCTTGTTGATCTCGCGCAGGCGGTCGGGGTCATCCTTGACGACCCTACGACCCTCGTCGGTCAGGTTAGCAAGCATTAAATATGTGGCCATGGTTACCTCCCCGCAGTTGGTCCTGCCCGGCATCACAGTCAACACTGTTCTACGGATAACTCTATGGTATTCACTCGGATGCCAGAAGTCAACCCGTCCCGATACAATATCGTACGGTTGCCATTATTGGGGCGGCCATGTTACTATCGGACGGAAGGAGGGATGTGACATGGAAGACGTCACTGGTCTGGTCAAAACAACGCTGGGTGAAATCGAGAAAATGCTCAGCACCAAGGCGGTGGTCGGGGAGCCGGTTACCGTAGAAGGCAGGACGCTGATACCGCTTATCGCCGTTGGCTTCGGTTTCGGCGCCGGCGGAGGCTCGGGCAAGTCCGACGAGAAGGTAAGAGGCGAAGGTGGTATGGTTAGTACCGGCGGCGGGGGCGGCGTCAAGCCGGTTGCCGTGGTGGTCATCGATAAAGAGGGCGTGAGGGTGGAGTCCATCCGCGGCGGCCTATCCAGCGTGATCGGCGACCTGGTTAAGGAGATACCCGAGATGGTGGATAAGGCTTCCCGGAAGAAGGACAAGGAAGAGTAAGCTGAGTTGTGGTGGGTATGGCTTGCCGGGATCCTGGTCGTTCTGGTCGTTCTGGTCGTTATCCTGCTCTCGATTCCGATTGCGCTATCGTATGAAGCAGAGTGGCGCGGCCGCCGGGCAAAGGTCAGGCTGAAGGTACTCTGGCTCTTCGAGCGCGTCGGTTGGGAACTGCCGCGCTCCGCGAAAAAGGAGGAGAAGCCGGGGCCGGAACGTAGGCGTGAACCGCGGTCGCGAAAATGGGGCCAGTCCGGCCGCTCAGCGCTGGCGGTCCTTCGTACAAGAGGTCTTTTCCCGCAGGTCGGGCGGTTCTTTCGCGACCTTATGCACAGCTTCGAGTTCCGTGATTTCCGTCTGGAACTCAGGGCCGGTCTTGATAATCCATACGACACCGGGATGCTCTTCGCCTGGGCCGGCCCGGCCTCGGTGGCGCTTTACCGGCTCGCCCCGGGCCGGGTGAGCATTCAGCCGGTCTTTGATGGAGCGGCCTTTGAAGGCGCTTCGAGCGGCGTTCTCAGGCTCTGGCCGGTCCGGGTGGTCGGTGCTGTGTTTAAGCTGGCATTCTCACCTCCGGCCTTTCGGGTCTACCGGGTGCTGGTGTCGCATGGTCGAAAGTAAGCGTGAAATAATAGTTGAAGCCCCCTTCTCGGCCGGAGGCGTGACCGTGGTGCCGGTGTTGGAACAGGTGGTGCGCGGCAGTAGCCGTCGCGATGGGTTGTCGTTCGCCGCTATCAAGCGGCCGGTGGCGGTGGTGGTTGGCTCGTCCCGAGGCTGGAGGGTCTTCCGTACCAGCGGGGAGGAAATGACCTTTGAAGAGTTCCGGAGGGAGTTCTCGGGTCTCAGGATGCCATTTGGAGGTCATGTATGAGGCTGGACTATGCCTTTATCTGCGATTACGCTGAAGTGACAGGCAAGGTCAATGCCATGGGCATTGGCTTTGAAGTTATTTATGCCCCCAAGGTCCCGGCCAAGCACCGCTTCTTCTACCTGGTGGCCCAGTTCCGGGCAAGCTCGGTCGAAGCCGGCGAGAAGAAGCTGACGGTAAACCTTATTGACGAGGACGGCCATGATGTCATCCCGGCCATTCAGGGCCCTTTGCCCGTAACCAGACCGGCCGAAGGGGTAGAGACTGTAGCCAGAATCGCCCTCGAGTTTTACGGAGTGGAGTTCCCCAGGTACGGCTCATACTCGGTCCACGTGCTCCTGGATGGCGCCGAAATGGCCCGCATACCGTTCAAGGTAAGCCCGCCGCCATCCCCGCCCCAACCCCGGGGTTAAAGGCTTACTTCTTAGCCTTCATCGGCGCGCCACAGGCGCAGACAAGGCAGTCGACGAAATCACAGCTACCGGTCTCGTCGATGCGCAATACCGCGCCGCACTCGGCACATGAATAAACAGCCCCTTTCTTCAGTGCCGTCTTCTTGCCCTTTTTGACCGTTATCACCTTTTTTACTGCCATAAAAGAAACTCCCTGTTTCTCCCCTCCCCCTGCGGAAAGAGAATACGGTAAGGCTAAAGATAGCCTATTTCCGGGCCTTCATTGGCTTTTCACAGCATATAATTTCGCCGACTCCCACATCGCCCCATTCGTCCACGGCAATTGTCAGACCGCAGGTGCCGCAGACGAACCCGGTCGCTTTAGAGGATGCCTTCTTATCCGGGGCCTTCTTGACCGTGACCTTCTTGACTGCCGCTTTCACCGTTGCCTTCTCGGCTGCTGCCTTTGCCTTGACTGCCATGGCGCCTCCTTACTCGTTTTGCTTAATAATAAGGTAAGTTACAGCTTATGTAAAGGTGGCAGGCTATTGCCTCCGGCGTCCCCGTCCTGGTGGCGTGTGGTTGTTCTTACGCGGCTTGAGGTCGGCCAGATAGTTTGGCGCGATAATGGGGAAGACCATGTTGAAGCGCGTATCGGCCATGCGGGAGCCGATTCGGTCATCCATATCCATAAGGTCCTGCATGGTAAGACGGGTGGTGATGACGGTGGGAAGCTGGGCATTGTAGCGGTAGTTGAGGAGCTGGTAGAGCTTCTCCTGTGCCCAGGAGGTTGTCGACTGTCCCTCCAGCCCATCGAGTATCAGGAATGGCGCCTGCTTCACCCTCTCAAACAGCTCGTCGTAGGATACCTTGCTATCCGGGCTGAAGGCGGCACGGAAGCGGTCGAGAAGGTCAGCGACCGGGATGAACAGCACCGGCTTGCCGGCCTGGAGCTGGTAGTTGGCGATGGCCGCGGCCAGGTGGGTCTTGCCACAGCCGCTTTCCCCCTGGAGGACCAGCCAGCCCTGGGGCGACTCGGCGAAGTTCAGGGCCAGCCGGTAGGCCTGCTCCAGGTTCTGGCGCTGTTCCGGTGGCAGGTTCAGGCGCCTGGTATCGAACGATTTGAAGGTCATGTTCCGCAGGAGCTGGAGATCCATACTGTCGAGCTGTTCCAATACCGAGGCCGCGCCTTCCTCGAGGGCAAAGACCCTGCAGAACTCGGTATCGCCGAGCCGCGCGCGGAGCCGCTCGTCCATTTTTTCCAGCGGCAGGTCGGCGGTGATGATTGTCGGCATGCGGGCGTTGAAGCGGTGGTTGAGTAACTGCTCTACCTTCTCGCGTCCCCAGGCGGTCGCCGTCTCCAGGTTGAGGTCGTCAAGGACGAGCAGGGGCGTATTCTTGACCTGGTCGAAGAGGTCTTCCGGCGACGTCTCGGCCCCCGGGTTTGCGGCGCGCCGCAGATGGTCCAAAAGGTCGGCACTACTGATGTAGAAGGCGGCCTGTCCCAGCTTAAGACGCTCGTTGGCTACGGCCGCGGCCAGATGCGTCTTACCCGAGCCGGCCGGGCCGAGGAAGGCAAGCCAGCCTTTGGGACTGGCGGCGAAGGCCTTTGCTGCCTCGAAGGCCGTTACGAACCTCTGCTGGGACACGGTATCGCCGCGGCGGCCCTGCGGCGAAATTGTATCGAAAGTGAAGCGGGTGAGCGTGCCCAGGTTGCTCAGCCGCTCCAGCATTGCCAGACGCTCCTTTTGCATGCGCTCCCGGGCACAGCGGCAGGGGATGATGCGGGTATAGTCGGGCTTGCCCGACCGCGTCAGCGGGTGGACAAACTCGGCGCCGTTGCAAACGGGGCAGACGTCTTTCCGGCCCTTGCGGTCAGCGGCTGACGAGGTGCCCGAAGCGGCCCTTGTAGTAGTCTTCGGGCCGGGCCCGTTTTTTAGGATGTCTCCCAGGCTTTCCACTTTCTCTGCCTTCGGTTGCCCAGTTCTCCAGAATCCGGGCGATATATCTCCAGTTGCGCTTGTTCAGCGCCGCGGCCTCCTTGAAGGCGTCTTCGACCCAACGGGGAGGATACTCTGCCTCCGCGGCGCGCAGTTCTTCGGCAATCATCGGCGTCAGCATGCCGATGTTCTGCTCGTATAATGTAAAAATATTAGGTCGGGCCGGCGGCGGCCCCGTCGCGGCCGGCGCGTTTGAGACGGTGACGGCGCCTCCGGCCAAACGCGGCAATGCCCTGCGCCCGGCTTCATCGTTTACCACCAGGAACTCCTGCGTCCCTGTCTTCACGCTGAGGAGCGTGCCCCGCGCCACCGCCCGGTCAATGGCCTGCCTTAAGACCTCGCCCGGCGCTTTCGTTCCGTCCTCGAGACCGTTGAGCAGGACCGGGTCGCCGGCCAGTTCGCCGTAGGTGACGAAGCGCGGGTAGCCTTTCCTGTGATATATGGCCTGGACTACGTACAGTGTCACTTTCAATTCGGCGATGTCCTTGATTTCGGACATCACCCTGGTCAGCAGTAAGGTCGGGACGGCAGAATAGTCCGCCCGCGGCGGGAAGCCGTTGAAGCGCTCTGTACCCATTTAGACTTCCTGCGCTCCGACCTCAGCCGGCAGGTTAGAGAAGCTGGCGGTGTGGCTCTGAAACCGCAGGTTGACGACTCCCGTCGGACCGTTGCGGTGCTTGGCGATATGGATTTCGGCGATGCCCCTGGGGTACGGGTCTTTATCAAGGTCGTGGAACTTGGCCCATTCTTCGGGGCTCTTGTAATACATCTCCGGGCGATAGATGAAAAGGACGACATCGGCGTCCTGCTCAATTGAGCCGCTCTCACGGAGGTCGGATAGCTGGGGGATGTGCGACATGCGGCCTTCCGGGGCACGGCTGAGCTGGGATACAGCAATGACCGGTACGTTAAGCTCGCGGGCTACGGCTTTCATGGTGCGGGTAATCTCGCTGATTTCCTGGACACGGCTCTCGGTGGGGCGGTCGCTCTGCATGAGCTGGAGGTAGTCAACCACCAGCAGGTCGACGCGCTGTTCAAAGTGGAGGCGCTTCGCCTTGGCCCGCATCTCCATGACCCTCAGCATCGGGGTGTCGTCGATGAAGATCGGGGCTTCGGAGAGAAGGCCGCTGGCCTCAACCACCTGAGCCTCCTCGACCTCGGTGAAGTCGCCGAGGCGCAGGCGCTTGGAATCGACACCGGACTCGGCCGAAAGGAAGCGCTGGCCGATGGCATCGCGCGACATTTCCAGGCTGAAGATGGCGACGTGCGCCCGCTGGTTGAGGGCGGCGTTTCGAGCGATGGTGAGCGCCAAACTGGTCTTGCCGGCGGTGGGGCGGGCGGCCACGATGACCAGGTCGGAGCGCTGGAGGCCACCCAAAAAGTCGTCCAGGGCGTTGAAACCGGTGGCAATGCGTGAGATTTCCCCAACACGCCGGGCGGCGCCCGCCTGCTCGAAGTACTCGCCCAGGATGTCTCTGAGGGGGATGAAATCGGTCGGGCTGCGTTTGCGCACCTGAAAAAGGGCGTCCTCGGCTTCGGCCAGAGCGGCGTCCACTTCGGGGTCGGCACGGTAGCCGACGCGGGCGATTTTGCCCCCGGCCTCGATGAGTCGTCTCATCAGAGAAAGCCGCGCCACGATATCGGCGTAGTACTTGATGTGGAACGGGTCCGGGACTTTGGCAACGAGGTGGGCCAGGTAGGCGGCGCCGCCTACTTTGTCCAGCTTCTCGTCATGGGCCAGCTGCTGGCCGATGGTGACCTCGTTAATGCCCTCGTTGCGCTGGTATACCCTGAGGCAGGCCTCGTAAATCCACCCGTTCTTCTCGGAGAAGAAGTCATCGGGCCTGAGGTCGGGCGCAATCTCATGGATGGCCTCTCCGTCGACCAGCAGGGAGCCGATTACGGCCTCTTCGGCTTCGATGTCATGCGGCGGCAGTTTTTCCTGCGTCATGCCTTTTCTTCTTTTTCCGCTTCGATGATTACCTTGATTCTGGCCTGGATGTCCTTCGAGAACCTGAGCGTGACCTCATGGACGCCGAGCTGGCGCAGCGCTTCGCCAGCATCCACCTTGCGCTTGTCGAACTCGACGTTGGTCAGCTTCCTGACGGCCTCGGCGATATCGGCGTTGGTGATAGCGCCATAGAGGCGCCCACTCTTGCCGGCCTTGGCGGTGAATTTGAACTCCCTGCCTTCGAGTTCGGCGGCCAGTCTGGCGAACTCGGACTCGGTGCGGGCGCGCCGCGCCGCTACCTGTTTTGCGTAAAGCTCGGCCTCTTTGGCCTTGCCTGGCGTGGCGATGACCGCCAGCCCTTTAGGCAGAAGATAGTTGCGGGCGAAGCCTTCAGCCACCTCTTTGATCTCTCCGGCTTTGCCCTGGTTGGCTACATCGGTGACAAAGATGACTTTCATGTGGATTTCCTCTATTTCGCTTCGCTGATATACCGCTCGGCAGCGACTGCGGCCGTGCCGCCGTCACCGGCTGCCGAGACCACCTGCCTTATGGAGTCATGCCTGATGTCGCCGGCGGCAAACACACCGGCGACATTCGTCGCCATCATTTGATCGGTAATAATATATCCGGCCTCGTCAAGGTTCACGATGCCTTTCAGATACTCGGTATTGGGGACGTGGCCGATGGCCACCAGCACTCCGTCTGCCTCAATCTGCGACGTCTGGCCGGTAACAACATTGTGCAGAACGACGCCCGTCACCATTTTATCACCCTTTATCTCTTTTACCACCGAGTCCCAGGCGAATTTCATTTTCGGCTCCGCGAAGGCCCGTTCCTGTAGCACTTTGCTTGCGCGTAGCTGGCTGCGCCGGTGGATGATTGTTACTGACGAGGCGAATCTGGTCATGTAAAGCGCCTCGGTGATGGCAGCATCGCCGCCGCCGACCACCACCACTGCCTTGTTCCTATACAGCGGGCCATCGCAGGTGGCGCAGTAGAAAACGCCACGGCCGGTGAACTCTTTCTCGCCGGGCGCATTGATAAGCAGACGGCGGCAGCCTCCGGCCAGTATGACCGCCCTGGCCCGGTAGGTCTCGCCGGTTGTCTTCACCAGCTTGCCCTCCGGCCTCACCTCCAGGCCGGTTACCTCGTCGAGGACGATTGCGATGCCCTGGGCACGTGCCTGCTTTTCCATCAGTTGCCCTATTTGATTGCCGGAGACGCCTTCGGGGAAGCCCGGGTAATTCTCCAGGAGCGGGGTGTAGGTTATCTGCCCGCCGAGGATTTCCCGCTCGATGAGCACGGTCGCAAGTCTGGCGCGTCCGGCATAGATGCCCGCGGTCAGCCCCGCCGGTCCGCCTCCGACAATAACAAGCTGAGACTCTTTCATTTTAACTCCCGGGTAAGACAGTTCTAAGGTGAACCTGCCGCCGGGCGGCCGTGGAATACCGCCCTCTAATCACTGCGGTTGGCGTGCTCCCACTTGAGCTTGGTAAGAAGCTGTGGCTCGGCCAGCAGGTCAGCGGCGGTCATGGCCAATGCCTTGGCCCCGTCAATGAGGCCCTTGTGACCGGCTTCGGAAGCGGCCGCCGCCGCGAACTCCGGAGAGTGCTCGGAGACATCGGGCGGCGCAACTGCTATCCAGCCGTGGATGCTGGGCACTACCTGGCTGACGTTGCCCATGTCGGTACTGCCCATGCCCATCCGCGGCAGGGAAGGGTCAATTTTGCGGCCGAGGGCCTCCAGGTTGGCGCTGAACAGGTGTGCCATAGTCAGGCTGTTCTTCATTGAGGCATAGGACTTCTCGTTCCATGAGTACTCGAGCCGGGCGCCAGTGGCCACGGCGGCGCCGGTAAAGCAGTCAAGTACGCGGCCTTTCAACTGCTCGAGGTACTCCATGTTGGGCGCTCTTACCAGAAAGACGCCGGAAGCGTAGTCCGGGACGATATTCGCCGCCGTGCCCCCGTTCTTAATGATGCCGTGGATACGCGCCTTTTCGATAATGTGCTGGCGCAGGGAGTTGATGTTGTTGAAGGATAGGATAAGGGCCTCCAGGGCGTTAATGCCGGCCGCGGGGTCGGAGGCGGCATGGGCGGCCTTGCCAAAGAACTCGACCTTGATGCCGACGGCGGCCAGGGCATCGGTCATGGCCGAATCGCGCCGGCTTGGGTGGACCATCATGGCGCAATCAAGTTCGTTGAAGGCGCCCTGCTCTACCATGATGATTTTGCCTCCGCCTCCCTCTTCCCCGGGGGTGCCCAGTATGACCACGGAGCCCCCGTACCTATCGACGGCCAGCTTGCTGGCGACGCCGGCGCCTACGGCCGCGGCGGCGATGATGTTGTGGCCGCAGGCGTGGCCCACCTGGGGTAAGGCGTCGTACTCGGCCAGGATAGCCACCGCCGGTTTACCCGAGCCGTATGTACCCCGGAAGGCGGTGGGCAGTCCGCAGATGCCGCGCTCGACTCTGAAGCCGTTCCTTTCCAGATAGCCGGAAAGGAGCGCCGCGGCTTTCGTCTCCTGGAAAGACAGCTCCGGGTTGCGGTGCAGTTCCAGGGAAATATCGATAAGCTCCTGGCGGTGCTGGTCTACGGTTTCTCTGATTCGCGCTTTGAGACTTGCCTTGTCCATGTCGGGCTCTCTGCCGCACCCCGTTCCATTATATCCCAGGCCGGAGCGGGAAAAGCGCCATATAGTAGACCAGCGGTTGCGTTCTGCGCAAGCGCTGGTTCGGCGGGAGAATTGTGCGACATAGAGTGTTGTTTGAGGGTTGACAATGCCCTAACATCTGCTTATACTATTATGAGCATATGCTCAAAATAGTCAGGAGGAGGTGATCGTGCCGAGACCGCCAAAGTGCCGCAGGGTCGCGTTCATGCCGGGGGTGGCTTACTTCAAGCCGGCCGGTGTGCCAATGAGGCTTCTTGAAGAGGTCCGCCTTTCTGTCGAGGAGCTTGAGGCAGTCCGTCTCCGGGACCTCGAAGATTTAGAGCAGGAGGTGGCCGGGGAGAGGATGAACGTTTCCCGGGCAACTTTCCAGAGAATCCTGGAGTCAGCCAGGCGCAAGCTGGCCGATGCCCTGTTAAACGGTAAAGCTATCAGGATTCAGGGCGGGCGTTTTGAGATGGCGTCGCGCCGCTTCCGTTGCGTCAGCGGTCACGAATGGGAAGTGCCATTTGAAGCACTGGTTAACGCATTGCCGGAGACGTGTCCGACCTGCGAGACGCGGGATATTGCTCCGCTTCTGCCGGCGGGATTCGGATATTGCCATGGCGGCAGGGGAAGACCGGGGACCGGGCCGTCAAGAAATTATGTAAACAACCTCGTCGGAGAGACGAGGGAGGCGGTTGGAAAAATCCGTTAGAGGTGAAAAATGGCTAGCAGAAATTATTGGAGGGGCGGTTATGGAGGGGGAATGGGGTTTGGGTTCAGGGGGTGGTCTCCTCTCTGGCCTTACGTGGGTAGAGGCAGGGGTGGTCTGCCCCGGTGCGCTTACTATGCAGCGGGTGCCGCAACCGCACCTTCTGCGGTATCGGCGTTTACCAGCAGGGAAAGCGACATGTTGAAAGCCCGGGCCGAAGACCTTAAGAAGGAACTTGAGCGCATCGAAGCAAGATTGCGCGACCTTGAAGCCGGTAAAGCAAACTGAGGAACGTAACAGGTCAGCTACCGTATGATTACTCTACGCTGAAGCGGGATTGAGAAGTTAGCTATGAAAATCGCTGTTACGGCCGCAGGTCAGACTTTGGAAGCGCCAGTGGACCCGCGTCTGGGGCGCTGCCGGTACATTCTTCTGATTGACCCGGAGACCATGTCGTTCGAAGTGCACGATAACGTCGATGCCATGGCATCAGGTGGGGCTGGTGTGGCGGTGGCACAGATGCTCGCCGGCAAAGGTGTCAGGGCGGTGCTGACGGGCAACTGCGGCCCGAACGCTTATCAGGTACTTTCCGCCGCAGGAATACAGGTGATGACAGGAGTCACAGGGGTCGTCCGGGACATCGTACAGAGATACCGGTCGGGCGAGCTTCAAGCCAGTCCCCAGCCTACTGTGCCGGGCCATTTCGGTCTGGGGGGAGGTGGAGGCCGCGGTCGAGGCCGTGGCATGGGTTGGGGTGGGGGTAGAGGCGCAGAGCGATAGGAGGTGTCGTATGCCCGGAGGAGATGGTACCGGGCCGCCGAAAGGGCGTGCTGGAAGAGGTGCCCGCATGAGGGGGACACGTGCCGGGTTGGGCCCCGGCGGTAACTGTGTATGTCCCTCCTGTGGGGAGAAAGTACCCCACCAGATGGGGATGCCATGCTATAACTTAAGGTGTCCTAAATGCGGTGCCGCGATGGTCAGGGAATAAGGAACGTTACTGAGGATATTGAGTGATTATTTCGGTTGCCAGCGGTAAAGGCGGTACCGGCAAGACCCTGGTAGCAACCAGTCTTGCCCTGTCGCTGAAAGGAAAAGAGAAAGTCCAGCTCCTCGACTGTGACGTCGAGGAGCCCAATGCTCATATCTTCCTGAGACCTGTCATTTCCCACAGCGAGCCGGTCTTTGTACCGGTCCCTGTCATCGACGAGAAGAAGTGTACTTATTGCGGCGATTGCGCCATGATGTGTGCCTATCACGCCATCGCTATATTCCCCGGCCATGCGATGACTTTTGCTCAGCTCTGTCACGGATGCGGCGCCTGCGCCTATTTTTGCCCGCAGAAGGCAATTTATGAAGAGGGACGCGAGGTCGGTGTCGTGGAAAGAGGCCATAGCGATGGGGTGGATTTCGTACACGGCCGGCTCAACGTTGGAGAAGCTATGGCACCCCCTTTAATACGCAAGGTTAAGGAGTTTGTTGACCCCCGGAGTGTGGCTGTCATAGACGTTTCCCCCGGGACATCCTGTCCGGTGATAACGGCAGTGAGAGGTAGCGATTTCTGTCTTCTGGTGACGGAACCAACGCCTTTCGGCCTGAACGACCTCGATCTGGCGGTTCAGATGGTCTCGGAGCTTGACATGCCCCATGGTGTAGTCATTAATAGAGCTGGAGTGGGAAATGGTGCAGTCGAGGCTTACTGCCATAAACACGGTATTCCCGTCCTGCTTACTATACCGCTGGACCGCAGGATCGCCAGCCTGAACTCACGGGGTGTGGCCCTGGTGGATGGCGTACCGGGATGGATAAACGAGTTCAGGAGTCTCTATTACAGAATCAGGGAGATGGCTGGTGAAAGAGCTCGTTGTGTTGAGCGGTAAGGGCGGGACGGGCAAGACCAGCATTGTCGGCTCGTTCGCGGCGTTAGCCGGGAGTAAAGTGCTGGCCGACTGCGATGTAGATGCAGCAGACCTTCATCTGCTGGTGAGCCCTGAGGTGCGGCAAAAGCACGAGTTCTGGGGCGGTCGGGTTGCCTTCATTGATAAGGATAAATGCAGTCAGTGTGGCCTGTGCCAGCAACTGTGCCGCTTCAAAGCCATCAGTAACTTCAAGGTCAGCCTTGCGGCGTGTGAGGGTTGCGGCTTCTGCTTCCACGCCTGCCCTGACAGGGCCATTGAGATGAAGGAGAATTTGGCCGGGCACTGGTTTGTCTCGGATACCAGATACGGGGCCATGGTGCATGCGCGGCTTGGCGTGGGCGGCGAGAACTCCGGCAAGCTGGTGGCGCAGGTAAGGCAGAAAGCCAGGGCTATTGCTGAGGAGCGGGGTGCTGACTGTATTATCAGTGACGGGCCGCCGGGTATCGGGTGCCCGGTCATTTCCTCGCTATCGGGGGCTGATGTTGCTCTCCTGGTTGCCGAACCGACTCTGTCGGGCATGCATGATCTGGAAAGGGTACTGGGCGTTTGCGGCCACTTCGACGTGCCGGCGATGGTATGCATCAACAAATATGACATCAATTGTGATAATACTGCTCGGTTGGAGGATATGTGCACCGGCCTGGGTATACCGGTAAAGGCCAAGGTACCTTATGATGACGCAGTTATCAGGGCGATGGCCGCCGGGGTGCCTGTGGTGGAATATTGCGACAATTACGTTTCACGGGAAATCCGCAGGCTGTGGGAGTTGACAGAAGACTTCCTGTCCTGCACGACGAAGAGGAGTTAGCATGCCGACGTACGATTACAGATGTATCAACTGTGGTGAGGTCTCGGAATTCATGATGTCCGGCAACTCCGGTAATAATGAACTGTCCTGTCCTGCCTGCGGCGGGCACAAACTGGAGAGGTTGATATCTGCTCCCAACCTGCTAAAAGGTGGGTCAGCCCATTCGGGTACTACATGTTGCGGGCGTACCGAACGGTGCGAGACACCACCATGCTCCACCGGAGGGGGATGCCGGAGACACTAGGGGGAGTTCTATGCAGGACTTGACCAAAGAGTTTATGGCTCAGAAGAGATTTGCCATAGTTGGCGCCACCAATAATCCCAGGAAATACGGCAACCGGATTTTCAAGAATCTGAAGAGCCGTGGCTATGAGGTATATCCTATCAATCCAAAACTTAAAGAGATCGAAGGCGTCAGGTGCTATCCCGATCTTGCTGCTATCCCGGTCAAAGTAGATGTAGTTGATTTCGTCGTGCCGCCTCAGGTGACCGAGGGGGTGCTTAAGGAATGTAAGCGATTAGGGCTTGAGCGGGTCTGGCTTCAGCCAGGCTCCGAGAGTGAAGCGGCCATAGCTTATTGCCACGCGAACAATCTGAAGGTTGTGCATAGCGTCTGTGTGATGATGAACTAAAGGAGATGCGACCTGTATGGAGCCGGTGAATCTTGAGCCAAAGTATTCCACCAAAGACGTCCCGGGGAAGTGTGTCAAGTGCCTGGCGGAGCACGAACTCAACAACTGTCTTATGGAGCTTCTGAAGGGTGAGGATAGTGAGGAGCTCCGGCAGAGGTTTGAGATGCTGGTGACCTTCTTGAAGTCCCCGGAGTCCCAGAAGTTGCGCGATGAGGCAGAGAAGTATCTTGCCGAAGGGAAGGAGGTAAGACTCAGTTTAAGTTTTGCCGATGGCAAACCGAAATACGAACTTAAGACAAGCTAAATAAATCGGAGGTATGACTAATGAAGATTGCCGCGATATCTGAAGACGGAGTTACCATCAGCCAGCATTTCGGCCGAGCACCGCTTTATGTGGTCGTGACAGTGGAGAATGGTAAAGCAATGGGTAAGGAAACCAGGCCAAAGGCGGGGCACCATACCTTTGCCGCCCAAGAGCCGGGGCATCAAGAGCCGGGCGGCCGGCATGGCTACGATGCCGGTTCTCAGGCCAAGCATGCCACAATGGCCGGAGCCATTACCGATTGCCAGGTACTTCTTGCCGGCGGCATGGGCTGGGGTGCCTACGAAAGCCTCAAGAGTTACGGGATTAACCCGGTCGTCACCGACGTTGAGAACATCGATGAGGCGGTAAAGCGCTATCTTGAAGGTAAGCTGCCAAATCTGATGGAGCGACTGCACTGAGAAGGGCATCATGCTAACACAAGAACAGGTTAAGGAAACCCTGAAAAACGTTATTGTCCCGCGTGTTATGCGCAGTCTGGTTAAGATGAATCTGGTCCGCGATGTTAGCGTAGCCGACCACAAAGTATCGGTTACCCTGTCTTCGGTTGCCTTAACCGATGACATTGAGGAGGAGATTAAAGGTCAGGTAAAAGAGCTCATCAGCAAACTCGATGGGGTGAAGGAGGTTAATGTCAGCTACATTGGCGGTAAACCGAGCGATTTGAATAAGGTCAGTCATGTTGTCGCCATAATGAGCGGGAAGGGAGGTGTGGGTAAATCACTGGTTTCCAGCCTTGCTGCGGTTGCTTTGAAACGCCGCGGCCATGAGGTGGGCATCCTGGATGCCGATATCACCGGCCCCAGCATACCGAGGATGTTTGGCATCAGTGCTCGTCCCGGGGGCAGTGATACCGGTATTTTGCCGGTAGTCTCAAGGTCGGGCATTGAAGTCATGTCCATAAATCTCCTTTTAGCAAGTGAGGATGATGCTGTTGTCTGGAGGGGGCCTCTCATCGGCAAGGCAATTACCCAGTTCTGGGAAGAAGTGCTCTGGGGCGAACTGGACTATCTCATGGTTGACCTGCCGCCAGGCACGGCCGATGCTCCGCTTACCGTATTGCAGAGTCTGCCAGTGTCCGGGATTGTCATTGTGTTCACACCGCAGGACCTGACCGCGATGATAGTCAAGAAGGCGGTAAAAATGGCGCGTCAGATGAATAAACCCATTCTCGGCGTCGTCGAGAACATGAGCTATCTGTATGTGCCTGAGGTAAATAAGAAAATCGAGCTATTCGGTAAGAGCCAGGGAGTGGAAATGGCGCGGGCCGCCGGCGCTCCACTTCTGGGACAATTTCCGATAGACCCGGCCCTGGCCAAGCTGTGTGATGAGGGCGATATTGAACGCTACGATTCGGAAATGTACGATGCTTTTATCGAGAATCTGGCCGGAGCACTGAAGGCCAGCACGAAGTGACTTAAGTTAAGTAGTAAGGGAAGGAGATTGATATGCCAGAGCCTAAAGATGGTTGTGTCAAACCCGTCCGTGGGCCGATAGCCGCCCAGCCTGTACGGGGGGAAACAAAGACATCGTTACCGCAGGAGGTGAAAGAAATGCTGGCACGAGTAGGTCAGGAAGCACCTGATTTTGAGGCGAATGCTTTTATTGTCGGAAAGGGTTTTCTCCCCATCAAGCTGTCAGACTATAAGGGAAAATGGGTTGCCCTCTGCTTCTACCCGGGTGATTTTACCTTTGTCTGACCGACGGAACTGGCGGCAGTTGCCGCCCGCTATGACGAACTGAAAGGCCTGGGCGTGGAAGTCCTGGCGATGAGCACAGATAGTCGCTTCGTACACCAGATATGGCAGGAGCAGGAGTTGTCCAGGATGGTCAAAGGCGGAGTCCCGTTTCCGATGCTTTCAGATGCCGGGGGTAGGATCGGGAAGGTTTATGGCGTTTACGACGAAGGAGCCGGCGTTGACATCCGCGGCCGCTTCATTATCGATCCCGACTTTGTCATCCGGGCAATGGAAGTGCTTACGCCGGAGGTGGGTAGGAGCCCTGACGAACTGGTCCGGCAGATAAAGGCATTCCAGCATGTGCGCGCCACCGGTGAAGTAACGCCATCTGGCTGGCAGCCCGGTCAGGTTACCTTGAAACCGGGTCCAGCACTGGTGGGGAAAGTGTGGCAGGTCTGGAAGCCATAAGAAAAACGGGCAATCCATTACCCGTATGACGGTTAATAATCACCATAACCAGCGTATAAGCTAGGAAAATAAGGGGCGCAAGGTTAAGAGAAACATGGTTCTAGCCCAGATACTTATCGCAACTTTTATTATCAGCCTGATAGCCTTTATTGGACTCTTAATGTTTGTGTTTAAGGATGAGTGGCAGGACAAAGCCCTATTGGTTCTAGTCGCGCTTTCCAGCGGGGCCTTACTCGGCGGCGCCTTCCTGCACCTGGTACCCGAGGCAATTTCGGAATTAGGGGACAGCTTGAGCGTGTTTCTGTACCTGCTTCTCGGTTTTTGTTTGTTCTTCATACTGGAGCAGTTCCTTCACTGGCGGCACCAGCACGGTACAATCCATGGAGTGAAGCCTTTTTCTTACCTTATTCTGGTCAGCGACGCCGTACACAACTTCATTGATGGACTGGTGATTGCTGCCAGCTTTGTCGTCAGCTTTCCGGTAGGTATTGCTACCAGCATTGCAGTCGCCCTGCACGAGATACCACAGGAGCTTGGCGATTTTGGGGTGCTGGTTTACGGTGGCTTCAGCAGATACCGGGCGCTGACCTTCAATTACATATCGGCAGTGACAGCGGTAGTCGGCGGCGTCGTTGGGTACTTCGCCGCTTCTATTGTTCAGGGTTACATCGTATATCTGCTTCCCTTCGCGGCGGGCAACTTCATATACATTGCTGCCGCTGACCTGATTCCCGAAATAAAGCACGCGGTGAGCCTGCGCCGGTCGATACTGCATTTCTGTGTTTTCCTTGCCGGTATAGGAATCATGCTCCTCGTGAAATTCGTGCATCAGGTATAGGTGGTTCTAACGCAGGTTGCCGGGCCATAAGTATTCAGTGAACTATGAGGAGGAATAACACGCAGATTCAGATAACAACACTTAGCGAGAACACGGCCAACTATGGCTTCCTGGCTGAGTGGGGGCTGAGCATTCTGGTCGAGGTAGACGGCCTGAGGATTCTTATGGACACCGGGCTCAGCTACTCGGCAGTAAACAATGCGGCGCTCCTGGGCGTTGACCTTTCTGCGGTTGACCGGATAGTGCTCAGCCATGGCCATGCTGACCATACCGGCGGCCTGCGCGACGTGCTCAGGATAAGGGGCGAGGTGGAGGTGGTTGGACATCCTGACATATGGACAGCGAAGTATGTACGGCGCGGCGCGAAACCAGCGAGGTACTGTGGGATACCGTTTTCCCGCGAGGAGCTGGAAAGCCATGGGGCGCGTTTCAATCTTACCCGGGAACCATTGCGCATCTCGGAACATGTCATGACCTCCGGAGAAGTCCCAATGATAACGGACTACGAGCAGATTGAAGACAATCTTTTCGTCAGGGCTGGCGACTCTTTGCAGCCGGATGTGCTGGCCGACGATCTGTCGCTTATCATCAATACGGACTTTGGCCTGGTCGTGGTGCTTGGTTGCGCTCACCGCGGCGCGGTCAATACACTTCGGCATGCCCAGAACCTGACGGGTAATGGGTCCGTTTATGCTGTTATTGGTGGCGCCCACCTTTTCCGAGCGTCGGATGAGCGCTTGAAAAGAACCGTGTTCGAGTTAAAGGGGATGGGGATTCGCCGGCTGGGCCTGTCGCATTGTACCGGGTTCGAGGCATCAGCCTGTCTGGCACGTGAATTTGAGGGCATGTTCTTTATGAACAATGCTGGTACCAGGTTTACACTGCCGTGACGTTGAAAATAGAACTAATACCGACTCTCTCCCACTGTATCGAGACAGTGGCTAAGGCGGAATATGAGAGGAGCATGAGGCAGTTGCTTGCAGGGATAAACGATAGCCAGCAACTGTCTGAACGTGTGGAGGTGCTTGCCGGGTTTCTCCGCACGGCCGATTTCAGGAAACTGCGGGCGGAATCGGAGAAGTATCTTCTGGAAGAGAAGATGGTTAAATTTCTGGTTTATCAGGAGGATGGTGCCGTGAAATACAGGATAGAGGCGCGCGACGGTTGATGAAAGAGCAAGCTGAAACCGCGAGAGCGATGCAACCCACCCTGTTGAGAATCGGATTATTTTCTCTTGCTATGAACCTGGTTCTGGCTGGCGGCAAGATGGCGATGTCTCTAATAACCGGTAGTCTGGCATTGCGGGCTGACGCCATTCACTCCGGGGTCGATGTTCTCGGCTCACTGGCGCTGATAATCGGTCTGCTGATATCGAATCGCAAGAGTAAGAACTTCCCCTACGGGCTCTATAAGGTTGAAAATGTCGTCGCCATTATTATATCTCTGCTCCTGTTCCTTGCCGCCTATGAAATAATCAGCGAGGCGTTTAGCCGGGCTGAAGCGATTGTGGAATATAACGGCTGGGTACTTGTGATTGTCGGTTTACTGGTGCTGGCGCCTTTCTTATTCAGTCGGTACGAAGCGCGCGTCGGTAAAAGATGGCACTCACCGAGCCTGGTGGCAGATGCCGGTCATTTCAAGGCCGATGTCTTGTCAAGCCTGGTCGTTTTCTTCGGTCTCGTAGGACAGCGTTTGGGCTTTCCCCTCGACAGGGTTGCCGCCGCCATAGTCGCGCTTTTTATCGGGTACGCTGCCTGGGGCTTGCTTGCTACTAGCATGCGCGTACTCCTCGATGCTTCAATTGGCCGTGACATGCTAGATCAAATTCGTTCGTTGGTTGAGGCAGAGCCCGCGGTAGCTGTGGTGAAAAGTATCGCCGGCCGTAACTCGGGTCGGTACGTATTTGTCGAGGTGGACGTTACCTTGCGGTTACCCGACCTCAAGCGGGCGCACCAGATAAGCGAACGTATTGAGGGGAGTATTAAGAGCGCGGTTCCCAATGTTGATACCGTGCTGGTGCATTACGCACCGCAGGACAAGACGTGGTTCCGGTACGCGGTGGCTCTGGCGGCCCGCAGCGGCGAGGTGAGCGAGCATTTTGGAGAGTCGCCGTACTTTGCTATTGTGGACATTGATGCCTCCACCAGGCTTGTCCGGAGGCAGGAGATGGTAGCCAATCCCTACGCCGGTTTGGAAAAGGGAAAGGGTATAAAGGTTGCCCAGTTGCTCCTTACCTATAAGCCAGATTTTGTGGTGTGCCGGGAGAGCCTGTCGGGCAAAGGGCCGGGGTATGCCTTTGCTGAGGCAGGGACTCAGGCGGTGCAGACGGAAGCCCGGTGCCTCGACGACCTTCTCGCACAGCTAACACACACTCCATCTTAGAGGACGTTATTGGCTATTGTGTTATCTGGAAACTTTGGCAGGTCTTGCCCCCCGGATTACTTGACAATACCTACTCATAACCCTACAATGGCCGCTTAGGTAATTTACGGTTGGAGGTGGGCGGGGGTTAACGGTTATCACTTAGGTATTCGGCGCACCCAATAGAGACTCAGCTGGTTGAGCATGGGCGCATGAGTAAGGAGGTAGCCGCGCGATGAAAATCATTGGCGAGAACATCCACATTATCTCCCGGACTGTCAACGATGCCGTCAAGGAGCGGAACCCCAGGCCCATTCAGGAACTCGCCCTCGCCCAAGCTAAGGCCGGCGCCGACTACATCGATGTCAATGTTGGTCCCGCCCGCAAGAACCCGGAAAACGTGTCCTGGCTGGTTGACGTTATCCAGCAGGTCACCGACCTTCCACTATCCATCGATACCATGAATCCCGTGGCCATGGAGAACGGCCTCAAGCTCTGTAAAAAACGGCCCCTGCTTAATTCCGCCTCCGGCCGTATCGATTCCAAGACCAACATGCTGCCTCTGGCAGTGAAATACAAGTGCGATGTAGTCATATCAGTGCTCGTCGATACCGGCTGTCCGCCGGATGTCGAAGGCCGCTCCGAGAGCATCATGAATACCGTGACCCTGGCCAACGAGCTGGGCATTCCCAATGAGGACATCTGGGTTGACCCCATTATCCTGCCGGTCAGCGGCGACCAGGTCCAGGTCGGCCTCTGCCTCGAGTTTGTTAAGATCCTTCAGGACCTGCTCCCGGGTGTGAAGAGCACCGTTGGCCTGTCCAATGTCTCCAATGGTACTCCTGAACACCTGCGGCCCATCCTTAATCGGACTTATATGGTCATGCTGGAGCGGTGCGGTATGTACTCGGCCATTGCCGACCCGCTGGACAGTGAACTTATGGCCATTAACCGCGGTGAAAGGCCGAATATCGTCAAGGTGATTCACCGTGTCATGGATGGTGAGGATATTGACCTTAACTCCCTGACTCCGGAAGAGCGCAATTACGCCAAGACGGCTAAAGTGCTCAAGGGTGATATCCTTTACTCTCACGCCTGGCTTGAGGTCTAGAGACCCTGTTGTGAAATCAGCTTTGGGCGAAAGGAGCTGAAATGGACTACAAAGCGCCTGTTGAAACCTATACCGGCAGGGTGGCCGAAGTCGTGATTGGCAAGGGAAGCAAGGCTGTAAAGGTCGGCGGTGAAAGCGTGCTTCCCCTCCATACTTTTGAGGGGACCATCCCCAATATGCCGAAGATAGCCCTGCAGACGCTGGATGCCGCTCCGCCAGCTGGCTGGACACAATGGGTGCTCGAGCCGTACGGCGATGCCGTCAAGGATCCGGTGGCCTGGGCGAAGAAGGCGGCTGAATATGGTGCCGACCTCGTAGCCATTACCCTTGACAGTACTGATCCCGCCGGCGCCAACGTCTCCGCCGACACCGCCGCCGCGGTGGTCAGGAAAGTCAACGACGCCGTAAACGTGCCGCTCATCGTTTACGGGACCGGCGATGAAAAGAAGGATGTCGAGGTGCTGGTCAGGGTCGCCGAAGTCTGTACCGGCGAAGCTTTGCTTTTGGGGCCGGCCCTCAAGGAGAACTATGAGCCTATCGGCCAGGCGGCGCTGGCCCACGGTCACAACCTCATTGCTCAGACCCCGCTCGATATCAACCTTTTGAAGGAACTGAACATCAAGCTCTCCAAGTTCTTCCCGCCCAACCGGATAGTCATCGACCCGCTGTCCTCGCCTCTCGGCTACGGCATGGAATACAGCTTCAGCCTGATGGAGCGCACCAAGCAGACCGGCATTATTTTCAAGGACGCCATGACCCAGATGCCCATCATCGCCAACCTGGCACTTGAGACCTGCAAGACCAAGGAGGCCAAGGCGGACAGGAAGCAGGGTGTCCTCTGGGAGCTTATGGCCGCAGTCAGTCTGCTTTTGGCCGGAGCCAACATCATCGTGGTCCAGTACCCGGACACGCTAAAGGTCCTTAAGGACCTGATGGCGGGTAAAATATAAGAAACCACGGAGGGGTAGGCCCCTTCGTATAGTTATCTTCCTTCCGAGGGGGATAGCTATAGAAAGGAGAAGCTTATCGCGGATTTCGCGGCGTGGGATGTGGTGGTGGTCGGGGCCGGACCGGCTGGTTCAGTGGCCGCCAAGAAGTGTGCCGAAAGCGGCATGAAATGCCTGCTCCTGGAAAAGGCAGAGCCGCCCCGGAACAAGGTCTGCTCCGGAATGCTGATGGGCCGACTGGCCCAGGGCGTTGTCAGGGCGGAGTTCGGAGAGGTGCCGCAAGAGGTGCTGACCGACCCGTATCAACTGACCGGTTACATGATTCACTACCCGGGGGCAGACAGGCAGGAAGTATCCTGGCCGACGCCGATTGGCTGGCGCAAAGACCTTGACTGGTGGATGAACCGGCGAGCGGTGGAAAGAGGGGCTGCTTTCTGGACCGGGACCAGGGCTCTCGGGCTGAGGGAGGCTGGCGGCAGATACACGGTCAGTCTGGAGAGGAAGGGCGAGACCGCGGAGGTGACGGCGAAGTACGTCGTCGGCGCTGACGGAGCTACATCGGCAGTCCGCCGCTCGCTGTTCCCGGACCTAGCGGTGCGCTATGTCCAGAACTACCGTGAGTGCTACCGGGGGGCGAAGGTTGACCTGGAGCCGGGCTACTTTCACGCGGTATTCCCGCCCGGGGGCGGGCTGGTCTACCAGGCGGCCCATCATAAGGACGGGTATCTCATTCTGGAGATGGGGGCCGGCCCCGGTAAGGTCAAGGAGATGGCAAGGCGTTTTAAGGCGTATCTGTCGCGGGATTTCGGGCTTGACCCGGGGCTGAAGCCAGCATGGCGTGACGGATGTCTGACGCCGGCGCTCTTGCGGGAACTGGTGAGTCGGGAGTTCCAGCCGGCCATGGGCAACGTAATGCTGGCAGGAGACGCTGCCGGGTTACTGATGCCGCTGACCGGAGAAGGTATCGGCTGGGCGCTCAAAAGCGGGGTGCTCGCCGCCGGGGCGATTGCCGAAGCTGAAGAGCGAAGCTGTGACGCCGACGGACTGTATTTGAAGGGTTTTGTTGACATAATAGAGAAACTTGACATAATATTTACAAAGGCCAGAAGTATAGCGGGCAAGATTGAGGAAGGCCCACCGCATATCGCCGGAGTTCTGAGAGAGTGCTGGGAGGCCAGCCTGAAAATAGCCTGAAGCCCGCCGCCATGACCGGAAAAGTCAGGCGACTGCGCCGTAAGGGAGGTAACACATGACGCAGCTAGCAGACAAAGTAACCAAACACCAGGCCGAGAAAAACGAGATTATCCGTGCCGGTGACCCGTGGGAGCCGATCGGCCACACGCCGATGCCGGGCCTCCCCGACCTGCGGAGCTGGGATATGAGGCTTCTCAAGACTTACAAGCCGTTCTATGCCCCGTTCTGCGACCTGTGCTGTTTTTGCACCTTCGGCAAGTGCGATTTGACCGGGAGCAACCGCGGCGCCTGCGGCATTGATATCGCTTCACAGCAGGCTAGGTTCTTTCTCCTTGACACATGTATGGGCATGTCAGCCCATGGCGCCCATGGTCGTCATGTTCTTGAGTATCTCATTGATAAGTACGGTGAGGATTATAAGATTGACTTGGGCGACCAGGTGGA
>DAOUCU010000070.1:0-2340 GCA_034431935.1 Dehalococcoidia bacterium | reverse complement strand
TATGCGGCGGTACTGCTTCTCATAGCCTCATTCGCCAACCGGGCAACCATGATGACACCAAAAAAATTGAAGGATGTAATAGCCACAACAGGCTTCCAGATAGTCCAGGTAATGTCGGTGCTGATGCCGGTAAGTTTCCTGATCCTCGGATTTGAGCTTACCGGGTCCCTGACCCGTCTCACCTCAGCGATAGTCGGTGTTGCCGCCTCCAACATCTGGTATGTGCTCCTTATTGCCGTTATCATATCCTTCCTCTTCGGCATGATTGGCATATCTTTTATTTCGTACATCATTCTGGCAGTGGTCGCTATCCCGGCAGTAGTTCAAGCTACCGGGATGTCGCAAATGGGCCTGCATTTCTTCATGATATGGTGGCTTCTGGTCGGCGCTATCAACCCACCGGTGGCGGTGCTGGCATTCATTGCTGCGGCCGTAGCCGGAGCGCCGCCGATGAAGACCGCCTGGACAGCCACCCGGCTGGCGGCGGTAACCTACTTCATTCCCTTCTTTTTCGTATTCGAACCGGCGCTGATCTTTGAGGGCCCCATCTTGATGACAGCATACAGTTTCTTGATGTGCATGATTGGCATCACCATACTGGGCTACGGGCTGGAAGGTTACTTCCTGAAGGTGGGGCACCTTCCGATATGGTCCCGCGTGCTGTGCGTTGCCGGGGGGTTCTTAATAGCCATGCCCGAATGGCGGACAACACTTGCCGGCGCCGTAATCTCGGCAATAACGATTCTTATCGTCTACTGGCGTAACCGGCGGGCAAGGGCTTCAGCTATCGCAAGATGATAACCAATTAAGGAATCGGAATGACCACGCTTCTCATCGGGGCACATGGGCTTGGGACTGAAACAACCTGTGACATCGAAACCGTGGGACGGCTGATACGGCAAGACACCGGGCACGAACTGCGGGTAGTGCCCGTTGAGAACCCGTACTGGAAGCGTGAGTGGCTCAAGCACGGCTATTTGGATCTTAGCTATGCCCCTTCCATTATGGCGGTACGCAATGAAGGCCGTGACAGTCGCGATATCGGCAAGTACGGGGGGCCTTTTCAGTTCCGTGTGGTTGCTTCAGTCCACACCGGTGCCGACGGCTTTATCGTACGCGGTGATTCACCAGTAAAGACCATCTACGACCTGAAGCCCGGTATAAGGTTCGGCGTTTACCGCGATGCCGCCGTGGCATATCCGTTGCTTGCCTGGGCCGGGCTCTATCAGGGAAATCTCGACGAGCCTGACAGCGTGACCTGGAAAGCCCACTTCATTGTATTTGACAGCTGGGAAGCCAGCATTATGTCACTGGGCGAAGGCAGGACTGATATCATTTTTGCCAGCGCCGAAAGCCCATTCGTAAGAAAGCTGGCGGATAGCAGACCGGGCATCAGGTTCCTGGAGCTACCGGCGAACGAAGACCCGGAAGGTGCTGCGCGGTTCCGCCGCTTTCTTCCTTTCGGCGATTTCATGCCGGCACCGCAGGTGGGTGTAAGGGCGGCGTGGGGAGTAAACACTTTTTCCGGTACCGCATGCATGTGGTGCCGCCCGGAGTTCAGCTTCGACCTGGCTTACGACCTGACCCGGTGGTTCGACGTCAGCTATGACCGGTTCAAGAACCTCGGCTACAAGCTGGCGGCCTATAACCGTACGGCATGGCGCCGGGCCCTCGATGTTACTATGGCCCCGGTACACGACGGAACAATAAAGTACCTGCGGGAAATCGGTATGTGGTCGTCAGCAGACGAGGCGCGTCAGGTGTATAACCAGAAGCTGATGGACTGGTACTGCGAGCTCTGGGATATGGCGGTCTCTGAGGCTGGACGACGGGGCATAGAGGTCAATCACGACAACGTCATCTGGACCCAGCTCTGGAACGAGATCAGAAATGCATCGCGTGTTCCTCGCTATCGCCAGATGACCGATGAGGAGATTGAAAGAGGGTTGATTCAAATGCGAGACCTAGGCAGATAATCAATTGATATGCAGACGTAGAGGCAACAATACATCTCTTGTAGTAATCTATGATGCTTGCAATATCGTATATTTCAAACTACAATTAAGTCTCGTCAGGATATTCGCATCAATATCATGCTTATTATGGTGCGTTGATGCGCAACTAGTTAGCTGGGCTGTTGGCCTTGAAAATACTTGACGCCACTAACATCGAAATCATCAAGTCGCTTGCCAAGGACGGACGTCGGAGCAGCCGTGAACTTGCTTTGCAGCTTGGGTTGCACCCTTCAACCGTACAGAGACGTATTGACCGTCTGGTTTCCGAAGGCACACTAAGGATACTCCCCGTTGTTGACCCGGCAATCGTCGGCATAAATTGGGT
>DAOUCU010000069.1:0-1631 GCA_034431935.1 Dehalococcoidia bacterium | reverse complement strand
AAAGAATGATAACGACATTTTGTCAGCTTGTAGGGGATTCGCTGCAGAAACCAGTCCACTCGCTCGGCGTATTCCTGTTCGGTATACGGTCCTTTGCCCGCCCTGACCCTTTCGTCGTTCTCCCAGGCGGTGGCATCCTCGGCGTAAGCTCGGTGTAAGGCAAGTTTATAGTGGTAGAAAATATCCTCTTGGCAGGCGCCTTTATCCGGGTCAATTTTAGGTGAGCCTTCGGGACCATGACCCAGTAAGAACTCCCGAATAAAGAAGCCGCAGCCAAAAGGCCTTAAGAAACCACCTCTAACTGGTCTCAACATTGCCATGCTATTTCTCCAGTGCCTCCAGGATTGTTGTGGTCACCCGGCGTATCGCGGCGAGGTTTTCCTCCAGCACCTTTTTATCCTGCGCCCACAATGCCACATAGGGGAATGACCTGACGCCCGTATCGAAGCCGAAGTGGGCGCCGACGGCGAAGGCAGCGCTTTCGGCGATGGTCTCGGCATCACGCCGGGGGATATGAAACACCCCCTCGGAGAAGTAATGGGCCACCTCATGAAGCAGGGTCTTGAGCTGCTGCGCCCTCGATTCCTCCGGCCGCACCCAGATGGATTTCCCGAAGTACTGACCTTTAATAGACGGGTCCTGGTACGGCCTTGACTCGAAGCTCACCGTAAGACCCTCGGTTTTCGCCAGAGCCAGCACCTTACCGAACAGCTCCTCGTTGACCTCGCCGGTGAGCACGGGGACTTCAAACTCTGGGAGTGGTTTGCCTTCCGTTTGGTCAATATCAAAAACGTACACGACCTTGAAATAAGCCGGGGTGACCTCTATCACCTCTCCGGCCTCGACCGGCTCCCCGCACTGGGGGCAGTACCTGGCGCCCCTCGGAATCTTTGCGCCACACACAGGACAGGTCGGTCTCGGCGGCATCACCGGGGCCAGGATGGCGATGCCCTTCTCACCCTTCTTCACCCACCGCCCGAGGTCTTTCCAGGTGTTGAAGCCGGCGACCCTGGTAGCGTCGGGCTTCTGGATGGCAATCAGGATGAGGTTGCCGATGGAATAGTCATGGAATTTCGACATCGTTAAAAGAAATTGGCGGAAGTTTTCGCTGTTCTGGACATTCTCCACGCCCTCTTTTAGCTGCTTCAAGACAGCGTCAATCTTCCGCTCCTTGACCTCCGGTTCCACCGCCAGACTGTATTCAGGTAAAGGCTCACGGAGCCACCCGGAAAGGTAGCGGTAGCGATAAGGTACCGGCTCACCGCCCTCAACGGTAGCCTGGGGAAGAAGCTCCGGCTTCTCTCGTTCTGGTTTGAGTGTTTCCATCACCAGCGACCTTACCAGCCCGAGCATCAGCCCCATAAACATGATTGCCATACCGAAGCCTACAGCATCATTCATTTGCTGCTGCGTGCGATAATCCATTACCATACCGCCTCCACCATCAGGTCATCGAACTTCTTCGCATGGGTCATCTCCACCACCTTCGCCGCCACCCTGGTCATGGCATCGGCATGGGCTTCTTCTAAATCTTCGGCACCGGAAATGTGGTGGGCAATCTCGTGGATGACGGTATCCACGGTAGTTCTGCCTCTTTCAAGCTGGTCGGCGGCGATGTAAATCTCCATGGT
>DAOUCU010000068.1:0-2125 GCA_034431935.1 Dehalococcoidia bacterium | reverse complement strand
TTGGCTACCGGTCACCGGATGACTTCGAGGAACTATTGCTTAATCAGGAATATAATGGAGTATCCCGCCAGACTCTCCTAACCCTAACTGTCCAATCATAGGGGTGCAGTCCAATCCTCTGCCTTCCACCACCTTCCGTCAGGAGAAAATTATACCAAGAGAACGTTGTACAAATCTATTAAAAAGGGCTAAAAATTGGTAAGAGTACGGCGATATACCAGCTGCAACTACGAGATTCAGATGCTAGAATCACATTGATTGCGAATGGCGGCTGACCAATAACTGCTGCACCGCCGGAATCAGTCCCTTCTTCTCAAACAGCAGTTCGGGAACTGTCCCCCAAGGCCCACCATACTGTACAATAGGCAGAACTCCTATTTCCTCCTCGGCGGTCCCCTTCGGCGGCAGCGGCATGGTGTAGGTAAGTATCACTCTATCCCCTGTAACCTTGATCTCTTTCACGAAGCTGTTAATTACTGACCGGCGCTCGATTAGCGTGCTTTCCGCCAGCAGGGTATGCAGGTCATCCAGATACTTCCTCACGGTTTCCTCATCGGCAAGCGCAACCCGCCGGTCCGCCAGAAGGGCCTCGGTTTCCCACTTCGCCGCCTGCAACTGCTTCTGCCTCTCCCTCAGTTCCTGGATCCTCGGCCCGAGGTCATTGATGGTCAGCCTGCCGGTCTCGAGGGCATCGTACAGCCGGTCAAGGCGGCTCCTAACATCCTCGAGCTCGATATTGATTGTCTCAAGACGCTCCCCGTATTCACCGATGGCCGCGTCCATCTCCTCATTAACGAGACGGACCATTTCCTTCAGGTTCTCCTCAGTCAGGATATGCTCACTGATCCTATCTATCACCAGACGCTCAAACTTCTCGGCCGGCAGATACCGCGCCGGGCAGACTCCGGCCCCTCTCTTTAGCAGGCTCCCGCACACGTAGTACATGTACCTGCCGCCCTTGGCATCCTGTCCCACCATACTCTTCCCGCAGTGCCCGCACCTGACAATGCCGCTGAGAAGGTACCGGCTGGCGGCGCGGCGCGGGTGGATCGCCCTGAAGGCGCGCTCCGCCAGTTTTTTCTGCACCGCCCCGAAAACCTCGCGGCTGACAATGGCGGGAAAGGCGTTCTCAACGCGAACCGTCCTGATCTTCCGGATGCTGTTTCTCCCCCAGACCAGCGTCCCGGTGCAGGCCTCATTCTGCAGCACCTGGCGCACCGACGTCTTGCCCCACTTCCTGCCGCGGGGCGCCGCAATACCCTCCCGGTTCAACTCTCTGGCGATCTCCAGCAGGCTCCTGCCAGCGAGCACCGAGTCGTAAAGCCGCCTCACCACGCCGGCCGCGGCGGGGTCGATCTCCAGCTTAACCCGCACCCTGCCGCCGTCACTGACCCTCACCCGCCGGTAGCCGTACGGCGTCCTCGGGTTGACCCAGAAGCCCCGGGAGGCGCTCTCCATCGTGCCCCGGGTAACTTCCTCACCCAGATTGGCCGAGTAGAACTCGTCCAGCGCCTCCACCATCGCCTCGAACAGCCTGCCGGCGGGCGAGTCATCGGTGGGCTCGGTGATCGAGACCACCTGCACACCGTTTTTCCTCAGCATCGCCTTGAAAACGATGGAGTCCTCGCGGTTGCGGGCAAACCGGGAGTACTTGTAGACCAGAATAAGATCGAACGGCCGGTCCCTGCGTTTGGCCCCAGCTATCATCTCCATGAAGGCGGGACGGTCGGTTGTGCGGCCGCTTTCCGCCTCATCGACATACTCCCGGACGATCTCGTGGCCGTTCCGGGCCGCATAGTCGCGCAGGGCTTTTAGCTGCGCCGAGATCGACAGGTCGATGTCCTGCTTGTCGCTGGATACCCTGGCATAAAGCGCTACCTTCATTTCCTCAGCCCTCCCGGTGTCCACAGTCCCAGTTTCCGGCATACCCGGCATTCTCCGGTCACAAATCCCAGAAGCAACAGGTCATCTAGCTGACGGCGCGCCTTCCCAGCCGCTTTCTCAAGCCCATCATAAGCAGCTCCTGCCTCCTTGACCTCAACGGATCCGGCAATCATTTTCAGGGCGTCCTCAAGGGCTTCCCTGACCTCCTCCTCGCGCCCTCCGGCCACCGCCAGGACCCGGC
>DAOUCU010000067.1:0-15700 GCA_034431935.1 Dehalococcoidia bacterium | reverse complement strand
TGAGACCTCCTTCGATTCTGTGATGTATTTTCAGGATTCTAGGAGGTCTCCTTATTTCTGGCTACCCCCAACCGACTAAAATGTTACGCTATCCTTCACCACTGATGGGGCTGTGCTAATCTGGTACTGTAAAAGACGCGGGAGGTTTAGTAATGCACAGGGGACTGCTGGTGCCGGCCCTTCTCACTGCATTGGTTCTTGCCGGTTGTACTGCGCAGACGCCGGCGATACCATCGTCTGCTACGTCTGTCCCGATTACATCGCAACCTGCGGCCACACCGCCTGTTACTGTGTCCCAGGCATCTCCCGCCCCGGTTCCTTCAACGTCGACACCACAACCCACGCCGACCCCACAGACAATTCCAAAGCCGGCTGAGCTGTCTATGCCGTGAGGTGTTTCTGCCCCAGACTTGGCGGTCGAAGTGTACCTTCCGGAACTGGCATACCCCGGCACCACCATCTTCGCTGATAACCATGTTGCTCACCGGCCGCGTATCGTCTGAGGTTAACATGCTGGGTGAGGTGGTCTGGGAATAACTCGTCCCGGACAACCTGAAGCATTTCAACAACCCCGGCTTAGAGGTTGAGCCGTTGCCCAGCGGTAATATACTCTTTGTTCTGCCCCGCAACGGTATCTACGAGATAGACCGCAAGGGTAGAGTGGTCTGGTTATTTCTTGACTCGAAAGTGTCCCATGACGCCGACCGGCTGCCTAATGGCAATACACTGTTTGTTTACGTGGCCTTCGATCAGATGGATGACGCTCGGGTGCGCGAGGTTGATCCTTCGGGTAAGGTTGTGTGGTCGTGGTATGCCAGAGACCATTTCAATCGCGCACTTTATAACGCGATATCTGAGGAGGGCTGGACGCATACCAACTCGGTCTCACGGTTGGCCAATGGCAACACGCTGGTGAGTCTGAGGAACTTCGGAATCGTCGCCGAGCTTGACGCGGCGGGAAAGGTCATAAGGACCATCGGCGAAGGTCTTTTCGAGTACGAGTATGATCCGGAGATGCAGTCCAATGGTAACCTCTTGGTAGCCAACCACAACCAGCCTGCCCAGACGGTGCTTGAAATCGACCTGGCGATGGGCAAGACGGTCTGGAGCTTCGCCATGCCGGGGCATCTGGTGAGGGATGCCGACTGCCTGCCCAACAGCAATACCCTGATAATCGCCATACGGTACTGCTGGAGGTGGTGGTGGGTGGGAGGATAGTTTGGCGGTTGAAACTCAATAAGGAAATCTCCCGGCAGGACGGCCCGACGAAGGGGTTGTACAAGGCTATCCGCATTCCGGTGGTCTCGGCAACTAAGCCCCGGCTGCTCAAAGAGCGAGAAGCGCCAATTCGGAGATGTGCATCACTTCGATACCTGATTCGAGATTTTTAACAGCATCTTCGAGCATGGCTCGGCACATCGGGCAAGCGACGGCAATGGTATCGGCACCGGCTTCAATTGCCTGTCTCACCCTGACCCAGGACAGGCGGGGTCTGGCTTTGATATCGAGAAAAGTGCCGCCGCCACCGCCGCCGCAGCACAGGCTGTTCTCACGCGTGTCCTTCATCTCTGCCAGCTTGACTCCGGGTATCGCCGCCAGCACCGTGCGCGGCTCCTCGTAGATGCCGCTATAGCGGCCGAGATAGCAGGAGTCGTGGTAGACGACGGTGCGCTTTACTGGTTTTCGGAGCTTCAGCCGTCCCTCTTTTACTGCCGCGGCCAGCACCTGGGTGTAGTGCTTCACCTGTTGCCCCGGGGCAGACCGGTCTTCATTAAACCGGTAGTAGCCGTGCGGGCAGGTGGTGACAAGGCGGGTAACAGGATACCTGGCAAGAAGCTCCGCGTTCTGCTCCCGGATGTGGGCGGCAAGGCCTTCTTCCCCGCTGTATTTGGCCGGGTCGCCGCAACAGAGCTCCTCAGCACCGAGGGTGCCGAAGTCCAGGCCGATGGCCTGAAACAACTTAACAAGGCCGCGGGCAACTTCCTGGTCACGCTGGTCAAAGCTCTGGGCACAGCCGGCGAAGTAAAGCCACTCCGCTTTTTCACCACTGGTTAAGTCTTTGAGCTTGAGTCCCACTGCCCATTTGCCCTTATCGGTCTTCGGATAATGGTACGGATTACCCAGCGTAAGCATGCTTTCGTTCATCCTCCGTATCTGACGCGGCAGACCTTCAAGCCCGGGATGTTCCATGACCATCGATTTAAGGTCAAGGATGCGCTGGCGGGCGTTGATTTGCTGGGGGCATACGTTGGTGCAGGCATTGCAGGCAATGCAGTCCCATAAGCCGTGGTGAACGGCGATGTTCAGGGGGCGCTTTTCGTCCTGGCGCGGGTCATAGACATGGCGGGCGATTTCCACCATGCGCTTCGGCCCTATGAACTCCTTCTCTTCGGCGTAGATGTAAGGACAGGCGCTGACGCAGGAGAAGCAGTTGATACAGGTACGAGTTTCATCGAGTTCTTTCCGGTGGGGTAGAGGTAGACATTCGACCTGACCCTTCGGAACGGGCGTACCACGGCGCTGGAAGGCCAGTCCCTCTTTATCAAGGTCGACCTCGGTTCGCTCCACGACGAGGTCGGCAATAACCGGTAAGCCTCGGAGCGGTTCTATGACCATGCCGTCAACGGCCAGTTCCCAGCAGGCCAGACCGGGGCGACCATTGACCATCACGGCGCAACTGCCGCACTTGCCCATGTGGCAGGAATGGCGGAAGCGAAGGGTGGGGTCATGATTCTCCCGGATATAGTTCAGGGCATCGAGCACCATAGTACCCTTACCTGAAGGAACCTGCCATGTCTCGTAGCGGGGTTCCCTGTCCCGGCCAGCTTCGAAGCGGTATACAGTTACCTTTATCAGATTGTCAGTCATCGGTTATTTCGTGGGTCTCAAGCCTGATTCATCGGGTTTCACGTACGGGAAGGCGACGGGAGTGGTGACAAGTTTCATCCTGCCGTCATCCCGCTGGATATTGACATGTTTTAGCCAGTTCCTGTCGTCCCGTTTCGGGAAGTCCTCGCGGATGAACATGTGGCGCCGGCTCTCTTTGCGGAGGAGCGAGGCCTCAACCATCATTTCGGCCGTGTCCAGCATGTTCTCGATTTCGAAGGCTTCGATTAGTTCGTAGCAGTATCTCGGGCTTGCCGACCTGACTGAAAGCTTCGGGAGCATGTCTGCTCGGACGGCGGTCAACCTTTCCCGGGCCTTGAGCATACCCGGTTCATTTTTGAGGTGCATGTGAGCGCGCATGATGGAGCCGATTTCGTGTTTCACTTTGAGAGGCGGGATGCCGGCCTGACGGGCGGTCCAGGCCAGTGCCCGAGAAGTAGTCTCAGAGACCTGCGTTGCCTTTATTGGTGAGCGGCCGGCCTTTTGGGAGTATTCTGCGGCGCATCTGCCGGCGCGGGTGCCGGTGACGAGGCAGGTGGTGACGCCGCAGGCCACTGAGGCACCGAAGCCGTCCTTGATGGCGTTGGAAGCGTCACCACAGCCATAGAGACCGGGCACAGAAGATTCTCCCCGGGTGTTTATCTTAATGCCGCCGAAGCTCCACATCGGGTTGGGGCCGACCTCGAGCAGGTAGTCGCCTTCTTTGCGGCCGAGCTTGTCCATCATGCGCAGAATGAACGGAGCGACCCTTTCCAGAAACTCCTGCGGCAGGCTCCGGTAGTCCATGTAAAGCGGCCCGCGGCCTTCATCAAGCTCGGTCTGCACGCCCTTGATAACTTTGAGGTAGAGCTCCTCATAGGTGTATGGGACCTCCGGTGGGTATTTGAGCAGGAAATCCTCGCCTCCGGCATTTATCCACCGGACGCGGTATTCCGGCCTGTGGTACGGTGAAGCCTCGATGACGCTCTGGAGTAGTTTATGGCGGCCGCTCCAGGAAGGGGCAACTGAAGGCAGGTGGGCGGTCATCATCAGTTCCAGGTCGCTGATGACAGCGCCGGCGCGGTAGGCCATGGCCACGCCATCGCCGGTCATTTCCCGTGAAGCCAGTCCCCATGGGTACCAGAGCTGGCTGACGGAGCCGGTAGAGATTATGGTTGACGGCGCCTGTATCACCAGCCATCGGCCGTTAAGGTAATCGAGCGCCAGTGCGCCAGTTACCCTTCCGTCACCGGTAAGAAGACGTATTCCGGCGGTCTCTTCTATGATATGAACCCCGCGGCGCCGGCATTCGGAGCGGAGCACCTGAAGGGCATTATGTCCGGTGTAGCCATAATACATACCTTCGCGCACGCTGGAGACATAGCGGTTTTTGTGATAGTGATGGGACTCTTCAGGGAGGCGCAGTTCCTCGGCGAATTCCGGGTAAGGAGCGATGTTGCCGTTTTCATCTCGGTCCCAGAGATGGCCAAACCTCTCAAGTTCCATAAGCCGCTCCGGGGCTTCATCAACCAGAACTCGGGCATGTTCCTGGTCGCAGAGAAACCGCCGGCCGGTGACCACAATGCCTTCGAAGTGGAGGTCTTTGCTGTCATCTTTCGGCGCCCACGGGCCGACGGCGGCGCAGACGACGGGTCCGACGCTGGTGCCGGAACCGAAAATGCCCTTAGTAATTAGAGTAACATCAACGCCAGCACCGGCGGCTTCGATAGCGGCTCTGGCGCCGGCAATGCCGCCACCAATAACCAGAACGTCGGTATCAAGATCCTGCTTCGTCAAAACAAGGTTCATCGGCCAATACTATCCCAGGTCAACCAGGCCAGAACCCCGTTCTTTTCTGGTTAGATATTCCATTGTTTCTTTGAGATGTCTTGTCATTGCCTCTCCGGCACCATCGGCATTACCTGACCTGATGCACTCATATATTGCGACGTGGTCACGTATTGCCCGTGCAGTAATCTCTGGATCAAGTCTCTGCCCCAGCTTACGGGTGGATTCGAGAAGGAAGTCCATCAGATAATCAACGACAAGGACCAGTACCGGATTGCCCGTCGCCCGGGCGACCAGCCGGTGGAATTCGGTGATTTCCCCTTCAACTTCCCGGTAATCTTTTCGGGAGTGCATGGACGAGTGTTTCACCAGACTCTTTTCACACAAACTGATGTTGCCCCGTAATTCATCCAGAATTTCGGGAGTGATGCGTGCAGCGGCGATCCTGGCCGTGCCCGGTTCGATTACCGCGCGTACCTCGCTCACCTGAGAAGCAGAAAAATCACGGGAGGAAAAATAGCTGTTAAGCAAAGCCTTGACCGAGTCAATCTTTGTTTCACCAACAAAAATGCCGCCGTCCTTGCCACGCTTCTTGGAAACAATGCCAAATGCCTCCAAACCACGCAATGCCTCGCGTATGGTAACCGCACTGACTCCGAACTGCTGACTCAATTCCTTCTCGGAGGGGAGACGCTCTCCAGGTTCGAGCTTTTCAGCAATAATAAACTCGCGAATATGGCTTTCCACCGTCTCTGAGAGCCGCTTAATCTTCAGCGGGGCGAAAGCTATGTCGGTCATTATATATTTGTCTCAAGATTTTCCTGTAGTGTCGTCAACGGCGAAAAACGGTCCCTGCCTGAGCGTAAAGAGGAACGGACAGGCAATTCAATTAGTTCAGTCTTACGATGCGCCCTTCAATCTGAGGGCTGACCGGGGACATAGCTTTGATGTAATCGGCCAGTGTCTCGTAGTCGGGGTAGCCGAGGTCGATGACGTTAGCGGCATTGACGAACATGTTGTATCCATCGCCGCCGCCTGCTAGGTAATTATTGATTACGGCGCGGTAGGTAGCATCCGGGTCTACAGGCTTGTACCCAGCCGGTGTCTTTATCTCAACGCCTTTGATCCTGCTCCCCGGCAGTGCTTTCGGATCCCAGTTGAAGCGGAGGCCGCTCACCTGGGGAAAACGTCCCGCCATTTCCTCCGCCTGACTGACGCCGTTTTCAAGTGCGGCTATTAGCTGGCGGCCTGTAAGGTCAACGGCCAGGTAATAACCATTGAAGGGCAGAACGTTTAGAACGTCTCCCATAGTTATTTCCCCCGGTGGAATTGAGGCTCTGATGGACCCGCCATTGACGATGGCAATCTGCGGCTTTGACTCGGCGGCCCGCCAGAGCATGGAATCGGCAATCAGATTTCCCAGGTTGGTCTCCTGACTCCGCACACGGTCATGGTCGCCGTCAAGGAGCACCGCGGTTCTCCCGGTTACGGTCTTTCGTAATCCCGCAAGCGGTGCGGCATACTCGCTCAACTTGGCGGAGCAGGCGCTGTCAGCCGGCAGTTTATCCATTATAGGGATTAACCGACTGCCCTGCCACTGGCGGATAACACCGGTTCTATCGAACTTAAGGTCCAGCCGTCCAAGGTACTTGTTGTAGGCCCCGGCCTGGACGACCAGGGTGGGTGTACCGTCGCTATTCACAACCGTAGGGTACTTGTCCGGAACGGTATGGCTATGGCCGCCGACAATCAGGTCAATGCCGTCGACATCCTTGGCCAGCTTCAGGTCGATATCCCAGCCGATGTGCGTCAAAGCGATAATTCGGCTTATCCCCCTTTTCTGTAGCTCGGCCACCATTTTCCTAGCAGATTCGGTATGGTCGCTGAACTTGACTGTTGGCCCCGGTCTGGAAATTTCGTCGGTGTCCTCGATAAGGAGTCCGAAGACGCCGAACTTCTGGCCGCCGCGGTCGAGAATTACGTATTGTTTCGTCTTGCCGGCAAGTAATGCCTCCTGCGACAGGTCGACGTTGGCGCTGATGACCGGGAATATAGCTCCGTCGATGAATTTCGCCAGGCTGGGCGGGCCTTCATCAAACTCGTGGTTACCGAGGCACATGACGTCATAAGCCATGTAATTAAAAAACCAGAGGTCGGCCAGGCCGTGGTAAAGAGTAAAGTATGGCGTGCCGGCGAAAACATCGCCGGCGTCAAGCAGGAGTAAATTGTTCTTGCCGACTTCGGAACGGGCCTGGCTGACGAGTGCCGCTCGTTGAGCCACTAGATCAAGAGAAGCGTGGGTATCGTTGGTGTGGAGAACGGTAATCGCTGATAGAGTTTCCGGCGCTGGTGGGGTGCCAAAACAGGAACTGGCGGGAAGAGCTAGGAGCAGTACGACCGCGGCAATAAGCGCCCCGAAATATCTCATGGCCTCGTGGATTGTATCACAGGTTGCGGTGGGTGCGTGGTGGCCTGTGGTAGCTTGTAACAACCTGCCGCAGGCCAGAGCCGGCTTCTTGACCGGAAGCTGTATCTCGGTTAACAGGTGGACCATCGAGCGCGCTGAGGCGACCTTCTGCGCATCCAGTTTCTTGATTATGTATTTCGAAGGCCTTTAACAAGAATGTAGACTCTCTCGCCAGAGCAGAGTCAAGGGGCCGACTGGGTATCTGGTCTGCAATGCCCGAGAGAAGCGGAAGCTTTTGGAGGGGCGTGTTTTTGGCGCCCCTCGGAGACCTTACCTATGATACCCATGATAGGTCTGTCGTGTGGTGGGGAGGCGTCCCTTTGGCCGTCTTTGCGGCCAGGCGCGGCCGGTTGAGTGCGGATGGTGGGTGAAACGTGCTGTTGGAGAGTGGCTCGGGGCGGGTGAGGTATAGTTAAAACCCTCCACCTTCCGCCGCTCCAGACGGTAGCCGAGGATGAGTTCCAGAGACCGCACCATGTCTTCGTCTTCGCCGGTGATAAGCGTAAGAGCGTCCCCGTTATGTGAAGCGCGGCCGGTCCGGCCGATGCGGTGGATGTAATTGTCCGTAGTATCTGGCATATCGTAATTGATGACGTGGGAGATGCCCGCTACATCAATGCCGCGGGCGGCAATGTCGGTCGCGACCAGGATATTAAACCGGCCTTCGCGGAAGCCGTCCAGCGCCGCCTGGCGCTGGTGCTGGGAGAGATCGCCCTGAATGCACCCGGCGGCATATCCGGCCCTTGCCAGCTGTTCCGCCACCCGTGCCGCGCGGTTCCTGGTGCGCGTAAATACCAGTACCGACTCCGCGTCAGTGCGCCGCAGTAGTTCCTTGAGCAGGTTGCCCTTCAGGTGAGGCTCCACGGGGTACAGGGCATGGGAGACTGTTTCTACCGGAGTAGACTGGTTGATCTGTATGGTGACCGGGTTACGCATGAACTGGTGCGTCAGCGTACGTACGTCATCCGGCATGGTAGCCGAGAAGAGAAGGGTCTGACGGCCAGCGGGCAGGCTCCTGAGAAGGCGCCTGACGTCGGGCAGAAAACCCATATCCAACATCCGGTCCGCTTCATCCAGCACCAGCACTTCCAGCTTGAGCAGGTTGAGTGTGCCCTGATCCAGGTGGTCGAGCAGGCGGCCGGGACAGCCAACCACAATCTCCACGCCGTTGCGCAGAGTCCGGACCTGAGTGGTGATATCCACACCGCCGTAAACAGTCACGCTCCGCAGGCCTGTCTTTGCCCCAATGGTAGTGAATGCCTGATGTGTCTGCTCCGCCAGTTCCCGGGTCGGGGTGATGACAAGGGCGCGGACACGGCCGCGCGGCCTCTGCAGAAGACGGTGAAGAACTGGCAGGACGAAGGCGGCTGTCTTGCCCGTGCCGGTCTGGGCCAGCCCCATGACATCGCGGCCCTCCATGATGAGGGGTATGCACTGACTTTGTACCGGCGTCGGCTCAACATAGCCGGCTGATGTGATACCCGCCGCGACCTGCGGGTGAAGGTGAAATGAATCGAAACTCACAGATAATACTCCTTGAATTCAAAAAGTTGTGGGATTACGGTTTCCCCGGTTGTCCCTTCTCTTCGACGAGCCGATGGTACTGTCGGATGGGCCGCAGGTAGCGGCCCATCCGGTTTGTCATGCCTCAGAAAGCTGGTAACAAATAGAAAAGGGACGACCGGGGGGCGGCGTTCAGCGCCGTGGGTGACTAGTAGGAACGGCCGTAGCGGCCGCCGCTGCGCTCACCGCGTTGGGACTTTCTCGTCTGACGGCATGGGTAACAGCGTCTGGGCTCACTGGTAAAGCCCTTGGATGCGTAGAACTCCTGCTCGCGGGCGGTGAAGGTGAACGTGGTGCCGCAATCGGCACATTTGAGGGACCTGTCCTGGTAACTCATCGGATGACCTCCTCTCGAATAGTATTACAGGGTAGATCTTGGTCATCCGGAACTTGAGTACACCTGAGGCAGTGAAGCTAAGCGGCGAATAACCTGAACTTAAACCCTTGTGAGACTATACGCTACCGGCGGGATAAAAGCAAATCGGTCTAACCCGTCTGCGAACCGAGCCACCTGGTAAGGTCAATCACGACGCCGTTAGAATCGTTAAACATAGCTCCCTCGGCCATGCCGCGGCCGGGTACCTCGTAGGTCCTTCGGCCTATAAGCCTGGCGCCAAGGGGCAACGCTTTAGAAAGGACCCGGTCTATGTCATCCACAACAAAGACAAGGATCACCTCATACGGGTAGTTATCACGTTTAACAAACGGTTTGATATCGAGCTCGGGTTCAAGGACTTCCATAAAGCTGACCATGCCATGGTCTTCTCTCCGCTGCCGGAGAGTGATGACCCGGGCAACTGCTGTCTCCTCAAGGTCGAGCAAAGCAGCGGTCTGGGCAGAGCCGAATGTCTCATCCCTGAGGACATTCATTTCCAAGGCTTCGTGGAACAGTTGGGCTGATGGTTCGGCTCTATTCCGGGCGGTCGGTATGACAACCTTGCGGATTGCCGATGCCGCTGGCGCCGGGTTGCGCCGACCTGCAGCACAGTCGGTCGCCAGAATGAGAACACCGTTGGGATCCAGAAAGGTTACAACGCCGTAGGCGCCGCCGTTGGACTGCCCGTAGAACGGCCCACCGATTATGGGCTGTCCCATTCCCACCACCTTCCTGACCGTTGCCTCAATGTCCCGGACGGCAAACTCAACCATCACCGGGTAAACTGAGCCGGGTTTTCTGACAAACGGCATGACAGTGAAGCTGGCATTAAGGTATTCGAGAAGACCCATCATTCCGACATCGCTGTCGCCGGATTGCAAGGAGACCAGCCGCTGGGGGAAACGGCCTTCCGGGCCGAGCAGGGATTTAACACCCGGCGCGTTAGTCATGACGTCGTCATAGAACTTCTTCATGCCGAAGACTTCCGTATAGAAACGGATACATTCCTCGGTTTTCGAGGTGGCTATGGCGAGTCTACGCAGTGGTGTGATGATTTGTTCTATACTCCGGCGGCCCCGTCTGCGGAACGCCGGACGAGGTTCCGGGCAGGGCCATCAGTTTAATTCTTCCGCTTTACCGGTAAGGCCGAGAAATCCGCCTATCTTATATCATCGGTAAATATGGCGCAACGGGCACAGAAACAGCTTGAAGCGTCCGGTTCTTGATGGCCGGCGCCACCGCTTGACAAATTATCTCTACGGTGTAAAATATCAGCATATACATATATAATCATACAAGTATGTACTATGATGGACCAGCGGACCGTGGCGTTATTCAGGCTTCAGGCTGACATCTGTAAGACCCTGGCCGACCACAACCGGCTGATGATTATCCACGAACTGCGAAAAGGAGAGATGTCAGTAGGACAGATAGTTAAGAGGCTTGGCCTGCCCCAGAGCAATGTGTCACGCCATCTGGCGGTCTTGCGCGAACGCGAAATCGTGCAGACGCGCCGCGCCGGCACCACTATCTATTACCGCCTGTCCAGCCCAAAAATCGGCAAGGCCTGCGACCTTGTCCGGGACATGCTGGAAACTCAGTTAGGAGCTAAGAGAGACCTGGCGCGGTCGCTGAACTCACTTGGTGGCAGGGGAAAGCGCGCTGTTAAATGACCCGGGGTAACGACTAGGGAGGTAAGAATGGGTAAGGTAACATCGAAGCATAGGAGATACTTGGAGAAGGAGTTCGGCAGCCGGGCATGCTTCCGGGAAGCCGAGCTGGTGCTCTATGGACACGATATCGCTGCCATTCCCGGGCTGGTCAAGCCGTTCATCGGCAATACCACGCCGGAAGCGGTCGTCCAGCCCGAAACAACTGAAGAACTGGTCAAACTGGCGCGCTGGGCTTCTGAAAAGGGAATTCCTCTAACTCCCCGGGGTAAGGCCTCGTCCGGATACGGCGGCGTCATCCCGGTGAAGAAAGGTGTTGTTGTTGATTTCCGGCGGATGAATAGAGTCATCGCCGTCGATAAGGCCGGGCAGACGGTCACGGTCCAGGCGGGTGTGGTCTGGGAAAAGCTCGATATGGAGCTGGCAAGGCACGGTCTGACCCTGCGCCTTTATCCTACCAGTGCTCCGGCCTCTACGGTTGGCGGCTGGCTGGCCCAGGGTGGGGCAGGCATTGGCTCCTACGAGGCGGGCTGGTTCCGCGACAATGTGATAAATGCTAAGGTGGTCCTGCCCGACGGCTCGGTCAAAGACTTCGGCGGTAAAGAGCTGGAACTTATTTCCGAAGCCGAGGGCATCACCGGTCTTATCAGCGAAGTGACCGTCCGCGTACAGGCGCTTGATGAACTGGAAGTGGTGGCAGTGGGTTGTCCTGACCCGCATGACCTTCAGCGGCTTGTCCAGGCCATCATTGATGAGAAACTGCCGGTCTGGTCGCTGGTCTTCATCAACCCGCGCATGGCCGAGCTTAAGAACAAAGTCGCCCCGTCGGAAGTGCACGGACGTAACGGCCACGAAAAATTGCTCCTGCCGGCGGCCTACATCATGACGCTGGCTTACCGTAAGAAAGACCGCGGCGCCGTAATGGGCTACCTGCCGGAGCTGGCCAGGGCTAACGGTGCGGAGATGCTCGGTGACAGCATCGCCAGGCACGAGTGGGATGATAGGTTCAAGATTATGGTGGTTAAACGCCTGGGGCCGAGCCTGGTGCCGGCCGAGGTGGTGGTACCGCTTTCGTCGCTGGGTGCGGTCATGGATGAAATCAACGATAAGGTGGCCCAGCCCATCGTCAAAGAAGCCATCGTCATCCGTAACGGTGTCGGCGGTGAGCCCGAAGTGGTGCTGCTCGGCTTCATACCGAGCGACCAGCGCCGGTTCAACTACAACTTCGTCTTCAGCCTGGCGCTGACGATTTCGGACATCGCGGAAAGAAACGGTGGCCGCGAGTATTCGACCGGTCTTTATTTCGCCAGCAAGGCAGATAAGGTGCTCGGTGCCGACCGGTTGAAGCGGCTCAAGGAGTTCAAGGCCAGGGCCGATCGCAAAGGCATTCTCAATCCGGGCAAGGTGCTCAAGAACGGGGCTATTGGCGGAATTCTGAGTATTGCTCAGGCTTTTGAACCGTTAGTCCGGGCATTGGCCAACCGGGTTATCCTCAAAGTCGGTGAGCGTCCTACTAAGCCTGTCCGGGGCATCCCGGCAGATGTAGCTTGGTATGCTTACGCCTGTTCCCAGTGCGGCTATTGCGTCGAGGAATGCGACCAGTTCTACGGCCGCGGCTGGGAAAGCCAGTCGCCGCGCGGCAAGTGGTACTGGCTGAGGGAATATATGGAGGGCCGGCAGAAGTGGGACCAGAAGATGGTGGACACCATACTCTCCTGCACCACCTGCGAGCTGTGCAACCTGCGCTGTTCCGCTTCACTGCCGATTGAGTCGTCCTGGATGAAGCTTCGCGGCCAGCTAATCGGTGAGCAAAAGAAGATGACCTTCCCGCCGTTCGAGATGATGGGTGCGGCGCTCAAGAGCCAGGGCGATATCTGGGCAGGTTACCGTAAAGACCGCGAGGCCTGGTTCCCGGCTGACCTCAAAGAAAAGCACGGCCCGGGACGCAGGTCGAAGGCGGTCTATTTCGCCGGATGCACTGCGAGCTATGTTGAACGTGATATTGGCATGGCCAGCGTGCGCCTGCTTGATGCCGCCGGCGTGGACTTCTCCTATCTCGGTCAGAAAGAGAACTGTTGCGGCACGCCGATGCTGGTGGCCGGCAAATGGGACCTTTTCGCCGAGGTCATGAAGAGCAACATCGCCGCGGTTAAGGCGGCCGGCGCCGATACCGTCATCACCTCATGTCCGGCCTGTGACATGATGTGGCGGCAGGTCTACCCGCAGTGGGCGAAAAGGCTCGGTATCGACTATGCCGTCACCACCAGGCATTACAGCGAGGTGGTATCGGAGAAGCTCAAGAAGGGCGAGTTCAAGTTCAACGACCGGGGACAGAAACCGCAGACGGTTACCTGGCATGATTCCTGTCACATCGGTCGGGTATCCGGCGTCTATGAGCCGCCCCGTGACCTTATCAAGGCGGTGCCCGGGGTCAAGTTTGCCGAGATGGCCTACCATCACGACAATGCGCACTGCTGCGGCAGTGTGCTGACCCTGATTAAGGAGCCACCGGTAGCGGCCGAAGTCGGCAAGGTAAGGCTTGACGAAGCGGTTGAAGCCGGCGCCCAGAAGGTGCTGGCGCTTTGTCCCTGCTGTGAGTTCCAGCTAAGGGTCAGTGCCAAAAAGAAGAATATGCCGGTCGAAGTGGTCGACCTGGCGCGGTTTGCCTGCCAGGCGCTCGGCTACGATTTACCCGACCCGAATCCGGAAGTCCAGCGGCAGTGGGCGGTGTTCGAGGCGATGATTGCACTGATGACACCGCAGGGCTTTGCCGGACTGATGGGCACGATGTGGCCGGAATTGATTGAAGCCATGCCGTTTAAGATGGGGCCGATGATGCGGGCCGTGGGTAAGGTTCCCGGAATCCTGAATCTTATGAGGCCGATGTTCCCGGTACTGTTCCCGAAACTCCTGCCGATGATGATGCCTAAAGTCATGCCGACGATGCTGGAGCGCGTAAAGGCGGCGATACCGATGCCGGACTACATGGCGGAGCAGATGCCGGAGCTTATGCCCAAAGTAATGGACAACCTGATGCCTCACATGATCGGTGAGGTCGTGCCGCTGGTGACCGGGCCGATGATAAGCTATCTGAGAGGAAGTACCAAAAAGACCGCGACGCAAGACGGGGCTACTAAGGTTCAAAGTGAAGGAGGAGAGAATGCCGGTATACGATTATAGATGCACCAAATGTGGGGAGAAGTTCGAAGTCCGCCGCAGTTTTCTTGCCGGTGTCCAAGACAGGGACAGGGCGGTTTGTCCAAAATGCGGTTCCTCCGATGTGGAACGCGTCTATTCGCCGCTATTCAGTACCGGCAGTAGTTCCGGACGCTCCTGCTCCAGTCCTTCACCAAGACACTTTGGCTGAGCATAGTCATCGCGGGGCAGTCTGCCCCGAAAAATAATAGGCCCGGGCTATACCGGTCTCTGTGCTACCTTCTCGAACTCGATGCCCAGGTCTTTCATGATGATATTCGCCGGAGCCCGCCCGCCGGCGGCAAGCCCAGTGCCGCCATGGGTCGAAGGCCCGCACATATACAGCCGGTCGATGGGCATCTTGTAGCCGCTCCAGCCGGGGACGGGGCGGAAAGAAGAGTACTGCTGGAAATAGCCGCCGAGATGGCTGGGGTCGCCTTCAATCCAGGACGGGTTCCAGCGTGAGAAGTCGAGCGGTGAGAAGGTCTTTTCGGCAATGATATTCTCCGGCCCCATGTTGGTGGTATGACTGCGGATGGTCTTCAGTATATCGGAGGCGACCTGTTCTTTAATTTCGTCCCACCGCCGCGGGCCACCCTTAAGGTAGAAAGGTTCCTGGCTGTTCACCCAAAGGGTGTGCTTGCCCGCCGGAGCACGGCCCGGATCGAACATTGAAGAGCAGAGTATGCCGGGTGCAGTCGTTCTGGGCATACCGCGGTACATGGCCTGCAGGCCGTTGAGGTACTCGTCGTAGCTGGTGGTACCGGTCAGGTGCACCTGGTAACTGCGGCCGACGTCAGAGTGGGCCCGGTATTGCGGTTTCTCGTGCAGGGCGTAATGGGTGGTGAAATACTGCACGCGCTGAGGCTTGAGGCGCCTGATCCAGTCAACAAAACCGCCAGGAAGCTGCGCTTCAGGAACCATGTCGGGGAACAGGGTCTTGACGTTAACCGCCGCCACCACGCATTTGCCGGCCCCGACCTTCTCACCGCTGGCCAGGACGACACCTTTTGCCTGATTGTTTTCGATAATGATTTGTTTTACCGGCGTGTTAAGCCGGACGGTGCCGCCGAAAGCCTTGATGGCGTCCACCAGAGCTTCGGTGAACTTTCCGGCGCCGCCGATTACCGGCTTGGTGCCGCAGTTCATGGTAAAGGGGATGGTGGCGGTAATGATGCCGGCCGTGTTGGCTTCCCAGGGGCTGATGCGGGCGATGGCGGCCAGCCGCGTCATGGCAATTTTCACCAGGTCGTTTTCAAACCATTCTTCGACAAAGTCAACGGCATTCAGAAAGGTCATGCGCAGGTCTTCCAGACCGCCGGGCCGTGAAAGCATTGCCTGCAGGGAGGTGGCGAGCGGCACCGGTGGCGAAATGCTACCGGCAAGGATATATTTCAGGATGGGGAAGCCGATATCGTATAACCGGCGAAAGGCATCGGCATCCTTCCGTGAGATTTCGGAGATGCTGGCGCAGGTCTTATCGAGGTCGCGGTAGAGGATGATGGACCGGCCATCCGGGAAGAGCTGTGTCTCCTGCACCTCCGGCGCTTCGGCGAATCTGATGCCGGACCGCTTGACCAGGCCGAGTTCATCATTCGCGATAAGTGGGTTGAACTCAATGGAGCCGGCGGCGGTTGATGCCAGGTCGTGCTTGAAGCCCGGAGCCGTCACCTCCGCAGTAACGACACCGCCACCGGGGAAGGCGCGTGCCTCCAGCACGCAAACATTCAGTCCCGCCTTGGCCAGATAGGCGCTTACCAGCAGGCCGTTGTGGCC
>DAOUCU010000066.1:0-16100 GCA_034431935.1 Dehalococcoidia bacterium | reverse complement strand
CCACAATCATGTACGCCACCCAGCCGCCGAGCAGGACCAGACCGACCAGATAGATACCGGCGATAATCGAAGCGCGCTTCAGTCCGGGATGCCTCTTGCCGCCGGGTAGTTTCTTTTCCAGCCACTTTATCAGCGGGACAAGCAGGTAGGCGATGATAATGCCGAGGAGGAATGGCAAAATAACACCGGCCATCTTCCATAAAGCCCAGAAAAAGAGGCAGAGGCCGACAACAAACGTGATCAACTGCCAGTGCCTTTTGAGGAAAGCGCCAACACCGTTCAAGGTCTGCCTCCGCTGGATTACTTAGATATACCCGTGGAATGGCTGCCGGATACTCCGGAGAGGCGATTTCAAAGACGCGCTGGCCAAAGGTTGCTCACGCGCCCATTTTCTGAATTCAGGCCGGTTTGGCCGCTTTGCCCTCGCCCGACTTACGGCTTTCCAGAGTCGACTGCGCCCTGTCCTTCACCTCCTCAACTTCGTCCCGAATCTCGTCAACCACATCCATAGCCTTCAGCTTGGCGTCCCCAAGCCGGTCGCGCCAGAGGTCGCGCGTCTCACGGCCGGGCCGCGGCGCAAACATGATTCCTAAAACCGCACCGACCACCGCCCCCATGAGAAACCCGGCAAAGAAACTGGAGCCGGAGCTACTGTCCGACATTTCTGCCACCCCCTTGTTCTTCTCGCTTTTCAAACATGCTTACCAGCTTTTCGATGCCTTCACGGAGACCTTCGATCAATGCGGCAACCTTGAACACCGGCCTCACTACCTCGTCCCGGATCATGCCCACGGTCTCGTTAACCGTGTTTGAAGCCGCCTTTACCGAAGCCGCCGCTGACTTGGCCTGACGGTAGATAAGGAAAATAACCACCCCGAAGAAGATGAATACCAGCGTGGAAATGAACCCCATCAAGGTAATGCTGAGGTCGCGGTACCATTCAATACCCAAGGGCGTCACCTCCCCCTCAGTTGTGGGTGAAATCAATTATACACCAGCCAACAACCGGAGGTATTTGTGATTGAATAGACCGATCAGGCAGGCAAGCAGCCTACGCGCCGGTAAAACGCCGGAAGATGATAGTGCAGTTCTGCCCGCCCATACCGAATGAGTTCGACATGATGCCGGTCACTTCAGCCTTCCGCGCCGCGTTCGGTACATAGTCAAGGTCGCACTCCGGGTCAGGCGTAACGTAGTTGATAGTCGGCGGGATGACCCCGTTGACCATGGTCAATACAGAGGCAACGGCTTCAACCCCACCGGCCCCGGCGCCCAGATGCCCTATCATCGACTTGTTCGAGCTTACGGGTATCCGGTAAGCATGACTGCCCAGCACCAGCTTCAGCGCCTTCGTCTCGGAAGCATCGTTCAGCCTGGTACCGGTGCCGTGAGCGTTGATGTAGTCAATCTCTTCCGGCCTCATTCCGGCATCATCAAGGGCCGCTTTCATGGCCAGCGCTTCGCCTTCCGGGTCAGGCGCGGTATCGTTTCTGGCATCGTATGACCAGCCGGCCCCGGCCATCTCGCAGAGTATTTTTGCCCCGCGCGCCCTGGCGTGCTCCAGCGTCTCCAGTACCAGCATCCCCGCCCCCTCTCCCACCACCATGCCGTTGCGGTCTTTATCAAAAGGCCGCGGCGCTTTGCCCGGCTCAGCGTCACGCGAAAGGGCACCGAGCAGCCCCATGGTGGCCACGCAGATTGGCGAGACCAGAGTATCGGTGCCGCCGGCCACAATGACATCTGCCCGGCCGAGCCGCATGTGATTGAAGGCCATCCCGATGGCGTCACTGCCGCTGGCGCAGGCGCTGTTAATGCTGGTATTCGGCCCCCGGGCACCGATGAACTTGCCTACCTGCACCGGAGCCATGTGCGCCGAGATACGGTTCATGAACAAAGGGTCGATCCGGCGGGGACCGCGAGCTTTCAGGACATCGGTCTCGTCGCCGATTTTATGGACATCGCCGGTGGTGGCAATGACGGTGCCTACGCGCTCTGACCTTTCCTTCTGCATATCTAGCCCGGCCATTTCCATCGCCATCACTGTCGAGGCAATCGCCCACTGGGTATAAGGGCCGGTCCGCTCCGCCAGCTTGACATCCATGTATTTCTGAGGATCGAAACCATTGATCTCGGCGGCTAGCTTCGACGGATAAGTGGAAGCATCGAACCTGGTAATCGAAGTTACGCCCGACCTGCCTGCTATCAGGGCCGACCAGAAATCAGCGGTATTCAGGCCGACAGCCGTGACTGCGCCAACGCCGGTGACAACGATGCGGGGAGGGGCCATCATCAACCTCTAACTCTTGGCCTTGGCGGCAACAACACCTTCGATATAGGCAACGAGGTCACCGAATGACTTAAGCTTCTCGGCATCGGTATCGGAAATCTCGATGCCGTAGGTCTCCTCAAGCTGGACCAGCACCTGTACCATGTCCAGCGAGTCGGCTTTCAAGTCCTTCCAGGTGGTGGTCGGCGTCAGCGCCTTGCCTTCGCAGTGGACAATACCGGTGATAATCTCTTTGATTTTTTCTTCGACTGCAGACATCCGTGCTCCTCTCATTAGGTTATGAGTCTGGTGACTTCACCAGCTGCTTGACCCGGGCCAGTTCCTCGCGCAGGGCCCCAACAACATCGAGTTCGACCGTCAGCCTGGCCTGACCGATGCCCCGGGCAATCTCCGGGGCCCGGCTCCGCCCGTGCCCCTTGATGACGACACCGTTCACCGCCCAGAAGGGGCCAGCGCCGAGGACTTCTGCGGCATTGGTCGCCCGGTAAAGACCATCGGCGATGTCCCGTACCTCGGGCTCAGGGAGCCGGCCGCGGAGCCTTTCCTCAACATACTTTCCGGCGGTCTTGCCCAGGGCCTCACAGAATTTTATCAGGACATTGCCCACGAATCCATCACAGACGATGACATTGGCCTTGCCCGAGAGGATATCGTTCCCCTCGGCAGCTCCGACAAAGTTGAGGCCGCTTTTCTTGAGCAGGGGCCAAGTCTCCCTGACCAGTTCGTTTCCCTTGCCTTCTTCAGCGCCGTTGCTCAGTATGGCTACCGTGGGATTGGCAATCTTGAAAAACTTTCTGGCAAAAACGGTGCCGACGACGGCGAAATCAAGTAGCTGGTCGGGCCGGCAGTCCACATTGCCGCCCATGTCCATCATTACCAGGTCAGGCGCAAATCCAAGGAAGGCACCGCCAACTACCGGACGCGAGACCCCTTCAACCGTGCCGATTATCTGCATCGCCGCGGCAACGACACCGCCGGTCGGCCCGTAACCGACCACCGCAGCGGCCTTCCCCTCCCTGACCAGACGCGCCGCTGTGAAAATCGAAGCGTTACGCTTGCTCCGGAGTGCCAGGGCGGGATGCTCCCCCTCTACCAGCCACTGGTCAGTATGGACAATTTCGATATTGGCCCCGGAGACATCGCACTTTGCCAGTTCTGCCCTGACCCGATTCTCAGGACCCACCAGGATCACCGTGACGTTGTACTTCCGGGAAGCTTCCACCGCCCCCTGGACCACATCGGCCGGGGCAAAATCTCCTCCCATGGCATCAACGGCAATCTTCATTTGCTATATCAGCAAGACGGTGCCTAGAATACCGAGGTATTGGCCGGGGATATTAGCACGGGACGTTGATTGAGTCAACCCGCAGGCTCCGGCCTCATGTCCCGGTCAGAGACGGTCAAGATACTGCATAATATAGTCTTTTGCGACCTCCGCCGGTTCGTAGACCCCGAAGTGCCCTTCGCAGAGAATATCCGGCTTCAGTTCAATAAGCTTACGCAGTGACTTCCTGGCCCGCTCCGGCTCGGCCCCCCACTCCGGCACATACGGCCCGTGGATGTCCTGACCAAAGAGCACCCTTCTGCCGGCGATATCAAGATACACGGCGATGCTCCCCGGAGTGTGCCCGGGTATATGTACCAGGTGGAAACGGTGGCGGCCGATATCCAGGCTGGCGCCGGCTCCCCATACCCTGCGGTCAACGGCGCATGGAGCATAGTCCATCCCGTAAAACTCGGCGCCGATTCCCTTCCCGGTCTCTATCCCCGGCGCGTCAAGCTCGTGGGCAATGATCTCGACACGGTAACGGGTGCGGAATTGCGCCAGCGCCCCGACATGGTCGATATGGGCATGGGTAACGATAACGGCCTTCAATTTCTCCGGACTGAGGCCAAGGCTCCTGATGTTATCAACCAGGCGGTCAAAGCTCCGTCCGGCCCCGGCATCAATCATCACCAGGTCGCCGGCGTCGACCAGATAGACCGAGCAGTCATCGGGATGAGAGAGACCCGAGCCGCCTACCTGATAAACGTCCTGCCAGATACGATGCGGTCGGGACACTATCGGGACTCCGGTGGACTCAGCGGCAAGGCAAAGCTGAAGGTGCTCCCCTCTCCCGGCTTGCTATTCACCCAGACGCGCCCGCCGTGGGCCTCGACAATCTGTTTGACAATGTACAGGCCGAGCCCGGTGCCGCCGGTCTGGCGGGTCAGCGAGTCCTCGGCACGATAGAACCGTTCAAAAAGATGCGCCAGCGCTCTCGGCGCAATACCGGGGCCGTGATCGATGATGTGAATCACAAGCTCAGACGGTGCGGCTTCCGCTTTCACCACGATAGAACTGCCTTTAGGGCTGAACTTGATGGCGTTATGAAGGAGATTGCGCACCACCTGCTTCAACCTCTGCCGGTCAGCTTCCACCTCCGGAAGACCATCCGGTATCTCTTCAATGACTCTGATGTCCTTGTCACCAGCCAGCGCCGAAAGCTCCCGGACCACCTCGCCAACCGGCTCTTTTATGGCAATAAGCTCCCGTCGCACCCGGAAACGCCCCGACTCAAGCCGCGCCACTTCCAGCAAATCATCGATTAGCTGGCCGAGTTGCGCGCTCTGCTGGTCAATAATGGTCATGAACTCTTTCCGTGTCGCCGGGTCAGGGACCTTGTCCTGAAGCAGGAGCTTGTTAAAACCGGCAATCGAATGCAGCGGCGTCCGCAATTCGTGAGAAATATTGGCAATAAACTCCGATTTCATCTTATCCAGTTCTTTGAGCGCCTCCTCGGCGCGCCGCCGCTCCGTGACGTCCTCTCCCGAACTGAGCACCCCGGTCGGCCGGCCGTATTCGTCGGAAAGCAGGGCATTATGCCATGACACTATCCGTTCCTCACCTGACCTGATCACAACCGGCACCTCGAAGTCCTGCCGGAGCCTTGCCCTGCCGGCAAGCACCCGATGAAAAGCCTCCCGGAATTCCTCGCGGAGCCTCTCGGGGATAAAGGTATTGAACCAGTTTTTTCCGATGATTTCCGCCTTGGAGTATCCAAGCACCTGACAGCCCTTCTCATTGATAAGGGTTACTCGCTCGTTGGTGGAAATGACGACGATGATAACGCCAGCGACCTGAAGATACCGCTCCGCCCGCTGTTTCTCCTTGAGCAGAGCCTCTTCCGCCAGCTTAATTTCGGTGATATCACGGCTGATGGTAACGTATCCCTCGGGCTCGCCAGCAGCGTTTCTGAGAAGGGAGCGCGATACCAGGGCATGAATGGTAGAACCATCGCGGGTGTGGTGAATAACCTCTCCCCTCCAGCGCCCGGTGGCGGTCAGCTCTTTAAGCATCTCCTCGCGTCCGCCGGCCGGGTATTCCGGGTGAAGGACTTGCTCGGCGGGCCTGCCGATGACCTCTTCGGCACTATAGCCGTAAATCCTTTCCGCCGCCCTGTTCCAGCTCCGTATGCGAAACGCCGTATCGCAGGAGAAAATGGCGTCGGAGACATTATCTATAAGGCTGGCCTGATAGCGCATCAGTTCTTCAGCACGCTTGCGCTCGGTAATGTCCCTCGCGGTACTGAGCACCACCATATTCCGGTCCCACTCAACGAAACGGCTGCTGACCTCAACCGGAATGACCTCGCCATCGCGGCGGACAAAAGCGGTCTCGTACATAACGCGGCCGCGTTTCCGTATCTCCTCAAGCCGCTCCGAAACTGGCACACTCAGCTTCGGAGACTCAACGTCCGCCACCGACATCTTCAGCAGGTTGGCACGGCTGTAACCGAGCCGTTCGCAGGCCACCTGATTGACTTCGACGAAGTGCCCCCTCGTATCATAGATAAGAATGGCATCGCTGGCGTTATCGAATAGGGTAAGGTAACGGTTCTCCGCTTCACGCAGGGCCACCTCGAACCGCCGCCGCTCCGCCACGTCCGGCTCCAGGAACAACACCCCGCTGGCGTTGCCTTCTTCATCAGTGATCGACGCCGCTTCAAGCCTGACCAATACGCTGTCCCCACTTTTATGGCGGAACTCGAAGTCCCACACATCCCTGGCCCCGCCTTTTGCGCTCTCGATGCCGGCCCGGGCAACGACGGCGCCGCGCTCGCCGGTCAACGAGAAAAGCGATTGCCCGACCAGCTCCTCAACCGTGTAGCCAAGGATGCCGGCCAGCTTGGAGCTGGCATAGTTCACAATGCCCCCGGCATCAACCGCCAGAAGAAACTCTTCCGCTTTGCGGTTAAGCAGGGCTACGGTAATGCGCTCCCCTTCAGAAGCACTACCGGCACCTTCCCGCTTGATGGAACCACTACCGCGCGAAGAGGTCTGTTTCATAAGCGGCCTCAACGCTCATATTACCTTGACTTCTCACCTAACCGCAAGACCCGGAGGTAATCGGGCGTCCGGCACCGTCCGGCCTCGCCATTGTAGAATAGCAACATGAGCGTCCCGCAGGCAGTACGGATCAGCGTACGCGTTCACCCCGGCGGCAGGCGCACTGAAGTCCTGCGCTTTCAGGAAGGAATATGGCATATCCGCGTGACGGCGCCGCCGGTGGAAGGCAAGGCCAATGCCGAACTGGTGCGCTACCTTGCCGGACTGCTTGGCACACCTGAAAGCTCCGTCACCATCGAACACGGCCAGACCAGCCGCAACAAACTGTTAAGAATCACCGGGCTCACAGCCCGGCAGGTTGAAAATCAGTTGAACAACGGTCTTTCCAAAAGCTAAAAGGTCCTGAAGTGATGATTCCCGGGGTAGCTGAGGGAACCCTCCCTTTCAATACTCAAATCCTGCCGACGGTGAGCGCATAGGTCAGGGGACGGGTCATAACCTCGCTACCAGTCTGGCATACTCCCAGGCATCGTCGTACAGGTGCAGACCTTTGCTGAAAGCGAAGATTTCGCCGTCGGCAACGCCCAGCTCCTGGGCCATCATCTCCTTGGCAAGCTGGATGCCCCCGAGGTTGGTGGGAAAGCCACCCCACAGGTCCCATGACCTGAAATACACAAACCAGTGCAGCTTACCGTAGCGGACGCGGGTATCAATAATGCGGAGACACGGCGGGTCGCTCAGCCTGATTGATGCCTTGTCCCCGACCATCATGCAGGCCTGGTTGGTATTGAAGCCGCCCCGCTTGTACATCTCCATGACATCAAGGTACTGGCTTTCGATGTATTCACCATAGGTGTAGGTCTCATTCGGCTGTTTGCCGGAACAGAGCAGATAGGAGGCGGTGTACTTTTCCACAGTATCGATATCGGTCGGCGGCGGCACACCCAACGGCACATCCGGCACCAGGGGACGAATCCCCGGCTGGGTTATGTGGATAACGGCACAATCGAACTCCTTGCGCTTCCGCCCGACCAGTCCATCACTGCCGTGGGAAATGGTGTATTCGAAGCCGCTGTCAAGGCACTCCCGCAGGAGCTTCCACCAAGCCTCAGGAATGTCCCGGGCCTCAACTACGGTAAGACGCATTGGAGTTTCTTCAGGGCACATCGGCTTCAACCCTCTATAGTTAGAAAAAACAGGCTGATATATTATACCGCTCTCTCAGGACAGCCGCCCTGATAATCAGGGGGGACAGCTCTGGCAGTGCCGACGCCTCTCCCTGCTACCGGCATGACATGATTCTCAGTACAACAGACCGACGCGGGAATAGGCGTCAGCAAAGAACCACTGCGGAGATTCGACTACTTGGGCGGATTCTTACAGGTATTGCAGGACATGTCCACGTTGCCGGAGGCACTGGTGCCGCCGGGCGCCGCGCCGGCGGCCTTAACACCACCGGGTCTGGCCGCCGCCCATTTCGTGGTCAGGTACGCCTGGGCACTGTCCATCTCCGGCTTCCAGAGGCCAATCTCCTTAAAATATCTTATGGCGCCGGAGTGGTACGGCAGGTCCCACTGGAGCAGGGCATTCTCTCTGGTGAATCCGGTATTAACCTTGTCCGCCGCATGGAACTCCGCCAAGTGCTCGAAAACGGCCCTGGTAATCAGGTAGCCGGCCTCTTCCGGCAGATGGACCGAGCCGAAAGCTATGTACGGCACACCTACCGTCGGGGTGTCTACCCCGTTGCCGTTCTGGCCGGCCGGCCAGGTCGTGCCGATGATGCCGAGGCCAGCCACGGCCACGGCCTTCTGGGTATCCGCCGACAGCGGCACCACGAATAGTCCGGCCCCCTTGGCCAGGGTCTCGGAGTCCCCGCTCGATTGATAGAAAACAGCATCAGCCTTACCCTCGGCCAGGTCCTTGAAAGCGGCGGCAACGGTGGTGAACTTAAGCCACTGGACGTCGTTACGGGTCATGCCGTTGGCCTTCAGAATCGCATCCACCGTCGGCGCTAGGAAAAGCAGTGAGGCATATTCGGCGTAGATACGCTTACCTTTGAGGTCGGCCACCGTCTTGATGCCCGACTTCGGAGTCGTCTGGATGCCGAAGGCATTGGTGGTGTCCGGGCCGGCGCCGCAGAACATGGGGCGCAGGAGCGCCTTGTCGCCATCGATTATCCCCACCACCGCGGTTGTCGGGAAAACAGCCGCGTGATAAGCGCCCTGGGCAACCAGCCAGGTGCCGACCCGGTGGCACGGCGTACAGCCGGTGAGCTCGACTTTCTCCGAGGCCGCTTTCTGTATCTTTTGCAGGGCCTCGGCGTTGGCGGCGACCTTCACCGTGGACGCCTTCATCGGCGTGTATCTGGTAACAATATCGGCAAGGGCGGTAGCCATGGCGGTCGGCTTGGGATTGGCCATGGCGATGCTGATTTCAGCCGGCAGTTTCGGGGCCGCCGGCGGCGTCGGTAGCATACAGCCGGAAAGCACCACCAGCACTGAAACTATCACAACAAGAGCACAAAGGGCTCGCTTGACCATGGCCGGACACCTCCTGCCAGTTTTCTAACGGGATTATTGACACACCCGGGTGGGTTTGTCTGTGAGGTTCGTCACGCTATGATACGCGATAACTGTGCTGGTGTCACTATCCGAAGCCCTGACCTCATGGCAATCTGAGGGGAAAAGAAATGTCTGTCTCCAGTAACCAGATAGTCAGGCTTGGCAGCTATCGCCGATGCCAGAACGGCGGCATCGCCGATATCCAGAAATTCCGACCACCTGGTAACATCATCGTCCTTCGGAGACGCAACTATCTCAATCCTGGCGCTCATAAGCAACGTTCTAAATAAACCGATGGAGTCGGGCAACTTCTCCCGCAGCACCCTTACGACCTCATCAAGCACCTCCCGAGACACGACCAGTGTTAAATCACCGGCGGCAATTCTATCTACAATAAGCCCCGGAGCACCGGCACCGGAATACAGACCCGAAAAAAGTACGTTGCTGTCCAGAAAGATGCGCATTACCTGGCCTGTTTGCCATATCTTTCCCGGATTATCTCCTGCCTGATACGGCGTCCCGTCTCCTGAAGTTCCTGCTCAGAAATACCTGACCGGCGAAAGGCTTCTCTCATTGCTCGAAGCGCTTCTATCGCGACCATTTTTCTCGGACGCGCGACGATCTTCGAGCCCTCCAGCTTCAAGACCAGCATATCGCCCACTTCAATCTTCAGCCTGTCGCAAAGCTCCTTCGGAAGCGTCACCTGGCGCTTCGGTCTGACCACGACTTCTACTGATTTTACTGTAGACATAGTTATATCCTCTGTTTGCAAATTCCTACTTCCGACGTCGGAATTCTAACACCGGACAAACTATTCAATCAATGGGGGACAGGTCCAGGAACTGTCGGCTACTGTCAGGAAGGCGACTGCTCATCCCCACCACCCTCACCCTCCTCCCGCCGTTTTTCTTCGCGCAGGATTTCGGCGATACGGGCGGCGCGGGGATAACCGATGGCCAGCTTACGCTGGAGGTAGGAAGCGGACACCTGCCCGTGCTTATCGCAAAGCTCACGGGCCTGGTCCAGCAACGGGTCATCCGGGATGCCGGCTTCGGCCGCCTGACGCTTCACATCGTCGAAGATTACCGGCACGGTACCGGGTCTCTTCTGGTTGCCCCAGAAATAGACCAGACGGTCGATTTCGGCCTCGCCAACGTAACTGCCCTGGAGACGCTTCGGCTTGGCGGCATCGGTCGGCATGTAAAGCATATCACCCCGTCCCAGGAGCTTCTCGGCGCCCACGGCGTCCAGGATGGTCCGTGAGTCCACCTGCGATGTTACGGCAAAGCTGATGCGGGTGGGAAAGTTGGCTTTAATGAGTCCGGTGATGACATCCACCGACGGCCGCTGGGTAGCGACAATCAGGTGGATACCGGTGGCCCGGGCCAGCTGGGCCAGCCGGACGAGGCTGTGCTCGACCTCGTCCATGGCATGCATCATCAGGTCAGCCAGCTCGTCAACCACCAGGACCAGATAAGGCATAAGCTCAGCGGTCGGCCGGTCCTTATTGTAGCCCTCGATGTTCCTCGCCCCGACCTCGGCGAACTGCCGGTAGCGGCGGTCCATTTCCAGCACCAGCCAGCGGAGCGCCGCCACTGCCCTGTCCGGCTCAACCACCACCGGCGCCACCAGGTGCGGCAGGGCGTTATAGGCCACCAGCTCGACCCGCTTCGGGTCGAGCATCACGAACCGGACCTCGTCCGGTGTATTGTGCATCAGCAGGCAGGCGATTATCGAGTTCAGACAGGCCGTCTTGCCGCTACCGGTAGCACCGGCAATCAGCAGGTGCGGCATCCGGGCAAGGTCACCCACCACCACCTCCCCGCCCGGCCCCCGTCCCAGCGCCACCGCCAGCTTCGACTTGGCCTTGAGCTTCTGGAACGGCGCGCTCTCGATAGTCCCACGCAGCGCCACCGTGCCGAAGGTCGTATTTGGCACCTCGATGCCGACCAGGGACTTCCCCGGGATCGGCGCTTCGATGCGGATGCTCGGCGCTGCCAGCGCCAGGGCAAGGTCATTGGCCAGCCCGGTAATACGGTCGACCTTTACCCGCGTCCTGCCCGCCTCCACCATCTTGACCGTAACACGCCCGTCCCTGTCCTTCTCTTTAATTTCCTTATATTTGTAGTCCCAGCCCGGCTCGACCCCGAACTGGGTGACCGTGGGGCCGATGTTCTTCTCGACCACCTTGACTTCCACCCCGTAACTGGCCAGGGCTTCCTCGATGACCCTGGCGCGCTTCTCGATATCCGCCTGGCTCAGTTCCGTCTCGGTCGCCTTATCGAGAATATCCATCGGCGGCAGCTGCCATCCGCCCACCGTCAGCGTCGGCCGGTAGCGCTCCGGCGCCTTCCTCTTCTCTTCCTCGGGTTTCTCCCGGACCGTCTTCTCAACGGCCGGCGGCCTCACTTCAGGCTGACCTGATGAAACCGCCGCGGCCGGTGCCGCCGCCTCTCTTTCCGGCGGTTCCGGCCCCACCGCCGCCGGTACCGCTACTGCCGGTCGCGGTGTCGGACGGCGCGCCCGCCGCCACAAAGCCCTGATGCCGCGCCAGATGCGCACCCCGAGCCACTTGAAGCCGCGGTAAACGGCATCGGGACTGATAAATATGGCACCGATAAGCACCAGCCCAGCCAGCCACAGCAGTTCCAATCCCAGAATACCGGCACCGACGGAGAGAATGCTGTGACCAACACTGCCGCCGAGGCCGACAAAGCCAAGCGGACCGGTCAGCGGACGGTAAAAAGAAAGTCCGCCCCAGATAGCCGTCAGAATCGCCGCCGCCCCCAGCCACCGGTTCCACCGCCTGATAAATACCCCGGCATTGCGCCGCCAGAACACACCCGCCACCACCAGCAGTGCCACCGCGGCGATTACCGTACCCCATCCCAAAAGCACCACCACCCGGTTCCAGGTCAGCTCCATCCACTCAACAACTCTGGCCCGGTCGAGCCCGACCGCCACCGCCAGGGCCACCAGGACCACGGCTATCCAGAAGGCCGGGTCGCCGATGATTCGGACCAGCCGGCCGCTTTGCCTGCGCGGCTTCCTTTCCCGCTCTTTTTTCGCTCTCTTCTTCGGCAAAGCGCTACACCTCTATCGTCACCGGCACAATCATCGGCCGGCGTTTCGTCTTATCATAGAAAAACCTGGTCAGCACGCCCTTTACCCTGGAGTTTATCAGGCCGGCTTCAAGCTGGTAAGCCTTGCCCTGGCTGAGGTCCGCGGCGATAGCATCGCGGGCCGCCTCCAGTATTTCATCCTCGCCTTCGGCTTCAAGGAAGCCGCGGGCCACGATGTCCGGCCGCCCGCCGAGTCTCCCTCCCTCACGGTCAACCGGCACTATCGCCACCACGATGCCGTCCCTGGCCAGAGCGCGCCGGTCGCGCAACACCACGCCGGCCAGGTCGCCCATGACCATGCCGTCCACATAGACATAACCGGCGGCCGCCCTGCCATCCCTGCGGGCACTCTCGGCATCGAGCTCGAGGATGTCCCCGTCTTCAAGCACCATCACGTTCTCCGCCGCCATGCCGAGACTGCGCGCCAGCCGGGCATGCAGGCTGAGGTGCCGGTACTCGCCGTGAATCGGGACGAAGAACTTCGGCCTGACCAGACTGATAAGCAGTTTCAACTCCTCCTGGCTCCCGTGGCCGTGGACGTGCACCGGCGCGATTCTCTCATAGACCACGCTGGCCCCCTGCCGGAAAAGGCTGTCGATAGTCCGGTTGACCAGGGCCTCGTTGCCCGGTACCGGGGTCGCCGACATCACCACGGTATCGCCGGGGACAATCTTCACCTGCGGGTTATCGCCGTTGGCGATGCGCACCAGTGCCGAAGTCGGCTCACCCTGACTGCCGGTCATCACCAGCACGATATTGTCCGGCGGATAGTTCCGGATATCACCCAGATTGATAACCACCCCCTCCGGCATGGTCAAATAGCCGAGCTCAGAAGCAATGCGCACCGTCTCCTTCATGCTGTGGCCGACAATGCACACCTTCCTGCCGAGCTTCTTGGCCGCCGCCAGCACCTGCTGGATACGTGAGATAAGGGAAGAGAAGGTGGTGACGATAACGCGTCCCGGCGCTTCGTTGATAATACGCTCCAGCACCTGCCCGACCATCATCTCCGTCGGGGTATAGCCGGGAAGCTCCACGTAGGTGGAATCGGACATCAGGAGCAGGACGCCCTCCGCCCCCGCCTGGGCCAGCCGGGTCAGGCTGGTGGCGCGCCCGTCAACCGGCGTATGGTCGAACTTGAAGTCGCCGCTGTGGACCACTGTCCCCACCGGCGTCCGGATGATAAGGCCGGCGGCATCCGGGATGCTGTGGCACACCGGGAACATCTCGACCTCGAAGCTGTTACCGAGCTCAAACCGTGTCCCGGGGGCCACCTCGTGCAAAGTGGTCAGCGACATGCAGTGGGCATCCTTGAGCTTGGCCGCCACCAGCCCCCGGGTCAGTCTGGTAGCGTATACCGGCACCGGCAGGCGCGGCAGGACGTAGGGCAGGGCGCCGGTGTGGTCTTCGTGGCCGTGGGTGATAACAATGCCCCGGACGCGGTCTTTGCGCTCCACCAGATAGCTGATATCGGGAATGACAAAATCAATCCCCGGCATATCCTCTTCCGGGAACATGAGGCCGGCATCAATGACCATGATATCGCCGGCATACTCCAGCGCCATCATGTTTTTGCCGATTTCCCCGAGACCGCCGAGGGGCACTATCCTTAGCTTCGGTCTGCTCATTGACGCTACAGAAGACTCAACTGCTGCGGTTCCGGGCCTTTTCCCACCACCCGGGCGGCTTCAGCCAGCAACTGCGGGATTTTCAGCATATCGGCCTCGACCGTCTTGCGCAGACTGCCCTGATGCAGCGCCGCCGCCGGATGGTACATCGGGAAATAGACGATACCGTCAATCTTGCGTGCTTTGCCGTGGACCTTGCTGATGCTTTCGTTGGGGAAGTAACGGGCCATCGAATGGCGCCCCAGCGTGACGATCATCTTCGGCCGGAGAAGCTCAATCTGGCGGTCAAGGTACTTGCGGCAGGCCAGGATTTCGCCCGGAAGCGGCTCGCGGTTGTTCGGCGGCCGGCACTTGACAACGTTGGTAATGAAGACGCTCTCCCGCTTCATCCGTATTGAACCGAGGAGCTGGTCAAGGTATTGGCCGGCCGGACCGACAAAAGGACTCCCCTGCTGGTCTTCATGCCAGCCCGGAGCTTCACCGATGAACATGATGGCGGCATTCTCCGGCCCGTCGCCGGGCACCGCCCGGGTGCGCCCCCTGCAAAGGCCGCACTCGGTGCACTCCAGAATCCTGCGGTGAAGCTCGCCTAGAGAGAGCTCACTGAGTTGCGTCATTGGTCGAGAAAATGTTAGCACAGCCCATCCGGTCGGTCAATTTGAGTCACGAATGATGGCAGGATGTCCGGGAGCCGCGCCGCCGCGTTCACAGCCGGAGCGCCAGAACAAGGCTGGCAGTGAGTACGCCGAAAATGACCAGTGAGGCCGACAGACACCACCCGTCCCGAAGAATCACGAAGAATACCACCGCAACCAGCACCGCCAGCGCCGGCGTTGCCAGAAGCGCCATGATGCCGGCAGTCATTACCGCCGCGGCCGCGGCGCCGGCAACGGCCTTCATCACCAGCCCCACCGTCAGCAGGGCCAGCGCCGCCGCCACCCCGGCTTCCATCACCAGCGTCACGCTCCGGTAGAGCGCTGCGTACCGCCGGTTGCGCCGTGTCATCGCACTGGCATCAGGCCTGTTTCCCATCCCTGCCTACAGACTGACCCCCGCCGCCTTGAGGAACATCATCACCGCGGTAGTCCCGAGGATAGCCACAAACACCCGGCGCAGGGACCGGCCGCTGGCCCGCCAGGCCAGCTTCGACCCGGACCATGCCCCGAGGCATATCCCGATCACCACCGGCGGCGCGGTCTCCGGATGCACGTAGCCCCGGTAGAAGTAAATAAAGGCGCTGGCCACCGCGGTAATGCCCACCATCAGGTTGCTGGTGGCAATCGCCGCCTTTACCGGCACCGACATCACCAAGTTCATCACCGGCACCTTGATGATGCCGCCGCCCACCCCGAGAAGGCCGGAAACGACCCCCGCCGCAGTGCTTGCCCCCATACCCGCCGGCAGGCGGCGCACCCGGTAAGACATCACCCTGTCCCGGCTGCGGTCGTAGAAGGCCGAGGCCAGTGTCCCCTCCGGCTTGCCGGTCTCCTGTCCGTCCGTCCGGTCGTCCCGCGGCCTCCGCGCCATGCCGCAGGCGACATAGACCAGGACACCGCCGAAGAGGGCGGCCAGGAACGACTGGCTCAAATAGACGGCCAGCAGTGCCCCCAGCACCGCCCCGATGGTGGTCACCGATTCCAGCACCACGGCCAGCCGGATATTGGCCAGCCGCTCCCGCAGGTAGGTAATGGAAGCGGTGCTTGAAGTGGCCACCACGCCGATGAGGCTGGTGCCGATGGCCGCCTGCATCGGCAGGCCCAGCGCCAGCGTCAGCAGGGGAATGACAAAGATGCCCCCGCCCAACCCGAGCAGGGAGCCGGTGAAGCCGGCCACCAGCCCGATTCCGGCCAACACCCAGACGTTCGCATCCATGGGGCTAATCATAACCCGGGAAAGTGCGTTGAGGCAATGGCATTTGGCAAACTATGGATCCCAGCGGAAGGGGAAAACCACCAGAACGATACGCATGGCAGACTGCGCCTGCGCCGGGTCGGCGACAGGCTCTATGCCGACTACTGGCGCGACGGCCAGTGGGTCAACCTGGCCCGACGTGACGGTGTGCCTCAGGGCCCCGCCTTCATCCGGCTCGCCATCTTCGGTATGCAGGACGGCATTACCGTCCGCTTCAGCAACCTCACCGTCGAACGGTAAGCTCCACCCCACCCCAGGATTA
>DAOUCU010000065.1:0-2109 GCA_034431935.1 Dehalococcoidia bacterium | reverse complement strand
AGCACGGGGCAGTCCCTGGGGGCACGCTTCTCCGAGATGAGCGTCAAAGAGACGCCGCGGCCTCCTCCCACCGTCGGACCGTACCATCTGCCGGCAACGGTTACGGCGAAGTACTCGCCCGTTTCCGCTGCTGTCAGCAACACCTACTGGTATAACGGTCCACCGCCGGCCGGCGACTTCATCGCTACTCTGGACTATGAACTGCTCAACCTGCCAACACCGTCCTCCGGCCGGAACGAGTTCGGCCTGACGGCCCGCATCGGGGATACCGAAATCAGGATCGCCCGGTGGCAGACACCGAAGGGCGGACTCTACTTTTTCTCACGCCCGGGCATGACCTTTCACCATGGGAGCACCGATGCCGCCGGACGCATCCGCCTCCGCCGCACCGGCAACGTCATCTACGGCGAGTTCTGGCGCAACGGCAGATGGCTTACCACCAGCCAGTACGAAAACATACCCGGCACCGCATACCTCTACGTCAGCCTTTTCAGCGACAACCGCGACCCCATCCAGGTGCGCATCACCGGATTCACCCTGGAAGACCCCAAGGACCTGCCGCCAAACTTCGGCGGCATCACATTACCGGGCAACCTGACACTGGACGGTGACATCGGCGTTGCCGTCACCTACAGCGGCCAGCCCCCAACCGGCGACTTCATCGCCACTCTGGACTACGAACTGCTCAACCTACCAACACCGTCCTCCGGCCGAAACGAGTTCGGCCTGGCAGTACGCATTGGAGATCTCGATTACCGCATCGCCCGGTGGCAGACATCCGGCGGCGGTAGCTACTTCGGTGAAAGCCGCGGCAGAACCGACCACTTCGGCACAAACGATAAGTCCGGGAGATTGCGTCTCCGCCGCTCGGGGGATATCATATACGGCGAATTCTGGCTTAATGGCAAGTGGGTTACCCTTGGGCAGAGAGATGGTGCTTCAGGTACTGCCTATCTCAAAGCCATGATCTTCAGCGACAACCGCGACCCCATCCAGGTGCGCATCACCGGATTCACCCTGGAAACGTCAAGTTAGTTTGTCCCGAGGTTTGCGATGACCGCCAGCTTCAACCTGAAGATGTCCGAAGTAAGCATCATCGTCTGCGCCTTGAATGAGGAGATACCGGCTATGGTGGCCACCATAGCCACTGAGACCTACGAAGTGGTCAAGGGTCACGCTTCCTGCCTGAAGCACGCAACGACGACTATACTGCCTATGGAGCTTCGCTGTGAACATGGTGGGTCACGGCTTCGCCTGATCCGTGAGAGGGCGATTTACTGAATCATAATGATCCAGACTGGAAGTCACAGCCTGACCCGCTCAGGAGGTCAGAATTCCAAAACAATACGGTAGAATCACATTATGGTAGAATCACATTATGGTAGAATCACATTGATAGATTGGGGAGGAGAGTATAATTAACGTGGAACCAGACCCGAAGACAAGTGTATCCAGTGTCGATGGTAATCAGTGGCTGAATCGCCTACTCAACGTCAACGCTAACAACCAACCCCACAGGAACCGCATCTATATTGTCATTGCCTTTTCTATCCTCTACTTCATAATCCTACTCCGCACCGCGTGGACATGCGACGACGCCTATGCTACCTTCCGCGTTGTCGACAACTTGGTCAACGGATACGGGCTGACCTGGAATGTGAGTGAGAGGGTGCAAGTCCCATCAAATGGTCTCTGGATGTTCCTGATTACTATACCCTATTTAGTGACACGCGAGCCCTATTACACCAGCATATTCCTGTCTATCATGATCTCTCTGGCGACAATCGCGTTATTCGGCCTTAAGCTTGCCAAATCAAACATCTCAGCAGTTCTTGGCATCGGGCTCCTTCTAGCTTCAAAAGCCTTCGTGGACTACTCTACCTCGGGTCTTGAGAACCCGTTAACCAATCTGCTTGTCGTCCTTTTTGCAGTTATATTTGTAAACCAGGATCGCACGCCCCGTAACCTGTTCCTGATGTCACTCATTGCAGCTCTGGGTTTCATGAATCGGCAAGACCTTATACTGATTTTCCTGCCCGCCCTCTTGACAGCCCTTGTTTCCTCACCAGGAAAACGCAGAGCTGTCGGCTTGATGGCCCTGGGTATAAT
>DAOUCU010000064.1:0-6399 GCA_034431935.1 Dehalococcoidia bacterium | reverse complement strand
GTCTGTGAGTGTGAAGAATCACGGCTGCCCGATTGCTCAAGAGCAAGTTCCTCTGCAAGAACCCGGGAGACCTTCTCCAGTGAAGTCTTGGTGAAGATACTTTCCGGTGGTAGATTCAAGGCCTCGCTGGAACTATAGCCGAGCAACTGGGTCATGCTGGGACTGACATATAGGAATCTCATTGACAGGTCGGCCATGATGACCACATCCCTGATATTGTCGGCCAGCAGGCGGTAGAGCCTCTCGCTCTCCTCGATTGCTTGCTCCGCCTTTTTTCGCTCGGTAACGTCCCGGATAAGCACTAAAGAGCCGAAGGCACCACCGTGGCGCTTTGTTAAAGGCTGACTACGTACCTCAAGGACACGAGCATCGCCGGTATCGCGGCCCACCGTAATGACAGCGATATGTTCCCGCACTGTCTCGGTCACATGCTCCGGACAATCCGGCCAGACCTCCAGTATATGTTTACCGACGCCAGGCCCCGTCAGGCCAATGATACGACATGCGGCTGGATTAATGTCCAGCACCAACCCATCGTCGTCGATCACAATGACGCCATCATCCATAGCTTCAATCACCATATTGCGTGCTACAGGCACCGGCTGGAAAATGCGGAGACGGAAAATAGTCAGGGCATAGATTAGTCCGGTCACCGTGAAACAAAACGGGGTGAGGTCGAGGCCTCTAATGGGACTGAAGCCCGCCAGATAGACACCGTTCCCCACCACGGGCACCCCCAGGCCAATAAGCAGAGGGACAGTCTGCCGCCGATAAAGCTCAGGGCGACGCACAATGGCCTTAGCCAGAATGGAAATTCCGGTCAATATCGTCAGATAACTGTAAGCGGCGGCGAACCAGAACCACCCGCCATGAGTGTAGACCAGGTTCTGCGCGGGCGATCCTATGGCCGTATCAATACTCGACCAGATAAGACCATGCCACTCATTGGTGAAAGCCAGAATGACGGTCACCACGGGAATAATCCATAAAATGGCCATGAGGTGACGTCGCCAGTGTACCTTGACACGGGCATACTCAATGGCAAACAGCAGAATAAGTACCGGTACGCTGGCAATGCCAAGATACTCCCACTTAGCCCAGAACACCTTGGCCCAGGACGGTTCGGCCGCTGCCTCTAATGCACGTGTGATTGCCCACTCGGCAGCCGCGAGCATGAGGAAAGCAAAGGGCCGGGCACCGGGGCTCGACCGTCTCAGCCAGACAACAACTGCAAGGCTGATGGCGAGACCACCAGCCATACAGAAGGCTATCGCGTATAAGGGAAACGTTAAGGTCACGGCATCCTCGAAGCCCCAAATCCAGGCCCGACACCGATAGAATCGTCACGCACCGCCTGCACCACCGCCCGGACTAACTCTCCTAGCCCCACCGGCACCTGTTTGGGTTATTAAACCTTACTGATAGTATCTGTCAACTATTTTTTACCAAATATTTACCAAATATTTACCAGCCGAAACGCATTTGAACAGCCGAACCGTTAGGCGGGGTAACGACGAATGCGGCGCTAACAAGACGGGGGCGGACCGTTACGAAGAAATTAGCTGGTGAGCCGCCAGGGACTCGGACCCTGAACCTACTGATTAAGAGTCAGTTGCTCTACCGGTTGAGCTAGCGGCCCGTTCACGATTGTGGAAGGAAATTGTACCATACCACACATTCCGATGACAACGCTTTCAAAGCTTTGAAGACAGGGGCCCTTCGAAGTCCAGTGCTTATCAGAGATGCAGTTCTAAGACCGGCGATTCCAACTGTAACAGTACCCCGGCGCAGACAATCACGCAGAAACACCTACCAGAACTGTTGTTTATACTGACCGGCTTCGTGGTATACTTCCATAGCTAGGCGTCGAGAAGGCCCTCTGTTGGCCGGGGCTATGGTGTCCTTACTACGTAGTACCTATTGCTTCGAACCCATCGCTACGTACGAATGTAGTTGCCACCTCCAGACCAGCGCCCTCCGAACATCAGCATCTCGGGCCCGAATTAATCCAGGACGGTGAGGCAAGTGAAGACAAGGTCGGTTCTGATAGTCGATGATGAAGCATCAATCAGGGAATCCCTGGCCGAATGGCTGACGAACAAGAACTTTCAGGTTGCCACCGCTGACGATGGTGAACTGGCCTTGATGATGATTGCTGAGACACACTACGACGTCGTCGTTCTTGATATCCGCCTGTCCACTAAGAGCGGCGTTGAGATTCTCAAAGAGGCCAAAAAATACCGCCCCAATCTGAAAGCCATCATGATTACCGGCTACCCTTCGGTAGAGACCGCGGTTGAGGCAATGAAGCTCGGCGCCATTGATTACCTCATCAAGCCGTTCGACCCCGAAACCCTCGAACTGAAGATTGAAGAGGCTATCACGCCCAAGTTCTTCTATGCCTCGATCCAAAAGAAGGCCTTCGACGATTTCGTCGCCTCGCTGATGAGGACGATGACAGTATACGGTGTCATGAAGCGCAACTCCAAGTTCGCCTTCGACCGGGCCGTAAATCCAAAAGATATCGTACTTGACTACGATGTCACCCTGCTGCCACCGAAGAAATATTTCCTGCCACAGGTCGAGACTCTGATGCAGTTCAAGCTGGGCAAGTCTTTTGAAGTAGCCCCATCATACGAACGTGACCAGCGCGTCATTATCGGCGTTCATCCGGATGACCTCACGGCTATCGAACTGCTTGACCAGGCATTTCTGAAGACAACTCCCGACCAATTCTATATCTCGCGCCGCGAGAACACGACCATCATCGCTGTTGACAACCTGCATCCATCGCCCACGGCCTTCTGCCCCAGCGTTGGCACCGCCGTCAAAGATAGCGGTTTCGACCTCCTCCTCACCGACCTGGGCGAGGAGTATGTAATAACCATCGGTAGCGCCCGGGGCAAGCATCTTCTGGAACAGCATGCCGATGCCGGAACTGCCAGCGATATCGAGGTCCTGGCGGCCAAGTCAGAGCAGTCAAAGGCAATCAAGCGGTACCAGAACACCCTTGCAGTCCCCATCAGCGAAATACCCCGCCTTCTTGACCGGAGCTATGACAGCAAGTACTGGGAAAGAAAAGCGGAGAACTGTCTCAACTGCGGTTCATGTGTCATGGTCTGTCCCACCTGCTTCTGCTTCGATATCCAGGACGAAGTGGCTGTTGACCTCTCGGAAGGAGTGCGAAAACGCCAGTGGGACGGCTGTGTCCTGACAGACTTCGCCAAGGTGGCCAGCGGTGAGAACTTCCGCCACAGCCGTGGGAGCCGCCTGCGGCACCGTATGTTCCGCAAAGGAAAGTACGTCTTCGAACGCTATGGTGCACTCGGATGTGTCGGTTGCGGCCGCTGCGTCGCGGCGTGTCTTCCTGATATCGCCAGCCCCCTCAAAGTATTCAATGAACTGAAGGAGCTGTAAGGTGACCAGCCAAGCACCAATAAGACAGGACAACCTGTATCTGCCCAGGGCGGCAGAGATAACCAGAGTACGCCCGCTAACGGTCACCGAAAAGCTTTTCGAACTCAGACTACTTGACGGAAAGGACCTGGGGCACCGTCCGGGCCAGTTCATCGAGCTTTCCATTCTCGGTATCGGCGAGGCCCCGATATCGGTAACATCGTCTCCGACCAGAAAGGGTTCTTTCGAACTCGCAGTACGGGCCACGGGCAATGTCACCAACGCCCTGCACAGGGCCGAGCCCGGTACCTTCGTCGGAATCCGCGGTCCGTTCGGCAATGGTTTCCCCATGGACAAAATAGTCGGCCGCGACCTGCTTTTTGTCGCCGGCGGTATCGGTTTATTCCCTCTCCGCTCCGCGATCAACTACGTACTGGACAATCGTAACAGTTACGGAAGGGTCATCATTCTCTTCGGTTCGCGCCGTCCTTCAGAGCAACTATTCCTCGAAGAAATCGCCGCGTGGCGGCAGAGCAACGCGGTCGAGTATCATGAGACTGTTGACCGTGAGGAGCCCGGCTGGAAAGGTAATGTCGGCGTCATCACCACACTATTCCCCAAAATACAGATTGATCCCGCACGCACCACCGCCATCATCGTCGGCCCCCCGGTAATGTACCGCTTCGTTATCGCCGAGTGCCTCAAGAAGGGCCTTAAGGAAACTGACGTGATTGTCTCCCTTGAACGGCGGATGAAATGCGGTGTCGGCAAGTGCGGCCATTGCCAGATTGATAACGTACTCGTGTGCCAGGACGGGCCCGTCTTCACCATTGGACAGCTCCAGAGCCTTAGGGAGGGAGTCTGATGAAACCCAAAGTAGCGTTCTTCGATTTCACAGGCTGCGAAGGCTGCCAGTTTGAGGTCCTTAACTTCGGGCCGGAATTCCTCGACCTGGTAAAGCATGTTGATATTGTCAACTTCCGCGAAGCTTCCAGCGAACGCAGGGATGATTATGACATCGCCTTCATTGAAGGCAGTATCACCCGCCCATCCGAAATACCCCGCCTCCAGAAAATAAGGTCCCAGGCAAAGGCGCTGGTTGCACTCGGCGCCTGCGCCTGTATCGGCGGCATCAATAGTCTCAAGAACCACATGCCAATGACTGATGTCCTCAGAACAGTCTACGGCCCTGACAGCAAGTACTACGATACCATTCCCGCGAGCCCCATCAACGCCTTTGTACCGGTCGAGTATTTCGTCAGAGGGTGCCCCATTGACCGCAACGAGTACCTCAAGGTGGTGAAATCGATTCTACTTGGTAAGAGACCGGAAATCCCCAACTACCCGGTCTGCGTTGAGTGTAAGCAGGTAGAAAACGTCTGCGTCTATGAGGAAGGTAAACACTGCCTTGGCCCGGTCACCCGCGGTGGCTGTAAGGCCATTTGTGTCAGCAACGGCCGATTTTGCTGGGGATGCCGCGGGCTTATCGACGAGCCAAACGTTTACTCGGAAATCGAGCTCCTGCTCAAACAGGGACTGACCCTGGCCCAGGCGCTGGACCGCTTCCGTATTTTCAACGCTTCCGCCGAGGTTTTGAGATGACCCAGATTAATATCGACGTCCACCAGCTTGCACGAGTTGAAGGCCACGGCAATATCATTTTGAAAGCCAGCAACGGCACCATCGAAGAAGTCCGCTGGGAAGTAACGGAATCGCCGCGATTTTTCGAAGCGATGCTACGGGGACGCCACTGGGACGATGTGGCACACATTGCCTCGCGCATCTGCGGCATTTGTGCTGTGGCGCACCATCTGGTTTCACTCCAGGCTACCGAGGCCGCGTTCGGTGTTATCCTGTCACCACAGACCAAACGTTTGCGCCAGCTCCTCTACGATGCAGAGATGATTCAGAGCCACGTTCTCCATGCTTATTTCCTGGTAGCTCCCGACCTTCTTGGCGTACCGAGCGTGTTGCCTCTGGCAGCAACACACCGGCCGGTAGTGCTCCGTGCCCTGACGCTAAAAAAGCTATCCAACGACCTCGCCGATGTCATCTGCGGCCGCAAAGTGCACCCCATCTCCTGCATTGTCGGTGGCTTCTCAAAGCTCCCCGATGCCGACACCCTCCGGTCATTCAGAGACAGACTGGCAGCCACCATTTCCGACCTGGAAGAGACCGTCTCTCTCTTTTCCAAACTCGGACTACCAGAGTTCCACCGGGAGACTGAGTATGTATCCCTTAAAGACGTCCATGAATACGCCTTACTCCGGGGTGATATTTACTCGTCCGATACCGGGGCAACGCCGGTTGAGAACTATCCTTCAGTCACCAACGAGTTCTGTGTACCGCACTCGACCGCCAAATACACCAGACACTGTCGGGACTCGTACATGGTCGGCGCTCTTTCACGGTTTAACAATAACTACGACCAGCTTTCGGCAAAAGCGAAGTCTGCCGCGAGAGCGCTCGGGCTCAAGCCTCCCTGTCACAATCCCTTCATGATTACTCTTGCCCAGCTCGTAGAGATTGTCCACTGCACTGAGCACGCTATCAGCCTCATTGACGATATACTCAGGGATGGATTACAACCGGAAGAGCCTGCGGTTATACCCAGGGCAGGACGGGGCGTCTCCGCCGTCGAAGCGCCCCGCGGCATCCTGTTCCACGACTATACCTACGACGAGCGGGGCCGCATCACATCAGCTAACTGCATCATCCCCACCAACCAGAACCATAACAACATCCAGAAGGACATGGAAACGCTGGCCCCCAGGCTGCTAAAGCGGCCCGAAGACGAAGTCAGGCTGACTCTCGAAATGCTGGTTCGTGCCTACGATCCCTGCATTTCCTGCTCAACTCACTAGCCGGTGCGAACCGCAAAGGCAAGACTATTCTTTTCCGAAGACCTTCCAGGCAACGTCGATTGCCTGTTTGCGGGCGTTCCAGGCCTGAAGCACCGCCTCATCGCGGGCTTTGAGTGCCTGCTGAACACTGGATTCGTAG
>DAOUCU010000063.1:0-6719 GCA_034431935.1 Dehalococcoidia bacterium | reverse complement strand
TCCGCCGGCATCATCCTGTCAACATCTAAATCGGCACGCATATGGCATATTCCGGCTTTTCCCTGCACCAGACCAACAACGACAAATAACCCTTTCGTCTCACTGAGTAACCGTGCACTATCATACGCCCTGTCAAGCGTTACGTACTGAACATCGAAAGCATCCTCGAATGCCTTCTCTAGCCTTCCAATCGCCTCCGATGTAAGCCCTTGTATCATACGATGTATCGGATATATGATCAGGCCGGGATCGTCGAAGGAAACGAGGGTCATCATTATGAAGTTGAAACCCTCCTGACCGGTGTACGAAGCCGTCTTACTGCGCATTTCCTGCTGATATGCCATGGCGGTCTCATAGCGGTGATGACCATCCGCAATGTAAAGCGTCTGACCATCAAGTACCCGGGATATACCTTCCGTGAAGACGGTGTCGGTAATCGCCCACAGTCTATGACCCTCACCCTCAGGAACAGTAAAATCGGCAATTGGTTTTGCTTTGGTCGCCCGCTCCAGAATACCGGCTATTCTTCCCGATTGATCATGATACAGGACAAATATGGGGCTGATATTGGTCCGGCAAGCACGTAACAGCATAAGACGATCGCTTTTGATTCCAGACACAGTATTCTCGTGCGGCAGCACCGCCCGCTTCTCCGGCGGTTCAAGCCTGACACATGCCACGAAACCCCGGCGCTTTAACCTCCCATTTTCCCCGAAGAAGTGGTCATGAACGTAAATCGAAGGGGCGGTGTCTAACCGAAGTACACCCTTCTCAAGCCACTCTGCAAGTACTGCCGCCGCCCGTGCATGACGGTTATTCCCCGCATCGTCACCATGCAGCTCCTGGCCATGTTCAAGCCGGACGATATTATAAGGACTACGATGATACAGAATCTTCTGCTGTTCCCGGCTGATCACATCATACGGCGGGCAGATTACCTGTCCGAGATCGCGGACAACTTCCCGGTTATACCTGAGCCCACGAAAGGGTCGAACTTCAGCCAACTAAGACTCCACGCCTGTCTATTGATACCCTTTACGCCACGACCGGCTGAGTTCCGCCAGAGGTAAATCTATATAGTTCTGAATTACGAAACGCTCGCCGCCCACCACACCCAGTTTTGTCATGGGCACCTTCCATTTACGCGCCACACGGTGCAGAGCACCAAGCTTTGTTGATATCACCGATACCAAAATCCTCGACTGTTTCTCACCGAATAGCGCCTCATCAAGACGCCCAGTAACCCTGAGGTGACCTTCAAAACCGATATTGCCCATAAGGCTGCTTTCAGCCAGCGCCACCGCCAGACCACCCTCGGAGCAGTCGTGGGCCGATTTCAAGAGTCCTTTACGAATAGCCTCAAGACAACAGCCGTGGACACGCTTTTCCAGTTTCAGATCGATCCGCGGACAACCACCCACCACACCCCTGACCAGTTCAAGATATTCACTGCCATCAAGCCCACCATCCATCCTCACGTCCCCCAGAAGGCATACTACATCACCCTGATTTTTAAATCCCGCTGTACAGTGTTTCTCGACGTCCTTAATCAGACCAACCAGTCCAATAACCGGGGTCGGATACACCGCCACACCGTTAGTCTCGTTATACAGGCTGACATTGCCGCTGATAACAGGGATTCGCAACACCCGGCAAGCCCGCCCAATACCCCTGAAACACTGCTTTAGTTGATAATAGGTATCCGGCCGTTCCGGGTTACCCATATTGACGCAGTCGGTGATAGCCAATGGCACCGCTCCACTGCACACCACGTTGCGCGCCGCCTCAGCCACCGCTATTTCAGCCCCAACATAGGGGTCAAGATAGCAGTAACGACCATTAGCATCCGTAGTCAAGGAAATCGCCTTACCTGTGCCCTTTATCCGCAATACAGCGGCATCACTCCCCGGAGCGACCACCGTATTGTCCATAACCTGGTGATCGTACTGGCGATAGACCCATTCCTTGCTGGAGATATTGGGCGATCCAAGCAGGCATAGCAGGACAGACCCTGCTTCAGAAGGCATCACATCCGTGATCTCGCTCAAACACGTTGACTGAAGCTTGGTCAACCAGGCAGGTTTCGCAACACTGTACTCGTACAACGGCGGGTTCACCAGAATATCCGCGGGCACTTCGGCTACGACCCTATCACCTTCCTTCACCCGTACCAGACCATCGTCAGTGACCTGCCCGATAATGTCCGAGTGAAGGTCCCAGTGGTCAAACAGCGCCTTTACTTTGTCCTCATTTCCTTTCTTCACCACCACCAGCATCCGTTCCTGAGACTCCGACAGCATGACTTCGTACGGCGTCATGCCCCTTTCGCGTCTTGGGACTTTCAGGACGTCTATCTCGACGCCGCTCTTACCCCTGTAAGCTGATTCTACCAGCGAGCTGGCGAGCCCGGCAGCGCCTAGGTCCTGCATGCCCACAATCCAATCGGTATCGGCCAGCGCCAGGCAAGCTTCAATAAGGAGTTTCTCAAGAAACGGATTACCGACCTGAACCGCCGATCGCATCTCCGGCTGTCCCTCAAAAGTACGCGAGGCCAGCCCGGATGCACCGTGGATACCATCGCGCCCGGTATCGGCACCCACCAGCATAACTACATTCCCTTTGCCAGCCGCCCGTGCCTTGACAATTCTGCCTTCCCGGACAATGCCTAGACACAAAGCGTTGACCAGCGGGTTAGCGGAATAAGCGGAGGAAAAAAATATCTCGCCGCAGACGTCGGGAATACCAAGGCAATTGCCGTAGCCAGCGATACCTCCAACAACGCCGCTAAGCAGGTAGCGGTTACGCGGCTCGGTTAACGGCCCAAAGCGCAACGAGTTGGCCAGGGCAATCGGCCGTGCGCCCATGGTGAAAATGTCCCGCACTATACCACCCACTCCCGTTGCCGCACCCTGATACGGCTCAATCGCCGATGGATGATTGTGGGATTCCATCTTGAAGACAACAAGAAGACCATCCCCAATGCTTACTGCACCGGCGTTTTCCTCGCCCGGCTTGATAGTGACCAGACGACTACGCGAAGGAAGATACCTCAGAAGACGCTTGGAATGCTTGTACCCACAGTGCTCGCTCCACAGCGCGCCAAACATGCCAAGCTCAACATCGGTTGGCTCACGACCGAGCCTATCGACAATAAGCTGGTACTCTTTTTCGCTTAGCGCGATTTCGTCAAGCGTTTCCTTTGATACCGGCAACTATCGACTCCCAGATTAGATTACCGTCGGTCCCGCCAAGCAAGGGTTCGCAGGCACGCTCCGGATGCGGCATCATGCCCAGAACATTGCCTTTGCGGTTAACAATCCCCGCGATATTATGTAAAGCACCGTTAGGGTTGGCTTCGGCCGTCACCTCACCGGATGAGGTAGCATAGCGAAAAACTACCTGGCGGTTAGACTCCAGCCCGGAGAGTGTTTCCTCATCGGCAACATAGCGGCCCTCATAGTGCGAGATAGGTATCTTCAGAACCTGCCCTATCTTGCAGCCATGAGAGAATGGTACCGTATTGTTCTCAACTTTAAGATAAGTCCACTGACAGCGATACTGCAAGTGCTCGTTAGCCATGAGCACGCCAGGCAGCAGACGCGCCTCGCACAGAATCTGAAATCCGTTGCAGATACCGATGACGAGCTTGCCGGCCTCGGCAAAGCGCTCAACTTCAGCCATTACCGGTGAGAACCGGGCAATGGCCCCGGGCCTGAGATAATCACCATAGGAGAAGCCCCCCGGCAATATCACACAGTCATAGCACGAAAGGTCAGTCTCCTTATGCCAGACGTATTCGGCATCATAGCCAAGGACATCATGAATGGAATAGTAGCAGTCGCCATCACTCCAGGTTCCAGGGAAGACTAAGATTCCAAACTTCATGGCTCTCCTGAGCATAATTGCGGATGAATATGTTATATATTAAGTCAGTATATAACATAACGGTTCCGGGGCGTATTCCACATAGCTGGTACACTGTAGCCGTAACAAGAATAGCGGCGGTCGTGACCGCCGCTATTCACAAACCTAATATCCTCTGCCCCCGAACTACCGCGTGTATCTGCTCTTCCGCTTCTTGGCCGCTTCTTTCTTCTTGCGCTTTACACTTGGCTTTTCGTAGAACTCGCGGCGGCGCACTTCGCTAAGAATACCGTCCTGCTGCACCTTCTTACTGAAGCGCCGCAACATGCTCTCGAAGGTCTCACCTTCGCTGAGCCTGACGTTCGTCAAGCGGCATCGCCTCCTTTCACTGACCTTTGCTGGTAGATGCCACTCGAGTCAACCAGCAACGGCGAAGTAGTATTGTAGAGCATGGCCCTCAGACTGTCAACGCGTTTCGTATACATGCATTCTACTTCAACACTACCAGCGCGTCGACCGCCTTGGCACCTTTGCCCTTCTCCATGACCACCAGCGGATTAATGTCAATCTCAGACACGATGTCCTTTAAGTCCGAGGCCAAGCGGGAAAGCCTCAGTATCACGTCGACAATCGCTTCGATATCGGCGGGACCCATGTTCCGGAAGGCATCAAGAAGTTTGCGACCCTTGATTTCATTAACCATATCGACCGCATCATACCTAGTTAATGGCACCACCCTCATGGCGATATCTCTGAGAACCTCAACGAAGACACCGCCGAGGCCGAACACTACGGTCGGCCCGAATTGCGGGTCCTGCGACATGCCGGCAATAACCTCGCGGCCGCTACCAACCATCTCCTGCACCAGAACACCGCGGATGTCAGCGTTGGGAGCATACCTGCGTGAATTAGCCATGATCTCCCGGAAAGCTTCCTCGGCCTCGGCATCATTGCGGACATTCAGCTTAAGTGCACCGGCCTCGGTTGCGTGCAGAATATCGGGAGACTCAACCTTCATTGCCACGGGATAACCGATACCGGCGGCTATCCTCACCGCTTCTTCGGCCGACCCGGCCACACCTTCTCTGGTCACCGGGATTCCGTAGGCAGCCAAAAGCTCCTTGCCCTCATGTTCCGTGAGAGTCTTTTTACCGGCCTTAAGCTTGTTCTTGAGTTCGTCAACATTTACTGAAACCTTTATGTCGTATGCCTGAGGCGCCTTACGCCGCTCAAGTGTCTCGGTAAATCTAATCAGAGCATTAACCGCAACTACTGCTTCGGCCCCATCAAAGACGGTGGGAATATTGGCCTCCGCAAGCACCTTTTCATCAGCTTCTCTCAGGCCACCCATCGGCATAAAAACGATAATCGGCTTTTCGCTGGTCTTAGCCGCCTCTGCCAGGGCAGTGGCATAGTTCAGCGTGCCGCGCGGGTCCATCGGGTGAATGTTAGCGATCAGTATGTCGATGTTCGGGTCGTTCAGTATAAAGTTAATTGCCGCTCTGGACAACTCCAGTTTTTGTGGTGCTGTAGCACCGGCGGCGGCGATGTCAAACGGGTTCTTTATTTCGCCATAGGCCGGTAAAACCTTGATGGCCTCTTCCTTAGTCTTCTGAGTCAAGTCGGGGAACTGCAGGTTATACTTCATTGCCTGGTCGGCAATGATACTAATAGCGCCACCGGAGCTGGCTACCACCCCGACCCGGTTGCCCTTACATTTCCGGTATTTACTGAAAACACCAGTGATTGCTATCAATTCATCAAAGTCAAATGCTCGGGCAATACCCTTCTGTTTGCAGATAGCGTCAAAGACAGCATCGGAGCCGACCAGTGCTCCGGTATGGCCTCTGGCCGCCTTCCCGGAAAGCTCGGAGCGCCCAACCTTGAGGATGGCCATCGGCTTCTCCATCTCCAGGGCCATATCAGCGATATCTATGAGCTTTTCGGGTGTCTTAAAGCCTTCCGCAAACATCGTTATAACATCAACCCTGCTGTCAGCCAAGAAATAGCCAACGTAATCAAGAAGCTCGAGATTGGCCTGATTGCCGACGCCGACATAGTAGGCCATCCCGACATTACGCTTGGCAAACCTTGGCACGCTGGCGCTGATGAGAGCACCAGATTGAGATGCATAGGCCACCTTTCCCAGCTTGACAAACTCCTGTGCAATGGAATAACCAAGCCCTACCCGGTCTATCACGTTGAACAGCCCATTGGTATTGGGCCCATTAATCAGGATCCCGGCGCTGTTAGCAATACGTTCAATTTCGTCCTGCAGCTTCTTGCCCTGCTCACCAGCCTCAGCGAAACCGGACACGCCAATAAAGATAGCCTTTACGCCCTTCTGAGCACACTCCTGAACAACTTTAGGTACCGCCGCCGCGGCAATTACGATTATTACGGCCTCCACCTCATCCGGTATCGCCAGAACACTGGGATATGCCTTAAAACCGAGGATTGTCTCCTTATTTGGATTCACCGGATAGAGCTTCCCCTTATAGCCGGCTTTGAGAAGGTAATCCATCGGCTGTCCCGATACCTTGTTGACATCATCTGAGGCGCCAACGATGGCAATCGACTTGGGACGGAAAAGAGAGTCAAGATTGCGATAGGTAAACCGTGACATAAATATTACCTCCCTGAAGCGATTTTAGTGCAGGGGCCTACCCCTCCCTCGACCACGCTCACCTCGACCAATCGCCAATGCTAGCATTTCCAAGCCGCAATGTAAACCACATCCCTGAGCTCGTCCAGATAGATTAGTGACACTATAATAGTGTCATGAAGATAGGCAATCTGGTTATTCACAGAGCCCTCCGCCTGCGTCGCATCCCGGAGCTGAGCCGTGAGGCCAA
>DAOUCU010000062.1:0-25463 GCA_034431935.1 Dehalococcoidia bacterium | reverse complement strand
TAATGGCCGGTACGACAGTATGCATACTGCGACTGACTCCCGGACTGCTCACCGGTGTGACTGTGGCGTCCGGGCTGATTCACCTGCGTTTTGATGTTTTTGTCTTTGGTGTGCTGTTAGCATCTCTGGCGGCGGACGGTGCCTTGCTGGTATCAGGTCTACTGGCGGCTCTGGGTATTCAGTGGATTGGCATAACGCCGTCGTGGTGGGTGTTTCTTATCGCCTTGGTGGTGGTGATGGGGGCGTTTTGGGCGCTCCAGCACTACTTCACCAAACGGCGGCGTAATACTCGTTCAAACAGCTGATTTCGTTTCTCGAAAGCTGAGCCGTAAATAAGTAATACACACATTGACAACTTTGAGTAGCCGTTGATAATTTTCTGGGCCCTCGGGATGTTTCCTGGAAGGAGGTCTTAATGGTGATCACGGGGGGGGAATGGACAGGGTTTTTTACAGCGTGGGCAACATGGGGAAGGCACTGTCTTTCTACCGGGATATGGTTGGTATGAAGGTGTTGGCTGAGACAATACTTGAACCGGCCGAGATTGCCCGGCTCTGGACACTGCCAGAACCAACAAGAGCTAAGGCGGTTTTTTTGAAGAGTGAGCTTCAGGACACCATTGCCGAGCTCATTGAATTTACTCCCAATTCGGGCAAGAGAATCCGTAGTGGAGCCAGGGATCTCAACTGGGGCATCTACGACATAGCTTGGTTCGTTAAGGACATCCAGCACTGTTATCGGGAGGGCCTGGCGAAAGGTTATGAGTTCGTTGCGCCGCCGGTTCAGTACCAACCGAACTGGGTGCCCTGGCAGGTGAAGGAGACCGTGATGCTGGGGCCCGATGATGCCGCCCTGGTGCTTTTTGAGCGCATGACCGATGAAGCCAGACAGTATGACCGTCAGTACATCAGGTGGAACCATTCGGCCTTCATCGTCCAGAGTGTCGCTGAGAGCAGAAAGTTTTTTTGTGATTTTCTCGGGCTGGACCTTAGAGGAGAAATGGATTTACCGCCGGGTATCGTTGACAGAGTTTTGAATATCCCGCCGGGGACGCCTTGCCGAGGAGCTTTTGTGGAGAAGAAAGGCACGAACACCTGTATCATCGAACTTCTGGAGATGAAGATGCCAGGCAGGTCTCTAGCCGCTGTGGCGAGGCCGCCCAATCTTGGCATCTTCGGTTATGCCTTTGAAGTAGACAGCCTCGATAGTGCGCTGAAGTCTTCAGTTGAGGCCGGGCACCCCGTCATCTCGGGCCCGGTCGAGATTGAGACGCCGCTCCATGGGACAAACCGCGCTGCTTTTATTGCGGGACCCCACGGGGCCTGGATTCAACTTTTTGAGCGCTAATTCTTGTGAGTCTGGAGACGAAGTGTAATGTCTGTGGTTGAAGAACTCGGTGCTGATGCACGCCTGCATCCCGCGAGGCTACGTCAGGCGAAACAGAACGGGGTGAAACTGGTCGGTTATACCGGCCGTTTTATCCCCGTGGAGTTGATATTGGCTGCCGGAGCAATACCTCATTTTCTCGGCAGGGGAGGTGAACCGGAGGCTCCTGAAGCTGTCCTCCCCTATATGCTACGTTTCATGAGCCCTTATTCCCGGGCGCAAATCGGATATCATCTGCTCGGTATGGACCCGGTGATGAGGCTGCTGGATGTCATAGTAGCCCAGTGTGATGATTGTCACATGTCACGCCTGGCCGACTTGCTCGAATACTTTAAACTGCCTACCTTTCGCGTTGGAGTGCCTACCGACTGGGACAAGCAACTGTCTTTCAACTATTATTACGACGCTCTGGTTAAGCTCTGGAACAGACTGGGTGAAGTTACCGGCAGGCCGATTAGCGATGAGTCTCTGCGCCGGTCAATAGTATGGATGAATACAATTAGAGAGTGTCTGCACCGCATCAGCAGCCTGCGACTCAGGCCTAACCCTCCTGTTTCAGGCAGTGATTTTATCCGTCTGCAGCACTATGCTTTCGTCTGTGAGCCCGGAAAACTGGTAGAGTCTCTGAATCGGGTCTACAGGAAGATGAATGACAGTAAGGGTATTACCTCGGAGAAACTGCCGCGCATCCTTCTTGCCGGCCATGTAGTAGCGATCGGCGATTATACCGTTCCGAGACTAGTTGAGGAGGCCGGTGCTTTAATTGTTGCCGAGTTCCTCGATGAGGGTGTCTGGCATTGCTACCGGAATGTGGCTACGGAAGGCGACCTCATGTTCAACCTTGCCCGTGCCTATTACCTTGAAAGAGTACCACCTACCAGTTTTCAGCCGTCATGGGACAGTCGTGCGAAGTGGTTGCAGCAGCTGGTCTATGATTATGCAGTCGACGGCATTGTCTGGTATCAGCTTTCATTTGAAGAAATATACGATATGGAATGTGCGGTGCTGGCCAAGAAGGTTGACGAGATGGGTCTGCCTTTCCTGAAGCTCGAATCATCATATGAATATGCCCGCGAAGCCATGGCGCCGCTGGTTACCCGTATCGAGAGCTTCGTAAAATCGGTCCAGCTCAGGAGGAGTTAGAAGTATGGCCAGGGATGTACATACTGACTTCCTCAAGCTGACTGGGTTCGAAGATTGGGAAATAGGTGAATTTATGCCACAGTGGCGGCTGGCTAGTGAGCGATTAAAGCTGACCGATGAAGACGTCAGGAACGCGGTCGACGAATGGCTCCCCTCCAATTTTGAGACGGGCCTTCTCAGTGTGAGGAAGATTCTTAACTGCTTCGTTCGTGAAACAGTTGACCTGACAAAGGCGGTAGATTACAAGAAGAATGGAGTCAAGATCGTCTATGGGATTCTGCCGGCAATGTCGGTCTTTTACTACGCCCTGAAGCTGGCAGCGCCGGAAAAGGTATACGTGGGGTTCCCGGATCTTTTCCTCGCGGTTGTAATGCAGGGTTTCTTTCACAAGCTCGCCCCGCTACTTGAAGATGCTGAGAAGGGTGGTATTACTTACGGATGCCGTCATTGTGCTTTAAACAAGACCCGTTTTGCAGCTCGCCGTATGGACATAATTCCTGATCCGGATATTAGCTGGATATGGGGGCTGGTATGTGATGAAGGGCCGAAGACCGATGAGTTCATCAGATGCCTCGAGTTCCCAAACTGGAATACCTATGTGTTGCGTATACCCCGGGACCAGCCGCTATATACGCGTGAAGATGAAGTTGATGAGCGCGTCAGGTATCTGGCAGCTCATATGAAAGACGGGTTTGAGTACGTTCAGAAGCAAATCGGAGTAAGCGTACCAGCCCAGAAGTTGAAGGACGTGGTAACTTTCCGCCAGAGCTACTTCCAGAAGCTTGGACAGTTCAGGAAGCTGATGGCTGTTGATCCACAGCCTTATGGTGGTGCTGAGGCCTATCTTCTGAGCTATCCGCTTCAGGTGCCGCTCAATACCGGTGTGGAACGTATGGAGCAGGCGCTTGAGCTGGCCATTAAAGAGGTCGGGCAAAGGGTGGAAAGAAAAGAAGGAATTCTACCGGCGGGTTCGCCCAAGCTAATGTTCCAGATCACACCTTACTGCCAGCCGTGGATAATCAGGATGTTTAAGGAGAACGGTGTCCTCCTCAGCGCCGGCGGGGCTACGAAGAAAGGAATGTCACCGCTGCGGTTTGACGACCCATATCTGCAGTCGGCTGAAATCTGGCTGAGGGGTGCGACCATCGTTAATATTGGCTATCAGGCTGAGCAGATCGCCGAACAACTACTGACGTATAACTTCGATGGGATGCTCTTCGGCTTTTTTGACTTTGACCGGTGGCTGGGCAGCGACGACCGTCTGCTGGCGAGTATTGTGGAAGAAAAAACCGGTCTCCCCAGCTTCTACATTGAGGGCGACTTCTGGGAGGATCGGGATTACAGTCAGGAAGGCCTGCGTACTCGTGTTGAGAGCATCTGTGAAATCCTCAAAATGAGGAAGATTGGCTAAGGTGTACGCTGGCGTAGATATCGGGTCCGTTACGAGTAAGGCTGTAATCACCAATGAGCGAGATGAGGTAATCGCCTCCGCAATAGTGACCACCTCTCCGGACCGTCTCGAGAGTGGGCGTACTGCTCTGGACAAAGCACTAGAGCTTGCCTCGTTGGGGCGTGGTCAGATTAAGCGTGTAATAGCTACTGGATATGGTCGGCGCGCCTTATCCGGTGTCGATAAAGTACTTCCAGAAATCATCTGTCATGCCCGGGGAACGGTAGCTTTGTTCCCCGGGGTGCGTACAGTAATTGATATCGGTGGTCAGGATAGCAAGGTAATCGAAATTGACCCGGCCGGTCGGCCCATGCGCTTTGGCATGAATGATAAATGCGCCGCCGGTACCGGACGTTTTCTGGAAGTAACAGCGAGGGTGCTCGGGCTAGGTCTTGAACAACTGGGCCAGGTATCCCTTCGTTCCGTCAGCCCCTGTAGTATCTCCAGTGTCTGCACCGTATTTGCCGAAAGTGAAATTGTCTCGCTTCTATCTGAAGGCAAAGCCAAAGAAGACATTGCCAGTGGTCTCCACTACGCTATTGCACGAAGGGTCATCAATATGGGCACCGCTTCGCAAATCAAATATTTTGAGCCGATCGTCTTTTCCGGTGGCGTTGCTCATAATGTCGGCGTGGTTAAGGCGATTCAGGATGTACTCAAGAAAAAGGTGATAATACCTGTCAGACCTCAAATTACCGCAGCCCTCGGGGCGTCTATTTTCGCTCGGGAAGACACCAGCGGGCCGCCAAAATAGTCAGTTTCTACTATGGACAAAGATAGGCGTTACTCTAACACGTCTGGCAATCTATCTGACCGTTATTGTCACTATCGGTTGGTGATGTGGTCAATTGTGTAACCAATATTGGTATTTACGTTGACACTGCCATCTATAGGGTAGTATATTGACCGGCCGGCCTTTGTACGTAACCAAGAATAGCAGTCTGGCTCATCGCTAGTGAGGTCCTGGCAGAAAAGTATGACCACGATGCTTAAAGACGAACTCAAGGCCATAGTCGGTGCTGACAACGTATCAGACGACCCCCAGGTGCTTACCGGGTATTCCAGTGATATCAGCTTTGTCCCATCCTGCCGCCCCATCATTGCTGTTTATCCGCGCCTTGCTGAGGACATTCGGGCCATAGTCAAGCTGGCTATCAAAGAATCGGTGCCGATTACACCGCGTTCCTCTGCTGTGAGTTTCTATGGCGCCGGCATACCCTCGGAGCCGGGGATACTTATGGACCTGAGACGGATGAACCGTATTCTTGAAATTGACCCGAAGGACCGTAAGGTCAAGGTGGAGCCGGGTGTGACCTGGGCTACCGTCCAGGACGCGCTTGAGAAGCATGGGATGATGGTTGCCAGTCCTCTTCTGCCGCACCGCGACAAGTCGGTACTGACCTCGACCATGGAGCGTGAACCGATGCTGATCGTGAAGTCGGAGTACAACGAGAACTTCATGACCGGCGAGGTGGTAACCGGGCATGGCGAGCTTTTCTGGATGGGGACGGCGCTTTCGAAGGGCATGGTTGGCCGTGCCAATCCCGAAGCATTCATACTTGGTACCAAAATATTCCGCGGGCAGCAGGGCACCCTTGGAATAGTGACCTGGGCAAATATCAAGGCAGAGTTCCTGCCGGTCATGGACAAGCTCTACTTTATACCATCGGCAAAGTTGGAAGATGTAGCACCCCCGATTTACCGTACCCAGCGTCTCATGCTCGGCGGTGAACTATTCGTCCTCAACAATCACAATCTGGCATCAATCCTATCTCAGGTTGGCCTGGGTGGCTTCGCCGAGTTAAAGGCCGCACTGCCGGCTTTCACTACCGTGATTGTTTTCTCTGGCCAGAAACGAATGCCTGAGGAGAGAATTGCCTACGAGGAGGAGGCGATGATGGGTCTGGCCAAGGAGCTTGGCTTCAGGCCGACGCAGTCGGTGGCCGGCATAAATGGTTCCGACAGGGCATTGCTGAAGCTGCTGCGCAGGCCATGGCCGGGAGAGACATACTGGAAACTTTTCCCCAAGCCGCGCTTCTGCGACATTTTCTTCCATGCTCCGCTCAACCGGGCGCCGGAATTCGATGGAGCAATTGCGAAGGTCGCGGTCGAGCATGGCTATCCCGTTGATGAAATCGGCGTTTATCTTCAGCCGGTCGAGCGTGCCCGCGTCGCCTACCAGTGCTTCACTTTTCATTACGACCCGGCCAACTCAGCCGAGAAGGAGATGGTGCACAAACTCTTTTTGGATGCAAGCCGGGTGGTTATGGACTTGGGGGGTTTGTTTACCAATCCTTACGGTCCGTGGGCGGACATGGTCTTCAGCCGCTCCGCCGGATACGTCAGGGTACTGAGGTCAGTGAAGAAAGCATTTGACCCGCACAATATCCTGAATCCGGGGAAGCTGTGCTTCTAGGTCGGTGTCAATCTTCCGCTTGACTACGGAAAAATGAAGTGATCGAGGAATGACAGTCGTGGAACCGAAGGTTAATGACAGCGGACACAAGGTATGGCCGGTAGCGCCAACCGACGACTGGTACCACAAGTACTACTACGACATGCGGAAGGTAACCTGGAACTGCGCCCGGTGTTCGGTGTGCAAGTGGATTGATAGCTGGGAGGTCAAGGACGCACGGTTCGCCAAAGTTTGCCCATCCCACCACCGGTATCTCTTTGACGCCTATTCCTGCCAGGGCCGGATGGATGTTGCCCTTGCCGTTATCGATGGCCGCCTCAATCCCGACAACGCCCCCAAGCTGCTCGACGTCATCTACAAATGCAATACATGCGGCGGCTGTGACGCCTCTTGCAAGCGGCACCAGGACATGGAGCCGCTCCGGGTGATGCTTGACCTGCGGGCGAGGATGGTTGAGGAAGGAGCCCTTCTGCCGCAGCACATGCCGGTAGTGGAGAGTCTCAAGAAAGAAGACAACACCATGTTCGGCAGGAAGGCTGACCGTGGCAAGTGGGCCGAAGGGCTCCGGGTTAAGGACGCTATTCAAGAGAAGTGTGAGGTCATCTTCCATGCCGGGTGCGCTGCCAGCTTTGATCCTGACCTGTGGAAGATGGCCCGTGGCGCCGTGGATATTCTGAACAGAGCAGGAGTGGACTTGGGAATACTTGGTAAGGACGAGACCTGCTGCGGATGCAAAATGTTCGACATGGGCTACCGTGGCGAGTTTTTGAAATACGCCGAAAACAACATGGATGCTTGGAAACGGGCCGGGGCGAAGACGGTAGTCACGGCCTGCGCCGATGGTTACTATGCCATAAAGCGGCTTTACCCCGAAGTGGGATCAAAATTCGAGGCCCTTCACATGGTCCAGGTACTGGAGCGGCTCATCAGAGAGGACAGGCTCAGGTTGAGCAGGCCGGTGAAGATGAAAGTCACCTGGCATGATCCGTGCCACATGGGGCGGCGTGACAATGATCGCATCTACGTGCCGGGCAAAGCCGTGATGGGCCTGTACGAAGAGCCGCGCAATATTATGAGGGCCATACCCGGTATTAATTTTGTCGAAATGTTCCGCATCAAGGAGTATGCGTGGTGCTGTGGCACCGGCGGGGGTGTCAAGGAAGCCTACCCCGATTTTTCGCAGTGGACGGCTATCGAACGGATCAAGGAAGCGCAGGCGGTTGGCGCCGAGGCAATTGTCACCGCCTGCCCCTGGTGCGAGCGGCAGTTTATGGATGCCGTCAGTGAGATGGGCGTGGGTATGAAGGTGTTTGACATCATCGAACTCGTCCAGATGGCTGTATAGCAGGAGTGCCGTATGCCGTACGGAGACGACAAACACAAGCGGATCTATGAAGCCCTGGTAAATACACTGGGTGAAGATTATGTTGAAGATGACCCGGCGGTAGTCGAGGCATTTTACCGCGACTACTACAGCTTTGTGAGCATGCTGCCGCCGCGTGTTGAGTTCTGGGTGTTACCCGGATCGACTCAAGATGTGCAAGCAATATACCGCCTGGCTAATCGGCTTGATTTTCCAACTTCGGTCAGCAGTACCGGCCTGCTCTTAGCGACATGTAGCGCTTTGCCGGGTTATCCCTACTGGTGCTTTATTGACCCCAAACGGATGAATAGGTTCTGGATTGACCCGGAGAACATGTATGCCGTCACCGAGCCGTATGTCACCATCGCCCAGCTTCAGTCGGAAACCATGAAATACGGGCTTTTTGCCGGGGTTACCGGCGCCGGCTCTCAGGGCTCGGCGCTGGCGACACATCTCGGCGCCAATACTCAGTGGACAGGATGGCGGACCGGTCGTGGCCGCAGCCTGCTCGGTTTTGAGTGGGTACTGCCTACCGGTGAAATCGTGCGTACCGGATCGTTGGCCACGGGCAAGGAGGAGTACTGGTGGGGAGAGGGGCCGGGGTTTGATTCTCATGGCCTGTGGCGGGCCGGGGCGCTTGGTCCGATGGGAGCCTTTGGTACCGTGACCAAGGCGGCTGTCAAGCTCTTTCCATGGCCCGGGCCAAAGATTATCCCGACCGAGGGTGTCCAGCCGGAGAAAAAGAGCGTGTTGCCTCGCGATACCTTCCGGACATTTGTCTACTCATATCCGTCACTTGAGGCCTGCGTTGAAGTGATACGCGAACTGGCCATCGCAGAAATCGGCGCTGTGGCTTCGCAGTCAAATGTTATGGAATTGCTGATGCTGGCGACCGGGTCGCGCGAGGAGTTCTGGAAAAAGTGGCACGAGCCATACTGGCAGGAGCACATTCATCACGGCGGGCACATGGTGATGATGACACTCTGGGCCTACGCCGGGCCAAAGCAGATGGCGTATGAGGAGCAGGTACTTAAGCAGATCGCCGATGAGTACGGCGGCAAGCCCATTGACGAACGGGAAATGGAATGGCTCCACGACTCACTCACGGCGTCAGCGGTGCGCGATACCCACCGCGGCCGCTACATGAGGCTCGGGCCGTTGAGCGGCACCGGCGGTGCCTGTGATTCTCTTTATGATGCTATCCGGAGCATCAAGGAGGGCTGGCGCCTGAAGAAGTTGCTGACGCCGCCAATGGGTGACGGCGGTCTGTATGACATGGGTAATGAGAACCATAAGATGTGGCTGGCTGATTACGGACGTATTGTCACCACGGCGGTAGGCGCTTTCGGTGATAAGACGGTTGAATTTGAAGTGTGGTTTGCCAAGAATGTTATGCCGCATGTGGTCAAGTATAACAATGAAAACCATATCTTCAGCGCTAATGACCCGTTTGATGCCTCGCTTACTGGCCACAAGTACGCCGGCATACACCGGTATATCGCCGCTATCAAGAAGGACCTTGATCCGAAAAACATCGCCAGTCCGGGTCGGCTGGTCAACATGAAGAATATGGAGAAGGTGGCGGCCCAGCAGGCGGCGGCATGATGACTCAACTACCGAGAAAGAACATGTGACCGGCTACGCCAGCCTCTTGACAGCCGTCTCGATGCGCTCCATGGCCTGCTTCAGAATTGAGCGGGGGCAGGCGAAATTCATCCGCCAGAAACCGACCTCCTTGGCGCCGAAGATAGTGCCCTCTTCAAGGCCGACTCTGGCTTCGGCCAGCATGAAATTCCGGGCCCTTTCGCCGCTGATGGGCAGACCGCGGCAGTCCAGCCAAGCAAGGTAGGTGCCCTGAGGGCGTATGACTTTGATGCCCGGAATATTTGAGACGATATAGTCGGTCAGATAGTCCAGATTACCCTCAAGGTAGTTCAGGAGCGCCTCGAGCCATGGCTTCCCGTGACGGTAGGCAGCTTCGGCAGCGGCCAGACCGAAGATGTTGGACAAAGTAAGGCCGCATCCGGCAACTTCGTCGTGGAAGCGCTTCCTCAAGTCGGCATTGGGGATAACGATATTGGATATCGCCAGACCGGCCAGGTTAAATGTCTTGCTGACGCCGGTGCAGACAATGGAATTCTGGGCGAACTCCGGACTGAGTGTTGCGAAGACAGTGTGAGAGAAACCGTGATAGACAATATCGGAGTGTATTTCATCGGAGACGACAATGATGTCGTGTTTCAAACACAGCTCTCCGAGAGCCATCAGCTCTTCTTTGTTCCAGACGCGGCCGCCGGGGTTATGCGGACTGCACAGCAGGACCAGTCTGGTACGCGGGCTCATCTTTTTCTCCAGGCCGGCGAGATCCATGACGTACCGGCCGTTTTCAAGCCGGAGCGGGTTATCGAGCACGGTGCGGCCGTTACAGGTTATGGCGCTGAAGAATGGATAATATACCGGCGTCTGGACGATGACTTCGTCGCCCGGTTGTGTAAAGGCTCTAACGGCAAGGTTGATTGCCGGTACCACGCCCGGAGTAAACTCGATCCACTCCTGCCGGATCTCCCAGTTGAATCGCTGACTCATCCAGCTGATGAAAGCATCGTAGTATGATGGCATACGGGCGGCATAGCCGTAAATGCCGAGGTCCGCTACCTTGCGCAGGGCCTCGATGATTGGCTCCGGGGCACGGAAGTCCATATCGGCCACCCACATCGGGATGATGTCATGGTAGCCGAGACGTGCCTCGGCGAGGTCCCACTTTACCGAGCCGGTGTTACGGCGGTCGATGACCCTATCGAAATCAAATTCCATCGTGCCCATGCCGTCTGCTACAGGGATGGTAATCTAGCAGAGGGTAGTTTGGGGTGTCAATTAGCCTGGCCGTTACTTTACCATCGGAATTGCCATCCTGGTCAGTGAGCGGCGTAGAATGTGGCCGTTATGGTGACCGTGTGTGACCAAGTTATTGACATCGGTTGCCATGCAGAATATATTGGGAATCGTTGTCTGCCTCAACGACAACGTGATGGAGGTCTAGATGGAGTTTGATGTAATTGTTGTAGGTGCTGGCGGCGCAGGCATGATGGCTTCGATGGCGGCTGCCGATGCCGGGGCTAAAGTCGTAAACTTTGATAAGATGCCGAGAGCTGGCGGAGTCTGGTCAACGCGTGGCGGTAGTTTTAGCGGTGCCTGTACCAAACTACAGTACAAGACCGGTCTATTTAACGACTCACCATGGCTTTTCTACGCTGACCTGATGCGCTGGCCAAACATCCGCGCCTGGAGCGACCCGGAGGTGTTGAAGTTTTACTGTGAGCATGCCGGTGAAGCTGTTGACTTCCTTGACGGCCTGGGCGCCTTTGCGCCGCCGTGGGACAAGGCACTCCCCGGCCAGTATGGCGACCCCTGGTCGGTACCCCGGTCGTATGCCCTTTTCGGACCTGTCCTGCGTTTCTTGGAGCCGCTTTACAAGAAACGGATTGACCGCGGCGACCTTGTGCTGAAAGTGAACACTTCAGTGCAAAGCCTGATTCAGAGGGATGGCAGGGTGGTCGGAGTCAGGGCTAAGGGTGAGGATGGCAGGGAAGCAGACTATCTAGCCGGGGCGGTGATTATCGCTACGGGGGGTTTTGGAAGTAATCCGGAACTGATTAAGAAGAATCTGCCAAAGGCTACAATTATCATGAGCCACACTCCGGCCTTTGCCCGCGGCGAGGGGCTGATGATGTGCGAGAAAGTTGGCGCCGCTATTGTCAATATGGACCATACACTGCCAACCGGACCCTACGGTGGCGGAATACCCAACCCTGAGGATCCCACTCGCGAAATTGCCCACGTGAACATGGTCAAGTATCCCGGAGCGATTTGGGTCAACTCACTGGGCAAGCGTGTGGTCAGGGAGGACATTGGCGGCTACCTGCCGCCGCTCAAGGAGGCTATCGCCGGCACGCCGGACCTGGTTCTCAACATCATCCTCGATGCCAAAATCAGGGCGAGCAATAAGACGATTCTTTCGCCGATATTTGGCGTGCCGGAACGCCCCTGGGAGTGGTTTGATCAGCAGGCTGATGAGGGCATTATCATCAAGAAGGCTAACACCATTGAGGAGCTGGCAGGAAAGCTGGGCATTCCGGCACAGGCACTTTTGGAGACGGTTACCAGATGGAACAGGTCTGTCGAAAACAAGAAAGACGACGAGTTCGGGCGTGAGGAACTGTCGTTCAAGATTGAGACTCCCCCCTTCTTCGGTATCAAGACGGGCACTATGGTCATCGCCAGCTGCGGAGGGCCAGCGGTAAATTCCCGGATGGAGGTGCTGGATACCACGGGTAAGGTAATACCGGGCCTCTATGCCGCCGGCGAGGTGATGGGTCACCAGGGGGCAGGTACCGGTTGCTATCACTCCGGGAATATCGTTTTTGGCAGGCAGGCCGGCCTGATGGCGGCTTGGTATGCCAGGACCAGACGGTGATAGAGACAGCACGCAGGTATGTATCAGGCTCGGCATAAGAGCGTCATTGGCAAGGAGAAGTAGAAATGGCTGAGAACCCGGGAACCTATAAAAAGTTGCCACTTCGTAAAGATCCGGTCAGCGTTGGCATCGTGCAATCAGTGGTCGAGGCGGTTCATGACCCGGATAACCCGGAGAAAGAGAAAAAGGAGAAGCTCCAGCACGTCCTTAACCTGATTGACCTGACCCAGGGCTTCGGGCCGAAAGACCTGCTTTGCTTCCACGAGTTCCCGCTATCCGGGTTCAGCTTTAAGTGGAACCGCCAGCAGGCGCTTAAGGTGGCAATTGATGTACCCGGACCGGAAACGGAGGCCATCGGAAAGAAAGCGAAGCAGTATAACTGTTACATTGAGTTCGGCTGTTACGGTAAGCTGAGTGATTGGCCGGGTCATTTCATGAATCTGGGTATTATCGTCGGCCCGACCGGCGAAATTGTTTACAGGCACTGGAAGATGCGGAATATGTCGGGCATGGGCTTCTCCACTACGGTGCACGATGTGCTCGATCAGTACGTTGAGCGTTATGGCTGGGATGAGGTCTTCCCGATTTGTTATACCGACATCGGCAATATAGCTATTATTCCGGAGGCGCTGGAGCCGGAGATGGGACGCGTTTACGCCATGAAGGGCGCCGAAATCGTGATAAGGTACATGACGGCCGGTGCGGGTCAGACCATAGTGCATCCGATGGTCTGGATGGGTGGTGCCGGGGAGCAGACATTCCGCGTTGATTTCCAGGCCCAGTGCATGCAGGGCGACTACTTCGGCGTGTTCGTCAACAACGCTCTCTCGCCGATGGGTGACTCGCTCTTCGACCTCGGCGCCGGGCATTCGGCGATAATTGATAACAACGGTAAGATAATCGTGGAGGCGGCGAGCTCGGCCGAGACCATGATTGTAGCTTTTCTGCCGATGGGCCAGTACCGCAAGACCCATGAGATACCGTACTTCCCGAAAGAGCTCTATATGGAGTTCTATAAGAACTACGTGCCGAAGTTCCCGCCCAACATGTTCGCAAAGAAACTGCCGGATTCCATCATGGACTCGATGGCCGAGAGTAAAAAATTCCTGCAATGGAAATAGGGACAAGAGCATACTCGACGCCGGGGGCGGCGGCGCGCAGAATGTGAAGCACGTTGACATAATTCATACGTCGGAGTTTTATGACGGGGAGAGCTCAAAGTGCTATTGGAAGTCAGGAATCTTAAGACCTATTTTGACACGCGGCGCGGGCCGGTGAGGGCGGTTGACGGCATCAGCTACGATGTCAATCACGGGGAGATAGTGGCGCTGGTCGGCGAATCGGGTTGCGGCAAGACGGTGAGTGCCCTATCCCTCATCCGGCTGATACCGGAGCCGCCGGGCAAGATCAGCGGTGAAGCGATATTTGATGGTCAGGACCTGCTCCGGCTGACGCCGGAGCAGATGCGGGAAATCAGGGGCCGGCGGATTGCGGTCATCTTCCAGGAGCCGATGACCAGTCTTAACCCGGTCTTCACCATCGGGCGGCAGCTGGGGGAGGGGATGCTGGCACACCGGGTAATTGCCAGGAAGGACGTTGTCAAGGAAAGTGTCAGGCTGCTGGAGACGGTGGGCATCCCGGGGGGTGAGACCAGGCTTGGCCAGTACCCGGGGCAGTTCAGCGGTGGCATGAGGCAGCGGGTGATGATTGCCATGTCGCTGTCGTGCGGGCCGTCTCTGATAATTGCCGATGAGCCGACGACGGCGGTGGACGTGACGATACAGGCGCAGTTGCTGGAGCTTCTGGCGTCGGTAATCAAGAAGACAAACTCGGCGGTGCTGCTGATAACGCACAACCTGGGGATAGTGGCCAAGTACGCTAACCGGATAAATGTGATGTATGCCGGCCGGATTGTGGAGCGCGGCACGGTGGACGAGGTTTTCTATGACCCCCGGCACCCTTACACCAGAGCATTGCTGGGGTGTGTGCCGAGGCTTGACCACGGCCGGGGTGAGTGTCTGGTCACCATTGAGGGCCAGCCGCCGGACCTGGTGAACCGTCCGCCGGGCTGTGCCTTTTCGCCGCGGTGTACTGTTGCCAGGCCGGAGTGCCGGAAGGACTGGCCACCGCTGAAGCAGGTTACCGACGGTCACTGGGTGGCCTGCTGCTAGTCACAGGAGGAAGTCAGTTGGCAAAGAATGGCGTGTTGATTGACGTCAGGAACCTGTGCAAGTTCTTCCCGGTGACCAGGGGGCTGATTGTCGAGCGTAAGATTGGCGATGTCAGGGCGGTGGATGACGTTACCTTTCAGATAAAGAAAGGTGAGACACTGGGTTTGGTCGGTGAGTCGGGCTCGGGTAAGACGACCATAGGCAAGTGCATCCTGCAGTTATATGAGCCGACCTCGGGCCAGGTGCTGTTTGATGGGGTTGATCTGTGTCAAGCTGACCACGCTTTGCTAAGGCGGATGCGCCGCCGCATGCAGATAATCTTTCAGGACCCTTACAGTTCACTGAACCCACGGCATACCGTGGGCGACATCATCGGGGAGCCGCTGGTGATCCACAGGCTGGCCCGGGGGCAGAAGATAAAAGACGAGGTGGCAAGGCTGCTTGAGCTGGTGGGACTGCGGCCGGAGTTTGCCCAGCGTTACCCGCACATGTTCAGCGGCGGCCAGCGCCAGCGCATTGGCATTGCGAGGGCGCTGGCGACAAGCCCTGATTTCATGGTCTGCGACGAGCCGGTCTCGGCGCTGGATGTGTCCATCCAGTCTCAGATAGTCAACCTGATGGACGACCTGAGGAAGAAGCTGGGGCTGACATTGCTCTTCATATCCCATGACCTATCCATGGTCAAACACATCAGCGAGCGGATTGCCGTGCTCTATCTTGGCAGGATTGTGGAGATGGCCGACAGCGACGACCTGTACAGCAGGCCGATGCATCCCTACAGCCGGGCCCTGCTTTCGGCGGTGCCGATTCCCGACCCGAGGCTGGAGAGGCAGCGCCAGCGGCTCATTTTGACCGGTGAGATACCCAGCCCGCTGAGGCCGCCGCCGGGGTGCACCTTCCATCCGAGGTGCCGCGACCGGATGGATATCTGCTCTAAAGAAGTGCCGCCCCTTAAAGAGCGTGAGGGACGCTGGGTGGCCTGCCACCTGTATTCTTAGTATTCGGCCTGGCGGAGTCAAACAAAGAGGGCGCTCCCGCGGGAGCGCCCTCTCTTGTTTACATGGGAACAAGAATGGACCTATATTCTCTTCAGGCGTGGGTCCCAGACGTCGCGCAGTGCGTCACCGAGCAGGTTGGCGCCGAAGACGGCCAGGCTGATGGCGATACCGGGGAATATAGCCAGCCAGGGCGATGTGTAGAAGTACTGCATGGCCTCGTTCAAGGCACGGCCCCATGAAGGGTGAGGTGGTGGAACACCGAGGTTGAGGAAGCTCAGGCTGGCTTCGGCGAGAATGGAGTTGCCCAGAGCGGAGGTAAGGACAATAAGGTAAATAGCCACGGTGTTCGGGAGTATGTGCCGGAAGATAATTCTGATCTGGCCGGCGCCGACCGCTCTGGCGGACTCGATAAAGGTGGTCTCCTTAAGTGACATGGCCACTGACCTTGAGACGCGGTTGGCGGTAGGGATCATCGGGAAGGCAATTGCCATAATCACGTTAAAGATGGAACCACCGAAGACCACCACAATAGCCATCGCCAGGATGAGATAAGGGAATGACATTATCATGTCCATCAGCCGCTGGAAATACAGGTCGAAGCGGCCACCAAGATAACCGCTTATGATGCCGAGAATGATACCTGCCGTGGTGCCGATGAACGATGACAGTATTCCTACCAACAGGGCTATTCTTGTGCCTTCGATGATACGGCTGAGGAGATCGCGCCCCAGATTATCAGTTCCCATCAGGTGTTTCCATGACGGCGCCTGGAAACGTTCCTGAACGTTAGAGTCAAGGGGGTTGTAAGGCTCAATTGATGGGGCAATAATGGCGATGATAATCATAACTATCAGGATGACTCCGGCCGCGGCCCCAAGCGGCTTTGCCTTGGAGAAGGCCCATACCGTGTTCCAGGCGCTCCGGAGCGGGGATTTCTTTTTTGGCTGGCTAGCAATTACGGTAGTTGCCATATGCCTCTAATCCTAGCTGTAGCGGATTCGTGGGTCGATCCAGCCGTAGACAAGATCGGTCAGGAGATTGGTGACTAAGACGACGACCACCATGAAAACAACACAGCCTTCGACCAGAATAATATCACGGTGGTTAATGGCGTCGAGGATGAGAAGCCCGATGCCCGGGATGTTAAAGACCGTTTCAATAATAACCGTACCTGAAAAGAGAAAGGCGATCTGCATGCCGAACATGGTGACCACCGGCAGTATGGCATTTCTGAGGCCGTGGATGTAAACCACGGCCCTTTCGGTGAGTCCTTTGGAACGGGCGGTACGGATGTAATCTTCGCGGAGCACCTCGAGCATGGACGAACGCATCATCCTTGCCGACGAGGCGGCGGAACGGAAGCCAAGGGTGAAAGCCGGCAGGGCGAGCTGCTGTATGGCGGCTAAGGGGTCTGTCCAGAGGGTTGCGTATCCCAGCGGGGCGTGGTAACGGAAGACCAGTACCAGGAAAAGCAGGGCCATGAGACCGAACCAGAAGTTGGGAATAGCGATGCCACCTATTACCAGGACTCGAAGTACGTAGTCGGGCCATTTGTCCTGATATATTGCTGAGATAATGCCTATGGGAATGGCTGTGATTATGGTCAGAGCAACTGAAAGGATAACCAGCGAGCCTGTGTAAGGCAGACGGTGCACTATTTCGCCGAGTACCTGTCGCCCTGTCCAGAGCGAAACGCCGAAGTCACCGTGAAACAGCCCGGACAGCCAGTTCCAGTACTGTTGCCATAAGGGGAGATTGAGGCCGAGCTGCTGGCGAAGGATTTCGTACTGTTGAGGATCGATCCGTCCTGATTCGCTGGCCAGCAAAATCTGAGCGATGTCACCCGGCAGTATGTTCATGAGTATGAAGACGATGGTAACCGAGCCAAGCAGGGTTGGGATTGCCCAGAGTAACCGCTTAAGGATGTAGGCTTTCAACCTTATCTCCGGATTGTGTCTAGGTAAGTCTCCTGATAGCCTGAGGTGAGCGGCCAGCGGCCGCTCACCTCAGGGGAAGAACGAATCAGGTGATGAAGCCGGCTACTTGTTAAACCAGGTCATTTCGAACTTATTTTCCGGCCCGTATACCATTGCTGTTGGTCCGAAATTCATTATGTAGGGGTAGTAGTAGAGGTTTCCCGTCAGGAAGGCGCCTGGCATTACCGGCTTGTCCTGCAGGATGAGCTTTTCGATTTGTAAGGTTAACTGACGTCGCTTGACGGCATCCAGCTCACGGGACTGCTGGTCAAACAGCTTATCAACTTCGGGGTTGGAGTATTTCATAAAGTTGCTCGGACCCCCAGTCTTGAAGTAGGCCATGTAGCCATCGGGGTCGGGCAGGGAAATGTAGAGGATTTCGTTGAACATCTCCCATTCGCCGGCTTCACGCGCCTTGTAAGCCTCAGCGTTGCTCGGGTATGGCTTCAATTCGTAGGTGATGTTGAGGTGTTTTTTCAGAGCGTCGCCGTACTGAATGAAGGAAGGTTCACTGTGAGCGCCGGGTACGTTGGCGTAGACCATTCGTATCTTGAAGCCATCCGGGAACCCTGATTGCTTCATCAGCTCCTTGGCTTCGGCAACACGCTGGTCGTATGTCTTGCCGGCCCAGCCCATAATCTTCTGCACGTCGGCTTCGGAATTGCCCCATGTGCGGGAGAAGACACCGCGGTTCGGCTGGCCGAAACTCGGCGCACCAAACCGTGCCAGAATCTGGTCTTCCGAGCTGTAGATCAGCCCCATGGCCTGCAGCACCTTCGGGTCCTGGAAGGGCTTGAAGGTCTTGTTGAGGTACATCATGTAAGGCGTGTTTGCCCTGACCGGAATGAACTTGGCATCGGGCGCACCCCGGCTCACCTTGTCCACGTCGCTCTGGAGGTAAAGCACCTGCATCGGGTTAATCAGGTCAAGCTTCTTGGCAATGAAGGCATCAGCTCCGGCGCCCATGCCCTTCATGATGTAGATTTGAATGCCATCAAGGTAAGGAAGAGGCCTGCCGGCGCTGTCCTTCTTGAAATAGTTGGGATTCCTCTCGACTTCAAACAGAGATTCGGGCACGTAGTTCTTGAACTTAAAGGGGCCGGTGCCAACGAGGAAAGCAGGAGTCTTCGGGTCAAGGGTCTCAGACTTCTTCGACATGATGACAGCGTATCCGTTGCACAGGGCAAGGAGAAATGATGGTGATGGGAACTTGGTCTTAACTTTGACGGTAAAGTCATCGACTTTGGTGACGCTTTCCATGGCGGCAAAGGTGGCAGCTACGCGTGCCGCCCGCTTGGGGTCAGCCATCTTCTGCAGGCTGTAGACAACATCATCGGCCGTGAAGGGACTGCCGTCATGCCATTTGACGCCCTGATGCAGGTAGAAGGTGATCTCGGTGCCGTCGGGGCTTATTTTCCACTCTTTGGCAAGGTCGCCGATGATGTTGGCTGTGGTCGCGTCCTGGTACATCGGGTTAATCTGGATAAGGTTGTTGAAAATTGGGACGACCAGACCGCCTGCCCATGCCGATTGAAGGGTATGGACATCGAAACCTGATGGTCCGGAAATCTGCACGTATTTGATGATGCCACCGGTCTTGGGCGTGGCCGTGCTGTAATTGTTGGATACAAGGTCGAATTTAGGAGCCGGAGGCGGTGTTGGGCTGGGGGTGGGGGCCGGAGCGGGAGCCGGTGCTGGACTTGGTGCCGGAGCCGGCTTGGGCGCAGCCGGAGGCGGTGTGGTGGATGGCCCGCATGCGACCAGGAGCGCCAGGATGACGAGAACCGAGAAGAACAGCAGGGTCTTTCTCATTAGCTTTCCTCCATCCGAGTTATTTTCCACTGTCATGGTGTAAATACTGTTAAGGTAATGGCACGGAAGAATCGACTGGTAATAACTCAAAGGACTAACGCTAAAAAGTATGATACGAGACAATGGTGTTGTCAATATTAAGACCTGTATGGTCACCAATTGTGCCGTTACGGTCGAGGTAGCGTCCGAGATGTTCTTGTGGAAGTCCGCCTCCGGCCGGATATGATACCAGGACGTGTTCGCCGATCTGACGAGATGCCGCACTCTGCCTTTTTCTGTGGAGCCGGGGCTGACTCGTCTCAAACCCAATCGTGGTGCGGAGCACTCACTTACTACCGGTGTAGTAAAATTAGAGTTAACGGAACGGTTCAGAGAGCTCTGGCCGGGACCGGAAGGAGGGAAAAGGGATGACAGGGGGCACCTTGGACAGGATTATCGTGAGCGTCAGCGGTCTTGAGGAATCTCTGGCCTTCTATCGTGACCTGGCCGGTATGAAGGTGAGGGCTGAAGGAAGTCTGTCTCCCGAGGAGGTAGTGGGGCTGTACGGGCTTTCCTCAAAGACGTCAGCCCGTGCCGTCTACCTCTCCAACGACCTTCAGGAAACGCGCATCGAACTGGTCCGTTTCCAGCCCATGACAGGTAAGCCAATACGGAAGAAAGTGAAGGACTGGGACTATGGTATCTATGATATCTGCTTCTTCGTCGAAGGTGTCGATGCCATATACCGGAATCTAATAGATAGGGGATTTGGCTCGGTTCACGCACCGGTTGAATATAATCCGCTTGGCAATCCGGTCAGGGAAACCGTCATTATCGGGCCCGACAACGTTCATCTGGCCCATCTTGAGCGGGTAGCGGTGCCTCCGAGAGAATCTCCCGGCAGGTACCTGAGCATCGCCGATTCTGCCCAGATTGTGCCGGATATCGGTGAGGCATTGAATTTCTACTGCGGTATTGCAGGCCTTGACCTGATAAACCGTGTTACCTTGCCGTCTGGTACGGTGGACGATATCCTGGGGTTGCCGAAAAATACCAGGGCTGAGCTGGCTTTTGTGGGGAGGCAGGCCAGCCGTGAGCCGATGGTCGTCCTGATTGCCCTATCGGTACCTGGAAAGCGTCTGGCGGAAGCAGCCTGGGCGCCAAATCTCGGTATCTGCGCGATTTCGTTCGAGGTGCCCAACCTCAATACAGTAGTTGGAGCAGTCAGGGGTGCCGGGTACAAGGTAATCTCCGGACCGGTTGACTTCCGGAGGCTGGCTTACGGACATGTGCGGGCGGTAATGGTATCCGGGCCGGCAGGCGTCATGGTCGAGTTTTTTGAGCGGTGGCCGGCTAGTCCGCCCAAATGATGTAAAGAGCGTGCCGGGCGCGGCTTATCGCCGTATATAGTCCAATATCGGACCAGCGTTCGTCTTTCGGGTCAACGTCCAGAAGAATAACTACATCAGCTTCGCAGCCTTTGAACTTCATGTGGGTGTGGTAGTGGATGGTGTTCGGGATATCGTCAGCCGCTTCACTGATAGTAAAATTGCCGAGGTTGGTATTGTTGCCGATGCAGGTATGCGCCATGGAGTGGCCGCCGAGGACAACTATCTGGTTGGGAGAAAGTCCCTCTTCGTTTATCAGCCGGTGGAGAATACTGCGCAACTCGTGGAGCCTGACGTGAGGGTAAGGCGAGTGGACTTCAACGACGTCCTCTCCTTCCGGAGCGTTTTCAGCAAGGCGCATCCAGGCCGCGCCAAAAGGTCTGAGCTTTTCGAAGACCTTCCTTGTGTTCCGGCAATTCTTGGTCAGGGTGAGCGAAGGCTGGTGGAAGGGGAACTGCATCTCGCTGCCATAGAGGTTCTGGCGCGGATCATAGAATATATAAAAGCACCCATCAGGCTTGACCAGGCTGGAAATGGTAACCCAGTACTCAGTGCGGAAGTCCTGGCCTTCGTCGACGATGACTGCGTCAAAGCTGAGCGGATGCTCTCTGACGAGGTCGAAGAAGGCATCGGGGATATCCTGTTCCCAGTATGTCCGGTCGTTCTGGCGTACCGGCGGCAGACGCCCGTTTCTCTGGAGATGCGCCATGCAGAAGTCGTGATAAGTGCCTACGGTGACGCGGTCGCTGATATCTGCCAGGGTTGCAGTCAGGCGCTTGCCGAGCATCTGATTATAGGCGAGAAGGAGGACGGTCTTGCCTTCGCTGTAGAGATCGCGTGCCTTCTTAACCGCCATTACGGATTTCCCCGAACCGGCACAGCCCTTGATGAGCGCCTGCTTGAAATCATGGATGAAGTCCAGAAGAACGCACTGGTTCTCGGTAAGGGCAAGGATACGCCGTTCCGTCTGACCGATGCGGTCAGCGAGGGATTGCCCGTACTCGCAGTGGGGCATAATGGCGCGCCGCAGGCGGTCCCGGTCGAGAGAATCGAGGGGCTGTACGGTACTCTTGGTAAAGAGACGCAGAATGGCAATGACTCTGTCTTGCAGTTGGGTAAGGTCACTGCCGGTGAGGCAGATTTGCGGGTCGGCCCCGGGTGGCATGATACGGAGAGGAGTAAAAACGTCCGGGAAGCAAACGGCATAGGCCAGCGGCAGTGGCGGCTCCATTCTGATGTGCTTCTTCAGGAAAACGTGAAGTTCATGCATTGAAGTACGCGCCTGGGTAAAAGGGTCTCTGGAAGGCCGTCCGTTCTGAAGCCAGGTGCCGGTCTCGCCGTCATAGCTGACAGTGCCCCCTTTGACTTCGAGGACGAGAAAGCCACGCTCCGGTGAGAATATAAGGTAGTCAAGCTCGCCCTCGACAAGCTTCTGCTGGAGGTTGCGTGTCAGGAGTTTGAAAGAATGGAAGACGGTGAAGCTCTCGTCAAGACGGTCGCGCAGGATTGGGAACAAGTCCCGCTCCGCCCGGCTGTCAACTTCGTCCGGCAGGGTTGCCGGGATCATCCGCGCCATAGCCTGTACTCCGGAGCGCTTTTCATAGTCTAATGATACAGTTTGGCCCGGTCAGGGTAAAAGCCGGGCGTTGTCCTGCCGCGGTAAAGAGGGTAGAATCGCTGTTGGCGTTGCCTATTGAGGAGGGACCGATGGCAATACGGGGCGTCCACAGTGTCAGCCTGAGCGTCAGTAATATTGAGAAGAACCTGGAGTTCTACCGTGATTACGTCGGGATGAAGGTGGTCAAGGATGAGGAGCTTGCCTCTGAGTGGGTAAGCCGGCTGTGGAACTTGCCTGCCGGGACGAAAGCTCGGCGGGTGGCACTCAAGAACGACCTTCGGGAGACCTTTCTGGAGCTGGTTGAGTTCAACCCGAATACCGGGCGGAGCATACGTGAAGGAGCCAAAGCCTGGGACTACGGGGCTTACTGCTTCACATTTCTGGTGAAGGATGTTGACAGGCTCTATCAGGAGCTTGGTGCTAAAGGTTACAGGTTCGTGTCTCCACCAGTTCAGTACCAACCAAACTGGGTGCCGTGGCCGGTGAAAGAGGTTACCCTCATCGGCCCTGAAGGCGTCCTCATTGACAACTTCATGCGGGTTAAGGCCGAGGAATATCCGACGACCAACAACATTGTACGTCTTGACCACAGCGCATGGATGGTGGACAGTCACGAACGGGTCAAGGAATTCTTCGGTGGAGTGCTCGGGCTCGACCAGATGGGTGAAATGGCGGTTCCGGAGGGCTTGATTGATGACGTTATCCTGTTGCCAAAAGGGCACCGCGTCACGACCTGCTTCTTTGGTAAGAGGGACGAGAACTCGATGGTGCTGGAGTTTCTGAATGTATCACTCAGAGGGAAGTCCCTGGCACAGGCTGCCCGGCCGCCGAATCTCGGAATTTTCCAGTACTCATTCGAGGTGGATGACCTCTCTGCCGCTCTCGGCAGTTGCCGGGAACGCGGCTTCACCGTCCTTTCCGGTCCTGTTGATTGGGAAACAAACCGGCATGGTAAGCTGAGTGCGGCCACGGTGGAGGGGCCGGTCGGTGTCATGATTGAGCTTTTCCATCGGCAGGATTGATGTCCGGGAAAATGTGCGGCTAGGAACTGCCTCGTGTGGTAGTTTCAGTCGCAAATCTGGCACGCTCAGCTTCGTACCAGGTAACGGCATCGACAAGTAGTTTGCGGACCGGTAACCGGTAGGGACAGCGTTCTTCGCACTGGCCGCAGGCCGTACATGTGGCCACCCTGGACATGATTTCCCTGACCATTCCCGTAAAGAGAGTTTCTCGGGGCAGGCGTTTCATCAGACCGCGCATCGGAAGGACTGCTGATATCCGGATGCCCTGGTCGCAGGGCTGGCAGTAATCACAGCGGCGGCAGAATTGGTTCCCCATCTCACGACGCATCCGCTCAATCTTGTCCCTATCAGTTGCCGAAAGACGATTATTTCCGTTGACTACTTCCATGATTTCATCGATTTCACCGGGACGTTCTATGCCAACAATGGGGAAAACATCGGGATATTGGAGCAGGTATTTGAAGGACAGAGCGACGTTCGACACCATACCCCCTTCAAGCGGCTTCATGGCGATAAACCCCACGTCATGCTTTCTGGCCAGTGGCAAAATTTCCAGAGCCGGTTCGGGTGTCATCAGGTTGAAGGGAAACATGATGGTTTCAAACTGTCCGGATTGGACCGCTTCCCTGGCGGTGTCCTTATGATGGCAGGTGATACCGATGTGTCTTACTATGGAGTGCCTCTGGGCATCTTTAAGTACCGCCAGCGGCCCGGCCGGGTCGAGGACCTTCTTGAGATTGGCCAGGTCGTTTACGCTGTGAAATTGATACAGGTCGATATAAGAAACGTTCAGCCGTTTCAGGCTCTGGTTGAGGTGAGCTTCTATGCCCTCCCGTGTACGTTCGGTACTTTTGGTGGCGATAACCAGCCCGTCACGCCGACCGGCGATTGCCTTACCGATCCGTTCTTCACTACTGGTGTATGCCGCAGCGGTATCGAAGAAGTTTATCCCCCAGTCAAGACAGCGGCGGACGACGGCGATTGCGGTTTCTTCTGAGCATCGTTGTATCGGGATGCCGCCAAAGCCGATGCGGGAAACTACAAGGTCAGTCCTGCCAAGCCGCAGTTTGTCCATGATTAACTCCTATAGTTTTTCCAAATAGCCATGAGTCTGTCGGCGGTGGCTAAGACACCGTAACCGGTTTCGATGCTCTTGAGAGTTGCTTCGTGCGAAGCAGGATTCTGGCAGGCGCAACAGTTACTGACTACGACCACATAGTAATCATGCATATAGGCATCGCGGGCGGTGGTCTCGACACACGTATTGGTGGTGTAGCCCGTGATTACCAGCGTCCTGATACCGCGGTTATGCAGAACCATGTCGAGATCGGTATTGAGGAAGGCACTGTAGCGGTGCTTGACGATAATTGGCTCGCCCGGGAGAGGTCTGATACGGTAGAAGTCGGCGCCCCAGTCATTTTCCCAGCACATTCTGACTTCAAGCCCGGGCCAGATACGTTGCCAGCGCTCTCTAATGACTGGAGACAGGGTGAGGTCGCTGAACCAGTTGCGGGCGAAAATGACGAATACCCCATGCTCGCGAGCGCCAGCAATAAGCCGTTCGAGACGGCTGACCATATCATCTACTGGCCTCCAGGCCGGTGTGTGTTTGGCCATGAAGCCTTCCGGGTGGAGAAAATCGTTCTGGATGTCGACTACCAGAAGCGAGGTATGCTTCGGGTTGACCTTGTCTTCAAGTGACTTAAGCAAGACATTCCTCATGATGGGACCGGGGCTATTGTAGCTGGCGCTGTCTAGTCTATCACATTCTCTTTACACGCCGCGTCATTCCGGATAGAATGGATCTGTTTTGGGCGGGTGTAACTCAGTGGTAGAGTGCCTGCTTCCCAAGCAGGTTGTCGCGGGTCCGAATCCCGTCACCCGCTCCACCCCTGCTTCAGACCCTTTGGTGTACCGGCCTCCCCGGGAAGCCGGCCAGAAGCCGTCCGACAACCTGCCTACCACGCAGGTTGGCGCTCGCGGCCCGGTTCTGGCGGTGGTTTCGAAGCCGGCGGAGACATCGCTTTCCGGCCTGGTCCGGGGGTTCCTCTTTTCTTTCCAGGCCGAGGGCAAGGCCGCGGCCACCATCGACTACTACCGCCGGCCTCTCCAGCACCTAGAGCGGTACGCCCTTCACCAGGGGTGGCAGTACCAGTGAAATTGAGGTCAATCCTGGGGTAGGGGTAGGCCTTTCACCGGCACATGCGGCTAGCAATGGCACCACAACCGGCGGAACACCCATGAGGAGTCTGAAAGCCATGCTTCTC
>DAOUCU010000061.1:0-30603 GCA_034431935.1 Dehalococcoidia bacterium | reverse complement strand
GCCTTAAGGTATTGGTGAATGTCATATCGACTAGGTTCAGTTTTCAAGAGAGGCGACTTGGCAAATAGCAAATGCTTGTTCTTTGGAGAAGAAAGGCCCTTCTTGGTAGTACGGTCGCTGTCTGCTGTCATAAAGGCGATGGTCGAGGCGTCTTTACCTTCTCCGTACCGGGCAACCACGTTGCTATTCAGTTGCTCATCGAATCGGTCTTCGGGCAGAACCCAGACGGTGGTTGTTTCGAAATCCTTAAAGTGCGGAGTTTTGCGTAGTCTAGCTTTCTTGGGTAACACGAGTCTAGAGGGGGTTGCAGTTTCCTTCACTATAGGGAGGGCAGGAAGGACTGGCTTCTGAAAGATAGGAAGGTACTCGTGTGCCAGAAGAAGGAAGTTGTACTTGACGCTGTTGGTATACCAGAATCCGGTGGTCTTGCAGTTGTGCTGACGTTTAATGACCAACTCACGTAGTTCGAAGCCGGCTTTGAGGAAGACGTCGATAAGTTTGAATCCTAGCGGCACCACGTGTTTCTGACGTCTAGTATCGCCAATAAGCACAGCGCATTGTCTGCCTGGCTTGAGGACCCGGTAACATTCACGCGCTACTGATGACATCTCGTTAAGGAAGACGTCCACATCGTAAAACGATAAGTCTCCGGTTTTTGTGTCGGTGTATTGAATTATGTTTGCGTAAGGTGGGTGGGTGCAGATTAGGTCAATGCTGGAACTTTTGAGGAATGTGAGGTCTCTCGCATCACCGACTAGCAATTGGGGTTCGTAGATTCGGGGCGTGTCTTGCTCTGAGGACAAAGGAAGTTGATAAGCAGGCACCTCGAAAGCAGTATTCCCCCTAGCTAGTTCAATAGCCTTGTCGTTTATATCTAAGGCGATGCACTTTCGGCCTAAAAGCTTGGCCTCGACAGCAGTGGTTCCAGCTCCACAAAAACAGTCCAAGACAAGTTCTCCGGGTTTCGAGTACTTGAGGATGATGTTACGAGGTATGTAAGGTGACCAGTTGCCCCTGTACTCACCACTATGGGTGGCCCAATTTCCTCTCTGCTTAAAGCTCCAGACGGTGGTCTGCTCCTCCTTAAAGTTCTCAGGGTGAAATGACTTCATGCTCTTTGAGCCGTTCAATGCGCTGATGTTGATGCCGTGCGTCTTCGTGATTAGACGCTCGATGTAGCGGTAGGTGACGCCATATTTGCGGCCAATTTCGATGTCCGGCGTCCCGTTTGCTTTCTCAAGCAGTATACTGTCCTGAAGGCGCTGCTTAGCTTCAGGGTCTAGCCTTGAGACTGTCACTCTATCTAATTCCCCTTGAGCTACAGTTTATCACGGTGCGGTGTCACAGGCTTCGGACGAAGGTGTCGATGCGTTGTTTTATGTCGTCCCGTGCATTGCGGAAGGCGGCGACCTGTTCTGCTTCGGTACCCCTGACAGCCGCGGGGTCGGGGATGTCCCAGTGGAGTTCTTCGCCGGCCCTGCCGAAGAAGGTGACGCAAACGGCATTGGGATCGGCCGCGCAGAGGGTTATGACGGAGTCCATCTCGGCGCCATTGAATTCAGCTACCGACTTGGAACGCTGTCCGGAAATATCAATACCGAGTTCGGCCATAACTTTAATCGCCACTGGATGGACGAAGGTGGCTCTGGCTCCGGCGCTGAAGGCTTCGAAATGTTTGCCGTAGTAGTGACGGAGGAGGCCCTCGGCCATCTGGGAGCGCGCCGAATTGGCGCCGCAGAGGAAAAGGATACGCTTCTTCATAGTTGCCTCTGTCCTAGCCCTCTCCCATCACCGGAGAAGGGATACTTTGTGGAAACCATGTTTGCCTCAAGGGTTGGGGGGGGCCGGTCTGTGAGATGGCACGGTAGAATCACTCCGGCAGGCTGGTGGTGAACTTTTTGCCGTCGCGCTTGCAGATTATCTGCGTCACATTGCGGCCGGAGATGACCCCGGACGGCACACCGCCGCCCGGTTCGACCCACTGGCCGATCATAAAAAAATTATCGAGTCCGGGCAATGTCTTGTCCATTCTTGTGAAGAATGGGTTCACCGGCGGTAGCCAGCCTTCGAAGATGCCCTTCCAGTTGCCGGTATAGCGGTTGAAGGTGACCGGCGTCGCGACATCGCGCATTTCTACCTGTGCGGTGATGCCGGGAAACCGCTGTTCCAAAGCGGCGACCACGGCATCGGCTGTTTTCTCTTTCTCTTCCCGGTAGCGCGGCATATCATTCCTGAGTCCCTTCCAGTAGTCCCATTCAGCCGGCAACATGACCGTCAGTACCGTCTTGCCCGGCGGCGCCAGTGAGGGGTCGAAGTTGTGGACGCGCACGCTGAGGCACTTTATCTCGGTTCGGGCTACAGTCACTGGTTTCCCCAGCGAAAAGCTGATCCCCGAAATTACCTGCGGCACGTCATCGAAGCGTCGCTTAACGCCGATGCCGATGAGAAGAAGCGGAGTGAAGGTGGGCAGGGTCTCGTAATAGCCTTTGATTTTATTGTCGAGATATTTTCCCTCAAGCATGTCGAAGATGGTGGAGTAGCCGTCGGCGGCGGATATTACCAGGTCGGCGCGATGCTCTGTGCCATTGACCAGCCTGACGCCGACAGCGCGGTTGTTCTTGACGATGATTTTCGTCACCCGGCTCTTGTAAGTGACCTGCCCGCCGAGGTCGATATAGCGCTTTTCGATGGCTCTAGCAAGCGGTAATGAGCCGCCGAGCGGGTATCCGGCGGTCTTCTTATGCATCCATGCCAGAGTCATCAGCAGAAAGAGTATGCCGGACTCGGGTGGCCACAGAGAGGCCAGGCCTTCACGGACCAGCGGGCTTTTCATCTCTCTCAGGAAAACAGCGGTCGTTTTCCCCTTCCACTTCATCAGTTGACGCATTTTGGGGAGAAGGCCGCCGGTCATTTTCAGGCCGTCCCAGGCGGTATAGAGTTCTGGTGCTTTGTCCACGGGCATATCGAAGTCAACGAGGGCGCGGGCGCCGCCGGTGAATTCCTTGATCATCCTGCCATCTTCGGGTGCCAGCTGGAGCATATGCTCTTCAAGACGGTCGAGGTCAGTAAAGATTTCGAACTTTTTGCCCTCCGCGTCTTCATAAATCGCAAATCTGTCCATGTTGAGCATCTCACGGCCCTTTATGGCGCCGACCTCCTGCCAGAGCTTATGTAGGCCGGTATCCGGAGCGGAGCCGACGAGCCAGTGCAGACAGCCATCGATGGTGTAGCCTTTTCTCTGCCAGGCGGTGCAGAGGCCGCCGGGCCTGTCGTGCATTTCGAAGATGATGGTGCGGTAACCGTTCATCTGAAGGTAACAGCCGCCGCAGAGTCCGGCCATGCCGGCGCCGATGATGATGACCGATTTGTCTGACATAGGTGGATCTCTTCTAATAGCTGAGGAATTATACCATGTGCCCTCTTGAACATATGCTTTGCGTGTCGTCCCGAACGAAGGGAGAGGTGTGGTGGTGTTAGGTGTCCCAGTGTTAAGCTCAGAACTGCTCTATGAACCGGGAAATCTGAGCCAGGGTGAAGGTGGGGCCGTCCTGGCAGTATAACGGCTCCGGCCATTCGGGTCGGCATACAGCTTCTCATAATCTTGGCGAACGGCAGCGTCCCGCCCTGGGGGCAGTTGGGCGTCGCCGTATGCATCCGGGCCAGCGTCATCAGCAGGGAACCAAATGCCCGACTCGACCGGCCGCAGCGATGTTAGTTGCTACTTAATAGCTGAGTCTTTCGTTCCGGTAACAAAGTCGTTGCTTGTCCTAGGTTTCTTCACTTTCAAAGCATGGTATTCAGTGACGGGTGGTACAATTTGGGGGAGCGGTAACGAATAGAATTATCATTTACGAAGGTTTAAGTGAAAGCCAATAGAAGCCATTTGATGTGATGATAAGCTGACTGTGAGAACTGCAGAGATGAACCTGCGTCTATCGTTGCTGGCCATATTGCTCGTGCTGGTTCTTGTGAGCATTTCCGGCTGCCATCCATCAGAGGCTGTGCCTGCCCCCGTGCCTTCGGGGGAGATTGGCGCCCATAGTCTTCTGGTGCAGCCTGATGATCCGCAGAAGACAAACCGGGATACTATCAAACGTCTCATTGCCGGTGCCAGGCGGAGCATTTACCTGACAATCTATGAGATGTCGGACGAGGAGATCATTGATTCGATTGTTGCCGCTAAGACTGCCAACAAGGCCCTGGATGTCCGGGTGATTTTCAATTGCGCATCGTTCAGAGTTTGCAATCAGCCGAATCAGCATGACCACCGGGATCCGAATGCCGTCGCCAAGAGGGCTTTTTCCAACGCGGGAATCCCGTGGAAGAACGCCGCTCCGCAATTTGCGGTGACACATCAGAAGGCACTGACGATCGATGAGGCAACATCTCTTATAGCGACGTTCAACTTCTGTCCCGACTATTTTGTAAGTACACGCGATTTCGGGGTCATTACTACAGGTCCCGATGAAGTCAAGGAAATCGTCACGGTGTTCCACAACGACTGGGCTACGCCGGTCATACCGAGTGCACCTTCTCTCCTCGTTTGGTCTCCTGAAAACAGCCGCCAGATGTTAAGGAGCGTCATCGCCTCGGCAGGCCGGTCTCTGGATGTCTACATGGAAGAGTTCGATGACCGCGAGATCGCCGACGCGCTCATTGTCGCCGCAAACAGACTGAGAAGCTCGGGCGGCCTGGTACGGGTGATCACGGCGGTGCTGTCCGATCCGGACAAGCCGTCTGTGGACAAGAACCTTACCATGCGCCGGTACCTCAACCAGAACGGGGTTCTCGCCAGGTACGGTGACTGGAGGGTAGATCCGGATAACGCAAATAGCCCGAAGATCTACATTCACGCCAAAATGATACTTGCTGATTACGGCACGCCGGGAGCGCGGGCTTTTGTAGGTTCTGAGAACTTCTCTCCCACATCACTGGATAAGAACCGTGAACTCGGCATCATCCTCAAGCAGGGTGCTGATGCCCGTCTTCTGAGTACGATTGTCCGGACTTTTTCCGATGACTGGTCCAGATGCGGGAAAGACTGGTAACCCGGGTGTGGGTATCCGGCTATCTGTTACTTGTTGAGAAGGTTAGAGTGAGGCTTCCTCTTTCCGGCACAAATAATTCTGGAACAGGCCGAGCCCAAGCCGGCCGTTTTCCAGTATTTTGAATCCGGTAGAGAGAAGCCCACGCCGCAACTCGCTCCAGCCGAACATTGCCTCCGGTGGATGGTACATATCGAACAGGTTGCCCAGCCTGACCAGCTGTTTGGAAGGTTCCTCTACCAGCAACACTCCATCCGGCTTTAGTACCCGGGCCATTTCCTGTAACGCCGTGCGCCACCCTGGTTCGTGGTGCAGGACATCGAAGATGAAAACGGCGTCGAAAGTTCCGGGCGGCAGCCCGGTGTCTGTAATATTGCCGACGAAGAACTCGGCGGTGGTGTGCTTTCTGGCCAGCTCAACCATTTCCGGCATCAGGTCGAAAGCGACCAGTCTTGATGGTCTGAACTCAAGGCTAATAAGTCTGGTACTGAAGCCCGGCCCGCATCCGGCATCGAGGATAACTTTGCCGTTCAGGTCGATACCGTGTTTCTTTAAGTGCTTGATAAGGGCGCCGAACTCATAGCCCATTGCCCGCTGGCGGTTGCGGGTGTTCATGAAGGCGAATTCGGCGGGAGTGAGTTTCATTGGCCCGGTCCTGCTAAAGTAAGGTGGAGTGTATCACAAGGCATAGATGCCTTCGAGGATGACACTACGTCTGGCTAGAATTGCTCGATGAACCGGGAAATCTGAGCTAGGGTGAAGACGGGGCCGTCCTGACAGATGTAGGTGCCGCCGACGTTACAGCGGGCGCATTTGCCAATACCGCACTTCATCTTCTGCTCGAGGGTGGTGACAATCTGGTCATCGGCGAAGCCAAGCTCTTTCAGGCGCACCAGGGTGAAGCGGATCATGATAGGCGGGCCGCAGGTGATGGCGATAGCGTTCTGCGGTGATAGTCTCAGCTCCTTGACGACGTCCGGGGCTAAAGCTACACGGCCCTGCCAGCCAGTATCGCCTTTATCAACGGTCATCTCAACCCGGGTGCGCGGCGAGGCTGCCCAGGTCTCAAACTCGCTGGCAAAGCAGAGGTCGGCCGGAGTGCGAGCGGCATTCAGTATCAGCAGGTCGCCGTAATCATCGCGGTGGTCCAGGATATACGAGATGACCGGCCGGAGCGGGGCAAAGCCGATACCGCCGCCGATGATATGGATGTTCTTGCCCTTGAAGCTTTCCATGGGGAAGCTGTTGCCGTGGGGGCCGCGGATGCCGACTGATGCTCCAGGCTCAAGGTCGTGCAGGGCGGCGGTGACGGTGCCGACTTTCCTGATGGCGAATTCAATGCCGTCTTTCTTAGAGGCGAGAGAGACGATGCCGAAAGGCGCTTCGCCGACCCCGTAGGCGGAGAGGAAGGCAAACTGCCCCGGTTTGTAGTCGAATCGGTCGCGCTCGGAGGGGTCGTCAAGCTCGACGTTAAATAGCTTCACGTCCGGCGTCAGGTCAATCACGGACCTGACTGTCGCTGGGCTGGGAATTAGAGCATTCCGCTCAGGCACACCTGACCCCCAAAATAGGTTCTTCGAAGGGGCGGAGCCTCTTCAGACTACTCTCTGGCAAGTTTCTGGACATCATGGATGATTTCCCTGATATCGATATTAACCGGGCAGTTTTTAACACAGCGGCCGCAGCCGGTGCATTTAAGTTCGCCGAAGATGTCGGGGAAATAGAGAAGTTTGTGGGCAAAGCGCTGGCGCATCCGGGCGCCTTTGGATGGGCGGGGGTTGTGGCCGCCGGCGGCGCGGGTGAAAAGGGCCGATTCACAGCTTTCCCAGCTCCGGACGCGCTCAATCTTATCTTTGCCTTTGTAGTCCCGGACGTCGAAGCAGTAGCAACAGGGGCAGACGAAAGAGCAGATATTACAATGGATACAGCGGTCGGCCACACGGTCCCAGTAGACGTTGTTGAAGATCCGGCGCATCGCTTCAGTGACGCCAGCCGATGGTACCGTCTTGACCTCGGGCGGTTTGGGCAGTGTAAGTTCTCTGTCCTGAACTATGGCTTTCTCCAGCAGTCTCTTGCCTTTGTCGGTTACGACCTCAACGGCGAAGCCGCTGTCGACCGGCGTCAGCATGATATCGAGCGCCTTCGCGTCAAACGGGCCGCTCCCCATGCTGGTGCAGAAACATTCCTGGCAGACGGTGACGCAGGCGATGCCGACCAGAGTGGTGCGGTTGCGGCGCTCCTGATAAAGGGCATCGACCGGCTCGGCCCGGAAGGGGCGGTCAATTAGAGAGATAGCACGGGCGTCACAGGGACGGACACCGAAGATGACGGCGTCCTTTTCCATGGTGGCGGGAATAACCTGAGTCTTGCCGTCTTTGGTAACGAAGGACATGATGGCTTCGCTGCGCGGGAAGAACCAGTCCTTTGGCGAAAGGGCGGCGTTCTGCGACCCGACGGAGACAGCTTCGGAGCTGGCGATAGACTGGAAATAGACCAGGTCATTGGTGCCCCTGACCGGCGCCAGGACGGTACGGTCCAGCATGAGATGATTGAGCCAGGCGGTCAGGCTTTTTTCGCTGAAGAATAACATCAGCCTTCCCCTCCCGGACTCTCGTCTTTCTTGAACGTGGCGAAGGGTGGCACCGCTTCGGCACTGAGGCCGGGCTCGAAGCCGAAGAACTTGATGCCGTCCTTCTGGAGCTTGCGGTTCAATAACATGAGCGGGATATTGACCGGACAGGCCTGCTCGCAGGCGCCGCAGTCAACGCAGCGTCCCGACAGGTGAAAGGCCCGGACCAGGTTCCAGATCTGGCTCTCGGCCGGTGCGATGCGGATGCCGACCCATGCCGGATCAAGATTTTCGGCGAAGCACTCCTGGCAGTAACAGCCGGGACAGGAATGGCGGCAGGCATTACAGCGGATACAGGCCCGGTACTGCTCTTCCCAGAAAGCACGCCGCTCGGCGGGTGACTTCTTTTCAAACTCCTCGATATCGGGGAAGCCGGCCGGCGGCGGTTCGTCTGCCGGTTTTTCGCCGACGAGGAAATCGTAGACCGGCGGGACATGCTGGCGGCACCACTGACACCGGGCCTGCTGTCTGGTATCAGTCTGCCCCCAGCAGCGCTCATTCACACCCTGGCAGACGACTCCGATGATAAAGAGCTTCTGGCGGTCGAGCTGCTGCTCATTAAGAAGCATGTTGATAGCGCGGGCATCACAGGGCTTGGCCACGATGGCGGTCATTTTGTCCCTGCGGTCGCGCAGGTAGCGGGAAAGATTGTGGACGCAGGTCCGGTCGAAGATGAGGCGGTCGACGTCCCTGACGTCGTACACGAATAAGGGGCGCGCCGTGATGCCGTCAGTGGCGCGCTCGTAGCCGATAACGCAGTTCACCTTCCCGGTCTGGAGAAGCTCTCTGGCCTTATCGCGGATAGGCTGGCTCATTTTACCCTCGGACCCAGAGCGGCGACCTGTGCCGTGAAATCGGTGACGACCTGCGACCAGCGCCTGCCTTCGGAAGCGGAGACCCACTCGAGCCTAACGCGCTCCCTTTCGATACCGGTGAAGTCCAGGAACGAGCGCAGCAGGGCAAGGCGGCGCTGGGTGTGGTAGTTGCCTTCGGAGTAGTGACAGTCGCCCGGGTGACACCCCGCCACCAGGACGCCGTCGGCCCCGTACTGGAAAGCCTTGACGATGAAGAGCGGGTCCACCCGGGCGGAACAGGGCACACGGATGATGCGGATGTTGCCCGGGTAGCTGATGCGGCTGGTACCGGCAAGGTCGGCGCCGGCGTAGCTGCACCAGTTGCAGAGGAAGCCGATAATGCGCGGCTGGTAGGCGGTTACCATAGCGCCTGCACCTCGGCCAGCAGTTGCTGGTTGGTAAATCCATGCAGATTAATTGCCTTGGGTCGGCAGTGGGCAACGCAGATACCGCAGCCTTTGCAAAGGACCTCGTTGATGACGGCCACGGTGCGTTTATCGCGTGTGACCTCGGAGTATGGAGCTTTGAAGGGGCAGACGGCCACACAGAGGAGACAGCCGATGCATTTGGCCGGGTCGACCTGGGCAATCATGGGATCAACAGTCAGGCTGTCCTGGGAGAGGATGGCGACGGCTTTGGCGGCGGCAGCGCTTCCCTGGGCGACCGACTCCGGAATATCGCGCGGGCCGACACAGGCGCCGGCGACCAGAATGCCATCGGTGTTGGTCTCGACCGGTCTTAGCTTGGGATGGGCCTCGACCATGAAACCATAGGTGTCGTAGCTGATATGGAGTGTCCGGGCAAGCTCGGCGGCGCCGGTGTTCGGCTCCATGCCGGCGGCCAGGACAACGAGGTCGGCGGCTATCTCGACCGGCCGGCCCATAAGCGAGTCTTCACCGAGGACGATGAGCTTTTTACCGTCCTGATAAATCTTGGAGACGCGGCCGCGGAGATAGACGGCGCCGGCCTCGTCGATGGCACGGAGGTAGAACTCCTCAAAGTCCTTGCCGCCGGTGCGGACGTCAATATAGAAAACATAGACCTGTACGCTAGGGTCGTGCTCCTTGAGCATGATAGCGTGCTTGGCGTTGTACATACAGCAAATCTTACTGCAGTAAGGCCGGCCTTTTTGAGCGTCGCGGGAGCCGACGCAGCTGACCAGGACGATGGTGTGGGGATGCTCGCCGTCGGAGGGACGCCTGATTTCGCCGCCGGTTGGGCCGGAAGCGTTCATCATGCGTTCGAGCTGGAGGCTGGTGATGACATCGGGGAGACGGCCGCCGCCGTATTCTTCATAGACAGCCGGGTCGAAGGTCTTATAGCCGGTGGCGACGATTATAGCACCGAACTTTTCGGTGATGACCTGGTCTGTCTGTTCGTAGTCGACGGCCTTTACCGGACAGACTTTTTCGCAGATGCGGCACTCCGGGGGCTTCTTGCCCTGCTCACCGGCGGCCTTCCAGTCCAGGTACTTACGGTAGCGGCACTGCGGCCAGTCGATGACCGGCTTGGCCGGTATGGCCTGGGGGAATGGGATATGGATAACCGACCGCTTGCCGGTGCCGACATCGAATTCGGCGTTGACCTTCTCCGGGCATTTCTGCCAGCAGGTGCCACAGCCGGTGCATTTGGAGTGGTCAACACGCCTGGCCTTCTGGAGGATTTCGACCTCGAAGTTGCCGACGAAGCCGGAGACCTTCTGTACCAGGGAGTAGGTCATCAGCCTGATGCGCTTGTGCTGGGCGATGTCGACCATTTTGGGACTGAGGATGCAGGCGGAGCAGTCCAGGGTGGGAAAGGTCTTATCAAGCTGGGCCATGTGCCCGCCGATGGAAGGCTCGCGCTCGACGAGGACGACTTCATAGCCGGCGTTGGCAATATCGAGGGCGGCCTGGATGCCGGTGATGCCTCCACCAATGACCAGAGCGCGCCTAGTAATGCCGATAGTCTTGGGGAAGAGGGCCTCGTTGTTGGTCACCTTGGCCACGGCCATGCGGATGATATCTTTGGCCTTTTCCGTGGCCATGGTCCTGTCATCGCCGTGCACCCATGAACAATGCTCGCGGATATTGGCAATTTCCAAAAAATATGGGTTGAGTCCGGCCTGGACCATGGCACGCCGGAAAGTGGTCTCGTGCATGCGCGGCGAGCAAGCGGCGATAACGACGCGGTTGAGCCGGTTCTCCTCGATGACCTTGCGGATGGAGGCCTGTCCCGGCTCACTGCAGGAGTATTTGTTATCGGAGGTGGCAACGACGCCCGGCAGGGTTTTCGCCCACTCGGTGAGGGCAGGCACATCAACGGTGCCGGCGATATTGGTGCCGCAGTGGCAGACGAAAACACCGACTCTAGGCATGGACGGGCTCTCCGGTCAGGCCTTTTTTCTTTAAGAGAGATATGGCATCGGTGGTGTGTTTTCTTAGCAGCAGACGGTCGGCAGAAATGCCGACGGCCAGTCCGACAAGCTCGGTGAAATAGAAGACAGGCATTTGCGGGTCACTGCCGAAGGCCTTCTTCATCTGTTTCTGGTAGCCGTCCAGATTGGAAAAGCAAAGCGGGCAGGCGGTGACGACGCAATCGGCCCCGGCCTGTCCGGCCTGAGTCAGGATGCGGTGGGAGAGCTTGAGCATGATGTCGGTGTGGGGCAGGGCCATACCTGCGCCGCAGCATTCGGTCTTGAAGTTCCAGTCAACGGTCTCAGCGCCGGCGGCGCGGAGGACACGGTCCATGATCTGCGGGTTTTCGACATCGTCCATCCGGGCAATTTCTTTGGGCCGTACCAGGACGCAGCCGTAGTAGCAGGCCGCCTTAAGACCGCCCAGCGGGCGGGTCACCGGCATGCGGTCGCGCATATTATCGATAACCTGGAGCAGGTGGAACACTTCGTAGGATGCCGGCAGGGGTCTGCCGATGATGCCGCTGAGTCGCTGCTTCAGGGCTTCATCATGGAGAGCGGCTTCGGAGTGCTTGAGGCGGGAGAAGCACATGGCGCAGACAGCGACCAGCGGCCAGCCCATCTGGCTGGCTGAGGCAATCTCGCGGGCCGGCAGGGCTAAAGCCAGGAGGTGGTCGGTGCCGTGAGCGGATGAGGCGCCGCAGCACCCCCAGTGCTTGAGCTCGAGCAGGCGGATGCCAAGGGCACTGCAGACAGCTTTGGTGGAGACATCGAACTCTCTGGCCGTGGTCTTCAAGGTACAGCCGGGATAGTAAGCGTAGGTCGGGGCAGACTTCATACGTTGCCTCCGGCCTTTGTTTTCTCTTTTCTACGTTCGGCTTCGACGCTGGCCATGATCCTCCTGACCTCGGGGCCGGCCTCGCGATGTGGGAATATGGCCAGCTTGCGCCGGGCGATGAGTCCCGGCACCAGTTCCAGGTTGGCGGTGAGGTGGCCGCTGGTGAGGTTGTAGGAAGCGGCCAGGTCCAGCTCGTGGAGGCGGCCCCAGCGCCGGACACTGTCCAGCAGGAGTTTGTGGAAAAGCATGGTATCGCGGTCGCCGGCCTTATATTTCTCCTGCTGGAAGACGAGCCGGCAGGCTTCCATGACGCGGGCGACCTCGATTTCCCGGGGACAGCGGGCGGAGCAGACATTGCACTGGACGCACAGCCAGATGGTGGTGCTGGATAGGACTTCGTCTTTCAGCCCGAGCTGGACGGCGCGCATGATGCGCCGCGGGGCCAGGTCCATGGCGAAGGATACCGGGCACCCGGCACTGCACTTCCCGCACTGGTAACAGCGGGCGACATTCTCACCGCTTATTTTTTCAATGCGGTCGCGGAATGCGGTACGTGGTTCCGGCGTGATGGTTTTCAGCGTCATTTGAGCCGTTTCCGTCTTTCGGCTACCAGCCAGGAACACCAATCCTTCAATCCCTGGCCATTCTTGGCCGAAATTTCGAAAATCTTTACCTTTGGATTCAGTCCGGTAACGGTGCGGCGCACCATTGCGGTGTCGAAATCGAGATGGGGAGCAAGGTCAATCTTGTTGAGGAGGACGCAGTCGGCGCCGGCAAACATGACGGGGTATTTGGCCGGCTTATCGTCGCCTTCAGGCAGGCTCAGGATGACCGCGCGGCGGTGCTCGCCGAGGACATTCCCGGCAGGGCAGATGAGGTTGCCGATGTTTTCGATAAACAGAATGTCGAGGTCTTTGAGCGGGAACTTTTTGAGGGCCAGGCTGATCATGTTGGCATCGAGTGAACAGCCGCCGCCGGTATTTATCTGGAGAACACGGGCGCCGGTCTTCTCGATGCGGTCGCTGTCTATGGTTGTTGCCAGGTCGCCTTCAATGACGCCGATGGCGAGCCTGTCTTTGAGTGCCCTGATGGTGGCTTCGATGACGCTGGTCTTGCCGGCGCCGGGTGATGACATAAGGTTGACGCAGAGCACCCGGTGCCTGTCGAACAGATCACGGTTGCGCTCGGCAATGGCCTCGTTGGCGCTCATGATGTCCTGAAGGACCTTGACTTTCATTCAGCGACCTCGAGGCTTTCCAGGAAAAGTTCCTGTCCGCCGGTGATTTCAAGGCTGAGACTGCCGCAGTTCGGGCAAATCCAGGGGAGGTCTTCCGGATGGAAATCGGACTGGCACTGGCGGCAGTGGAGCCGCGCCGGAATACTGGTAAGGTTAAGGGTGGCCTCTTCGGCCGTGGTGCCTTTGCGCAGGACATCGAAGTAGAACTGGACGCATTCGGGTACAGCGCCGGAAAGCTCGCCGATGGTCACGTTGACGCGGGTGATCTTTCTGGCCCCGGCCTCGGCGGCTTTGGACAGTGCCATATCGAGCAGGTTTTGAGTCACAGCAAGCTCGTGCATGCGGTCGACCGGATGATGTAATCGGTGATATTACCACAAGGTCGGGAGGCGTTCAAACCGTGGTGCGGCTATAGTACTGCTGAAAGGGCATCTTTCAGCCCGGGCACGGTCTCGACTTTCGAGAGTTCGGAGGGCTTAATCCAGCGGGTCTCGGTGTGCTCCCAGTCCATGCGGATATCCTCCGGCGCTTTGACGCGGAAAAGGAAGGGGTGGACCACCCAGCGGCGGCCGAGATCGCGGTCGAGCACCTCGACTGGTGCGCCTTTTCTGAGCAGGCGTATGGCTTTGCTGTCGAGTCCGGTCTCCTCTTCGATTTCGCGGCGGGCCTGGTATTCATCGTCATTGCCTTCGAGGTAGCCGCTGACACCGGCCCACTTGCCCCGGTAGGAGCCGACTTTCCGGCTCCGCCTCAGAATAAGCACCTCGCCGTCGTGCTCCAGGAAAGAAGTGACGACATGCGTCTCCTTGAATACCTCACTCTCGGCGTTCTTGAGGCGCTTTTTCAGATAGTCTATGAGCATTTGCAGGGCGGCTTCGACCGCCTGGCGTTTGTTGCCCTCGCGGTCGCCAATGAAAAGATGGGGTGCGGTATGCCTGAAATCATCGGCGGCTATGCCGAGGTAGAAAAGACCGACCGGTTTGCGCTTACTGCCTCCGGTCGGACCGGCGATGCCGGTATCGGAAATGCAGATGTCGACTTTCAGCAGATTACGTCCGCCCTCGGCCATCTCGATGGCTGTCTGACGGCTGACGGCACCGTACTTCGTCAGGGTCGTCTCTCTGACACCGAGCAGGGCCATCTTGACTTCGTTGCTGTACGACACCACCGAGCCTTTGAAATAGTCGGAACTGCCGGGAACGTTGGTTATCCTGTCCGCGATGCGTCCGCCGCTGGCTGACTCGGCGGTACCGATGGTCAGCATTTTGCCGGTGAGCTTGTGGTATTCGCGGATGAGGCGGGCGATTTCCTGTTCGGGCTTTGCTTTCATGGTCACCTCCCGGCCCCGTATTGTAGCACCGCCGGGGTTTTGCGGCGTCCCGGTGCCCGGTAGCTGTCTGCTATAATCATGCCCGTGGAAGCATCTCTGACCGATTCCATCCTTTTTCTGGGTACGGCGGGGGCGCGGGTGATGGTGAGCAAGCAGATACTGGCTTCGGGCGGGGCGTGGCTGGACCTCGGCGGCACGGAGGTCCTGCTCGACCCGGGGCCGGGGTGTCTGGTGCATGCGGTGAAGCGTAAGCTGGACCCGACAAGGCTGGCGGCCATTATTCTTTCCCACAAGCACTTGGACCACTCCGGCGATATTAACGTCATGATTGAGGCTATGACCGACGGCGGCCGGAAGAAGCGGGGAATTGTCTTCGCACCGTCGGATGCCATCGACAGCGGGAGCGACCCGGTAATACTGCGCTATCTGCGCGGCTTCGTCGAAGCCGTCCAGACTCTGGCCGAGGGCGGATCGTACCGAGTCGGTGACGTCGAGTTTGAGACGCCGGTAAGGCATCATCACGGCGTCGAGACCTACGGTCTTGTCTTCAAGACGCCGCGGCACACCTTTTCGTGGATTGTCGACACGAAGTTTTTCCCGGAGCTGGCGGGCTTCTACCGGGGTGAGCTTCTGGTCATCAATGTTGTCCGGAACCAGGCGGGGTCGCCGTTCGATCACCTTTCGGTGCCGGAGGCGAAGCAGATCATCCAGGAAGTAAAGCCGAAGGCGGCGATAATTACCCACTTCGGCATGACCATCTGGCAGGCAAGACCCTGGGAGGTTGCCAGGCAATTAAGTGATGAGACGGGCGTCCGGGTTATTTCGGCCCGCGATGGTCTCAACTTCGACCTGGCGCAGCTGGATAGCGGGGGGTGAAGTATGGGTGTGAAGTACCGGATCGGCACCAGCGGCTGGCACTACGACCACTGGCGCGGAGACTTTTATCCGGACGGTCTGCCCAAATCGCGGTGGCTGGAACACTACGCGAAGACGTTCGATACCGTTGAGATTAACGCCAGCTTCTACCGTCTTCCCGCGGAGGCGACTTTCGCCAGATGGCGCGGCCTGGCGCCGCCCGGGTTTTGCTACGCCGTCAAGGCCAGCCGCTTCATCACCCATATCAAGAGACTGCGGAACATAGAAGAAGAGCTAAAGACATTTTTGGGCCGCGCCGGACTTCTCGGGGACAGGCTCGGTCCGGTGCTTTATCAGCTCCCGCCGGGACTGAAGCGGGACGATGGTCTTCTGGAGGCGTTTCTCAGGCTCCTGCCGGCGGGGTTAGAGCATGTTTTCGAGTTCCGCAGCCGGGACTGGCTGGACGATGGTGTTTTCGAGTTGATGCGCCGTTACCGGGCCGGCTTCTGCATCTACGATATGCCCGGGCTGACGACGCCGGTGCTTGCCACTGCCGGCTTCGCCTACGTCCGGTTTCACGGTAGTACTGGCCTTTACTACAGCAACTACAGTGATGAGCAACTGGGGGAGTGGGCCGGGCGCATCAGGGGGCTGACGGGGGTGGATACGGTGTATGTCTACTTCAACAACGATGCCGGCGGGTATGCGGTGAGGAATGCGCTGACGCTGCGACGGATGCTTAGCCAGTCTCTGTAGCGTCCCTGAACCCCAACCGACCATCCTTACAATCTGGCGCAGGTAATAAGACTCTTCCTGACGCCCACAGAGCGGCGACAGGATGGCCCGCCGGGCCATGCTGAAGACAAGGATGGCAGCTTCTGCCGGGTAACCGTATTCATGTTGCTTACAATTGTAAGCCCATACATGGTCGAAGTCCACAGCCGAAAGTCTGCCTCATGGCAGAAATAGTCCTTTTCTGGAAGTTGTCCGTCACTAGGCTGGTAGAGTGCTATAATTGCCTTGGGGTAAGAGATGCGCGTTCTTGGAATCGACCCGGGTACCATACATCTGGGATACGGCGTGATAGAGGCCGACGGCGCCGGCATGACGATGGTGGCCTGCGGCGTGGTGAACCTTTCGCCGCGGACGGCCATCGAGCGGAGGCTGGCGGTGCTTCATGAAGAGCTGGGTAAGGTTATCAGCAGGCACCGGCCGGACGAGGTGGCGGTGGAGGAGCCTTTTGTCCATGAGAACATACGCACGGCGCTGGCTATCGGCCGGGCCGAGGCGGTGGCCCTGCTGGCCGCGGCCGGTAAGGACCTGCCGGTCTTCCGTTATTTGCCGGCGCAGGTGAAACAGAGGGTCACCAGCTTCGGCGGCGCCGATAAGAGCCGTGTCCAGCAAATGGTGCGGGTACTGCTGGGCATGAAGTCACCGCCGGAGCCGGCGGATGCTTCCGATGCGCTGGCGATAGCCATTTGCCATGTCAAGGAGCAGCGCTTGCGGAAGCTGGCCCCGGGGCGCTCAGGCGTTAGGCTGGAACGCGCCAGGCTGTCGCGCCGGAGCATCGGCCGGGCCATGGCCAGGCGTCAGGGCAGGCGATAGGCTGGAGTAAGCGGGTGATTGTTGGAATTGAAGGCATACTGGAAAGCCGCGGACCGGATTTTATTGTGGTCAAAATGGGGGGCATGAGCCTGATGGTCAATGTGCCGACCGGTTCGCTGGGGAAGATGGGCAAACCGGGCGACCAAGTGCGACTCCATACCTTCTTGCATGTCCGTGAGGACGGGCTGTCCCTTTATGGATTTGCTACGCAGGAAGAGCTCGACCTGTTCCGTGCCCTGATTACCGTTTCCGGCTTCGGTCCCAGAAGCGCCCTGGGACTGCTTTCGGCGATGTCGGTGAACGAGATAACCGGCGCCATCGTGACCGGCGATGCCGACCATCTGACGCGCGTGCCCGGCATTGGCAAGAAGACGGCGGAGCGTCTTATCGTCGAGCTTAAGGACAGGCTGGAGAAAGGCATACGCGGCGCGGCCGGGTTGGCGGTTGTGACCGGCGCAGTCCAGGCCGGCAACGATAAGGAATCGGTCATTGCCGCCCTTACCGGCCTCGGCTATTCAATGAGGGAAGCAAGCCAGGTGGTGGAAAAGCTGACCACGCCGGCGGGGGCCCCGCTGGAGGAGAAGGTCAAGGAAGCCCTGCAAAAGCTGGCCCGCCGCTAGGCGGCCGGTGTCTCCAGTCGCTTTACCGGTTTGTTATTATGTCCGACTTCAAAATAGTCTCCGATTTTGCCATGACCGGCGACCAGCCGCAGGCAGTGGAAAAGCTGGTCGACGGGCTGAAACGCGGCTACAAGCAGCAGACTTTGCTCGGCGTTACCGGAAGCGGCAAGACCTTCACCATGGCCAACGTCATCCAGAGGGTGCAGCGCCCGACGCTGGTCTTATGTCATAACAAGACGCTGGCCGCCCAGCTTTATTCCGAGTTCAAGGAGTACTTCCCGGATAATGCCGTCGAGTACTTCGTCAGCTACTACGACTACTATCAGCCGGAAGCCTATATCCCGCAGTCGGATACCTACATCGAGAAGGAGACCGATATCAACGAGGAGATCGACAAGCTGCGTCATGCGGCGACGCGGGCCCTGCTGACGCGGCGGGACACGGTCATCGTGGCTTCGGTCTCCTGCATTTATTCCCTGGGTTCGCCGGAGGAGTATCAGAGCTTCATGGTAACGGTGAGGAAGGGGCAGAAAGAGAGCCGTAACCGCGTCGTGCGGCGGCTGGTGGACATGCAGTACGAGCGTAATGATTCGGACCTTTCGCGGGGCAGGTTCCGCATCCGCGGCGACACGCTGGAAATCCTGCCGGCCTACGAAGAAATTGCCTGTCGCATCGAGTTCTGGGGTGACGAGGTGGAGCGAATCGTCGAGGTTGACCCGCTGACCGGCGAGGTGCTGGCCGACCGGGAGAGCATTGATATTTATCCGGCCAAGCACTTTGTTACTCCTAAAGACAAGATGCTGGCGGCGATAGAGGACATCCGTAAGGAGCTGGCGGAGCGGGTGGAGGAGCTGAAAAGGCAGGGGAAGGTGCTCGAGGCGGCGCGGCTTGAGCAAAGGACCAACTACGACATCGAGATGATGCGCGAGATAGGCTACTGCAACGGGGTGGAGAACTACTCGCGCCATCTTCAGCGGCGTGCCCCGGGGAGTCCGCCGTGGACCCTGCTGGACTATTTCCCTTCGGACTATCTGCTGTTTATCGATGAATCCCACATGACCCTGCCTCAGATAAGGGGCATGTGGGGTGGTGACATGTCGCGCAAGCAGACACTGATTGACTTCGGCTTCCGCCTGCCTTCGGCGCTGGACAACCGCCCGCTGAATTTCGAGGAGTTCAACGAGCGCATCAACCAGGTAATTTACGTTTCGGCGACGCCGGGACCGTACGAGTATGAGCACAGCCAGCAGGTGGTGGAGCAGTTGATACGGCCGACGGGCCTGCTCGAGCCGACGGTGGAGGTCAAACCGACTGCCGGACAGATTGACGACCTGATCGACCAGATTAAGTCGCGGGTGGGGCGCGGGGAGCGGTGTCTGGTGACGACGCTGACCAAGCGGATGGCCGAGGAGCTGGCCGACTATCTGCGGGAGGTGGACATCAAGACCCATTACCTCCACTCCGACGTAGAAACGCTGGAGCGGGTGGAAATACTGCGTGACCTGCGGCTCGGTGTCTATGACGTGGTGGTGGGTATTAACCTGCTGCGCGAGGGTCTTGACCTGCCGGAGGTCAGCCTGGTGGCGATACTCGATGCCGATAAGGAAGGCTATCTACGCTCCGAGGGCGCTTTGATACAGACGATGGGCCGGGCGGCGCGGCACGTCGAGGGGCATGTCATTATGTATGCCGACACCATGACGGGGTCGATGAAGGCGGCAATTGCCGAAACGGAGCGGCGGCGGCGCATTCAGGAGGAGTATAACCGGAAGCACGGCATCACCCCGCAGGGTATCAGGAAGGCCATCAGGGACATTACCGAGCGGGTGAAAGTGGTGGCTGAAGCCACAGCGCCTTACATAGCGGCGCCAGCATCGAAGGAAGAGCTTGTCCGGCTGATCAAGGAGCTGGAGGGGCAGATGAAGGCGGCGGCCAGGAACCTGGAGTTCGAGAAGGCGGCGCTGCTGCGCGACCGGATTATTGAACTGCGTAAGGATGAAGAACTGCTCGACCCGCTGGGAGGGATGGTGAAAAGAGGGAAGGGGGATGGGTAGCATAATGGCGCCTGAGGGCTCTGGCGGGCGGGCTTGACTTGTTGGGTGCCGTAGGCTAAATAAAATAAATTAAGGAAGAAAAAGAAAGGAGAAGACGGTTTGACAGAGAACGGGAGGTAGAGACTCATGGCAGAGAAAAAGGTTCTGATGGTTCTTTCACCTCACGGATTTGACGACGGGCAGTACGAGACCTGCCGGCGCGTGATCGAAGGCAGGGGGCACAAGGTATCGGTGGCATCGTTAGGTACGCTGGCGACGGGGGTGGGTGGCAGGACCGTGCCGGTGGACGTCGCCATCAAGGATGTTAAGAGCTACGATTACGACGGCGTGGTCTTTATCGGCGGGGAAGGTGCCGTCAGGCTATTTGATGATGAGACTGCGCTCAAGCTGGCAAAAGACGTGAAATACAAGGCGGTGGCGGCAAGCGATAACGGCATTGTCCTGCTGGCGCTGGCCGGGGCAATTGAGGGCAAGAAGGTGACCGGGCCGGTTGAGCAGGCTGGCTGGCTGGTCAAAGGAAAGGCCAAATATACCAACGAGCCGCTCACCGTGGATGACAAGCTCATTACCATCCGGGATGCCGGCATGGTGGAGCAAATGGCGGGCAGGCTGGTCGAGGCGCTGGAAAAATGACACCGGCCGGGGAAATGGAGAATGTCAGAGCTGAACGGTGGGGTATTTTCCTGACTGAAGGTGATCTGGACTTTTTGATACGGGAGGTGGCGCCCAATTACGGTGATGTTGAACAGCTCAAGCGGTTGATAGTCGGTGATCAGGACTTCAGGAGCGCCTTTGTCGGTCACGAGCGTGTCTTCAGGAAAGTCATGGCCGATGAAGAGGTGTTGCTCAAAATCTCTCCATTTCTGTATTTTGAAGTCCTGCTGAGGCAGGCGCTGAAACAGATGGAGAGGGCGGGCCATACGCTGGAGAGGGCAGGCACCGGTGAGATACCGGTATTTGATGCCGGAGACGTCGTCAGGTTCGTTTCGGAACAGGCGATACTCGAATATCTGGCAGGTATGCTTTCGTCATTCACCAGGACCGAGAGCCGTGTGTTGCCGGTCAGGGTGGCGAAGGGGGTGTGGCGGAGGGTCAGGTTCAGCGATATGGACGTTGATTCGCTGCTGCGGCTGTGTCAGATGACGGAAGGGGAGCGTCGTTTTGGCTATTACAAACGGATAGCCGACCTCTGCCTTTTCATCACCGGTATTTTCCCGGAATATACCTATTTCGACTACCGTTATCCCGTTGCCGAATCAGTCAGGGCGCCGGTTCGGGCCGGCCGCCGTGGCCTGCAGGAGTACGAAGAGCTGGGCAGCACCTTTTACCATCTGGCGGCGGGAACGGACAGTGCCCGAAGGCTGGAGCTGGCCGATGTTTTCCGGTCGCTATGCGAGAATTTCAGTACTGCCAGGAAGCCTTTAAACTTTATTTCTCGGTACTATCTCCGGCACCGGAAAGAAAGGTTTTTCGGTCGCGCTGCTTGACCGGGCGGCCTGTCCGGAGGGATGCATTTCACTGCAGGTATTATCTTCCGGCAGGCAGACTGTGTCCCTGTGCCTCGCCGGATGCTTCGCTCCAACCCGGCATCTGACCGGCCAGCAACTTCTTGAGGTAGTGGCCGGTAAGTGACTCGGGCACGGTGGCCACCTCCTCAGGAGTCCCGGTGGCTACCACGCGACCGCCATCGTCACCGGCGCCGGGGCCGAGGTCAATGATGTAGTCGGCGTTCTTGATGACATCAAGGTGGTGCTCGATGATGACGACGCTGTTGCCGGCATCGACCAGCCTCTGGAGCACTGCCAGCAGGAAGGAAACGTCCTGGAATGACAGGCCGGTGGTCGGTTCGTCGAGGATGTAAAGCGTCCGGCCGGTAGCGCGGCGGGACAGCTCGGAGGCCAGCTTGACGCGCTGGGCCTCACCGCCGGAGAGGTGCGGGGCGGGCTGGCCGAGCCTGATGTAACCGAGGCCGACATCGTGCAGGGTCTGGAGCCGGCTCCGGACGCGGGGTATTTTATCGAAGAACTCCAGCGCCTCGTCGACGCTCATATCGAGCACTTCCGAGATATTCTTGCCTTTGAAGGAGACCTCCAGCGCTTCGCGGTTGTAGCGTTTGCCTTTGCAGACCTCGCAGGGCACTGTGACATCCGGCAGGAACTGCATCTCGATCCGGACATAGCCATCGCCCTGGCAGGCTTCACAGCGGCCGCCCCTGACATTGAAAGAGAACCGCCCCGGCGCGTAGCCGCGTACTTTTGCTTCCGGAGTGGCGGCGAAGAGTTCTCTTATTGGGGTAAAGACGCCGGTATAGGTGGCCGGGTTGCTACGTGGAGTCCGGCCTATTGGCGACTGGTCAATATCAATGACTTTATCGATGTGCTCTATACCGGTGATTGCGTCGCATTTCCCCGGTCGGTCCTTGGCGCGGTAGAGCACCTGGGCCAGTTTCCTGTAGAGGACATCGCTGATGAGGGTGCTTTTGCCGGAGCCGGAGACTCCGGTGACGCAGACGAACCTGCCAAGCGGGATGGTGACGTCGATGTTCTTCAGGTTATTCTCGCGGGCGCCCCTGATAACGAGGGCGCGGCCGTTGCCGGAGCGGCGATGGGCGGGCATGGGTATTTGTTTGCGGCGGCTGAGGTACTGGCCGGTGATGGAGTCGGGCGAGTCCATTATTTCCTGAATGGTGCCGGTGGCGACAACCCGGCCGCCATATTCGCCGGCGCCGGGGCCCATGTCAATGATGTGGTCGGCGGCGCGCATCATGGCCTCGTCATGCTCGACGACAATCAGAGTATTGCCCAGGTCACGGAGCTGCTTCAAAGTCGTGATTAGCCGGGCATCATCGGCGGGGTGAAGGCCGACGGTCGGCTCATCGCAGATATAGAGTACGCCGGTCAGGCCACTGCCTATCTGGGTGGCCAAACGTATGCGCTGGGCCTCGCCGCCGCTGAGGGTCGATGAGGGGCGTTCCAGAGTGATATAGCCAAGGCCGATATCTTTGAGGAAACTGAGGCGGGCGGCAATCTCTTTAATGATGCGTGCTCCGATGGTGAACTCGCGGGGTGTCAGGATGGGACTGGGACTGTCAGCACGGGCGAGTTCCCCTACCCATCTCAGCGAATCGGCAACGCTCATGCTGGTGACGTCCCAGATACTCTTGCCGCCGATTTTTACCGCCAGGGCTTCCGGCTTGAGGCGACGGCCCTGGCAGGCAGGACACGGGATAGCCGCCATGTAGCGCTCGATTTCCCAGCGTATCAATTCGGAGCCGGTCTCCCTGTAGCGGCGCTCAAGGTTGGGTATGACGCCTTCGAACTGCGTGTAGTAACTCCGTGGGTGGCCCTGAGGATTGGTCCAGTGCAGGGCGATGGGGTCGTTATCGCCGTAAAGAACAGCGTTGAGCTGTTCTTTTGTGAGGGCTTTTACCGGTGTGCTGGTGGAGAAACCGTGCCGTTTCGCCAGCGCCTCGAAGATGGCGATGCGCCACGGACTTGCGGCACCGCCGGTCCGCGTCCACGGTTGGATGGCGCCTTCGGCCAAACTTAAATCAGGATTGGGGATGACCAGGTCAGGGTCGATTTTCATTCTGTAGCCGAGGCCAGCGCACTCCGGGCAGGCGCCATGGGGACTGTTGAAGCTGAAGGTGCGCGGCTCGATTTCGCCGAGGCTGATGTTGTCATAGACGCAGGCGAAATGCTCGGAGAAGAGGCGTTCTTCTTCATCGGGGATGGAGATGAGGACGATGCCGGAACCCAGTTTAAGGGCGGTCTCGACGGAATCGGCGATACGGGCGGAACTCTCCTGCTGACCGGTGACGATGCGGTCGACGACGGCTTCGATGTCATGCTTTTTGTTTTTGTCGAGTGAGACCTCTTCGGACAGGTCGTAGATACGACCATCAACACGGACGCGGACGAAGCCCTTCTTGCGCAGGTCCTCGAAGATGGCGAGATGTTCACCTTTTCGGCCTTTGACCAGCGGGGCCATAATCATCATGCGTTTACCGGGGGGAATTTCCAGGATGGAATCCACAATCTGCTGGACGGTCTGGCGGGCGATCTCCCGTCCGCACCGGGGACAGTGAGGGCGGCCGACACGGGCGAAGAGGAGACGCAGATAGTCATAGACCTCGGTCATGGTGCCGACGATAGAGCGTGGGTTGTGTGGCGGGCCCTTCTGGTCGATGGAGATGGCCGGGCTCAGTCCCTCGATGCTGTCGACGTCGGGTTTCTCCATGCGGCCCAAAAACTGCCGGGCGTAGGCGGATAGGGACTCGAGATAACGGCGCTGGCCTTCGGCGTAGATGGTATCGAAGGCAAGCGAGCTTTTGCCCGAGCCGGAGACGCCGGTAATGACCACCAGCCTGTCGCGGGGAATGACGACGTCGATGTTCTTGAGGTTGTGCTCGCGGGCGCCGCGGACGATGATTTTGTCAACGGTTGTTGTCATGGTTGGCTGTCAGAAGACAGTCGGTAGATTATACCTGAAAGGTGCGGATGGTTCATGGGACGTGGACACGGGCTAGTCCTAAGGGGGCATCGCGTCCAGAAAGGCGGTCTATTTGCTCGTACAGGGGAACGAGGCGGGAAGGAAATTGCTATTAAAGCACCAGGCCCCTCCGCGCCGGTATTGCGGGAGGGGCCTGGCGAGCCTCGGTAGACTCTTTAGACAATGACGAAGAGGGGGCACATCACCAATGTTATGGTGCTGAGCAGCTTGACGAGGACGTGAAGCGAGGGGCCGGCGGTGTCCTTCAACGGGTCGCCGACAGTGTCGCCGACTACGGCTGCGGCATGCGTTGGGGTCTTCTTGCCAAGGACGTTGCCCTTGTCATCCTTGAGCTGACCGTCCTCGATCATCTTCTTGGCATTATCCCAGGCGCCGCCGCCGTTGTTCATAAATGAAGCCATCATGATGCCGCCAATGGTGCCGACCATCAGGATAGCGGCAACGGCCATGGCCGCATCGTAGCCGGGGATGAAGCGGAAGACGACTCCGACAATGACGGGACCAAGTACCGGCAGAAGTCCCGGAGCAATCATTTCGCGCAGGCCGGCGCGGGTGGTGATGTCAACGGCCTTGCCGTAGTCCGGCCGGTGGGGGTTCTTGGGGTCCTTCGGGTTAAGGATTTCGGGGTCGGCCCGGAACTGGCGCCGGACCTCCTCGATAATCTTCTGGGCAGTCTTGCCAACTGCCTTGATAGCCCAGGCGCTGAAAAGGTAGACAAGCATGACCGCAAGCAGAGCGCCGACAAAGACTTCGATCTGGGCGATGTTGACGACGTGGTACTTGCCAACCTCACCGAACTTGATGAAAGAGACACGGTCAAGGTAAGCCTGGAACAGGAGAAAGGCGGCGAGGCCGGCCGAGACCATGGCGTAACCCTTGGTCAGGGCCTTGGTGGTGTTGCCAACAGCATCGAGGCGGTCAGTTATCTTGCGTACCTCGGGCCCGGCCCCGGCCATTTCGTTGATACCGTTGGCGTTGTCGGTTATCGGGCCGAAGGTGTCCATTGAGAGTACGTAGGGGCAGGTCATAAGCATGCCCATGGTGGCGACGGCGGTGCCAAAAGCACCGGCGCCGGGGACGCCGCTCATGTTGCCCATCCAGAAGGCAAGCAGGAGGGAGATGCCGATAACGAAGGCGGTAGCCAGCGTGGTCTCGAAACCGACCGAGAGGCCGGCGATGATGTTGGTGGCCGGACCGGTCTTGGAGGCCTGAGCGATGTCTTTGACCGGCTGGTAGCGTGACTCGGTGTAGTACTGGGTGATGAAGACAACGACGTAGCTGGCCAGGATACCGATAACACCGGCCCCGAACAGCCACCAGTTGCCGAGCATGAAGTATACCGTGATACCAAGGCCGATGACCGAGAGACCGATGGCCAGATAGTACCCGCGGTTAAGGGCATTCATGGCATTTTCGTTCTCTCTGGCTCTCACAATCATGATGCCGATCATACTGGCAATCATGCCGAAGGCGCGGACGACGAGCGGGAAGAGGATCCAGGCGACATTATGGGTGGCCAGGTAGGCCATGATACCAAGTATCATGGCGCCGATATTTTCGGCGGCAGTGGACTCGAAGAGGTCGGCGCCACGACCGGCGCAGTCGCCGACGTTGTCGCCGACAAGGTCAGCGATGACGGCCGGGTTGCGCGGGTCATCCTCGGGGATGCCGGACTCAACTTTGCCGACAAGGTCGGCGCCGACATCAGCGGCCTTGGTGTAGATACCGCCGCCGAGCTGGGCGAAGAGGGCGACGAAAGAAGCGCCGAAACCGAAACCGACAATCAGGTGCGGAGAAATCTCGGGGTTGGAAGCGCCGCCATAAGCAAAGAAGATCACGGTGACGCCAATGAGACTTAGAGCGGTGATGAGGAAACCGGAGACAGCGCCGCCGCGCAATGCCACGGTGACGGCCTCGGTCAGGTTCCTTTGAGCGGCTGCGGCACAGCGGACATTGGACTTGACGGCGATGTACATGCCGATGAAGCCAGCAACACCGGAGCAGAGTGCACCGACCAAGAAGGCAACGGCAGTCCGCCAGCCAATCTCAAAGGGGCTGAAGCCTTTGATTTCGGTGCCGCCAAGCATGCCCACCAGGACGCCGATGATGACAGCAATTACCAGCGAGAAGATGGCGATAGTAGTGTATTGCCTCTTGAGGAACGCCCAGGCGCCTTGAAAGATGATGTCGCCAATCTCTTTCATCTTGGGCGTGCCGGTCGGTCTGCTGAGGACGTTCTTCGCCAAGAGGACAGCGAATATAACGGTGATGATGCCGACCGCGGGTACGATCCAGAATAATCCTGGCATGATACCTCCCTCCAGTTTCGTTCCACGGGTAATCTAAATGTGAGATGTTAACATCGGGTATAGGTTAAGTCAATACGGTGAACTACGTAGGGGGAAAGCTGGTATAATTGTCTTTCCGATGGAAGTGATACCGGCTATTGACATAAGAAATGGTAAGTGCGTCCGCCTGTATCAGGGCGACTATGCACGGGAGACAGTCTACTCCGAGGACCCCGTGCAGGTTGCCCTTAGGTGGGCATCCGAAGGTGCCCCGAGACTGCATCTGGTTGACCTGGACGGGGCGATGAAGGGTGGGCCGGTGAATATTGAGCTGATTGCTGCCATTGTCGGGTCGGTCGAGGTGCCGGTTCAAATTGGAGGCGGCATCCGCACGCGCGAGACCGTGGCCAGGTTGCTGTCGCTGGGTGTCCAGCGGGTGGTTTTGGGGACGGCGGCGGTGGAAAGCCCGTCGTTTGTTAGGGATCTCTGTGCCAGGTATGACGAGGCGATAGTCGTCGGTATCGATGCCAGGAATGGCAGGGTGTCCACACACGGTTGGTGTGAAGCTAGCAGGGTCAGGGCCGGGCAGATGGCGGCGATGATGGCCGATATCGGCGTTAAACGGGTCATTTACACCGACATCAGCCGCGATGGCACCCTGACCGGGCCGAACTTTGAGGCTATCAGGCGCCTGGTGAAGAGCGCAGAACTGGCAGTGATTGCTTCCGGTGGTGTGGCCTCGGTGGCTCATGTACGCAAGCTGGCGTCGCTGGGCGTCGAAGGTGTTATCATAGGCCGGGCACTGTATACCGGCGATGTGAAGTTGCGTGAGGCACTGGCGGCGGGGAATTGCCATGCTTAACAAGCGTATTATCCCGTGTCTTGATGTGACCGGCGGCCGCGTGGTGAAAGGTGTGAGTTTTGTCCAGTTGCGTGACGCGGGGGACCCGGTGGAACTTGGCGCTTTTTATAGCCGGGAGGGTGCCGACGAACTGGTGTTCCTTGATATTACCGCCTCGTCGGAATCGCGCGATATCGTGGTTGACATGGTGCGGCGGGTCTCGGAGAAGGTGTTCATACCTTTTACCGTCGGTGGGGGACTGAGAAGCCTGGCCGATATCCGCCGAATACTCGAGGCCGGGGCCGACAAAGTATCGCTGAATACGGCTGCGGTACGGGAGCCGTTGCTTGTAACTGAGGGAGCCGAGAAGTTCGGCTCTCAGTGCATTGTAGTGGCGATTGACGCCAAGCGGTTGGAGGCCCCGAAAGAGACGGGGGGAAAGCTGGGGCTCGACGTCGGTTCGAAGTGGGAAGTTTATCTGTACGGCGGGCGCAAGCCGGCAGGTATCGATGCCGTCAGGTGGGCCCAAGAGGCGGTCAGGCTTGGGGCCGGTGAGATTCTGCTGACCAGTATGGATGCCGATGGACATCAGACGGGCTACGACCTGGAGCTGACGCGGACGATATCGGAAGCGGTCAACGTGCCGGTTATTGCCAGCGGCGGAGCGGGAACGTTGAAGCATCTGTATGATGCCGTTGTCGAAGGAAAGGCTGATGCGGTGCTTGCGGCCAGCATTTTCCACTACGGGAAGTACACGATACGGCAGGCAAAGGAATACCTTGCGAAACAGGGAGTGGCCATAAGGCTGTAGGCTTATGTGCAAGGATGCGTCCCTCACTTATTGTAGATGCCCCGAGTTGGGGTAAGAAAATCGGGATGAGTGATAGCAATGTTGAGATTTGATGATAAAGGTTTGATCCCGGCCATTATCCAGGACGACAGGACCGGCGATGTGCTGATGCTCGGATACATGAACAAAGAGTCCGTCAGGCTGACGGTTGAGACAGGCGAGGTGTGGTTCTGGAGCCGGAGCCGCAAGGAGCTATGGCATAAGGGGGGAACATCAGGGAATATCCTCCGGGTGAGGTCAATTGTGAAGGATTGTGACAGCGATGCCCTGCTGGTCAAGGCGGACCCTGCCGGCCCTACCTGCCATACCGGCAATCGTAGTTGTTTCTTCCAGGCGCTGGAAGCTGAGGATAAGGTCTAGTCAGAGCCCTGCCTGTCGGCCTCGATAACCGCCCGCAGGGCCGCGATAGCCACCTCCAGCTGTCTGTCATCGGGCTGGCGCGTCGTCATCGACTGGAGCCACATACCCGGGGTAAGTACCGCCCGGACTGCTTTGTTGTGACTGTGGCCGCCGCCGAAGCGCGTCAGCTCATAACTCAGGGCGGCGATGACCGGTATCAGAATGATGCGCCAGAGGATAGCCGTGCCCACCGAGGGCTGGCCGATAAGGGCGAAGACGATGATGGCAATAATAAGGACATTGAGGATGAAGCTAGTGCCACAGCGAATGTGGGCAGTGGAAAACTTCTGGATGGCGCCGACCTCCAGCGGTATGCCCTCCTCGTAGGCGTTTACCGTCTTGTGCTCGGCTCCGTGGTAGGCGAAGACGCGGCGGATGTCCTTCATCCGGCTGATGACGGCGAGGTAGCCGATAAAGAAAGCGACCCGGATGATGCCCTCAATCATGGCGGCCAAAACATTCGACGGGACATAAGGATATACGAGGTACCGCGTCAGCAGCATGGGCAGGATGAAGAAGGCGGCTATGGCGAGGATAATGCCGGCTCCGACAGCCAGCCAGAGGTACCATGTGGGCGTTTTTTCATTCTCTTCTTCAAGGGCGACTTGGGCGGAATCGAAAAGTACCTGGGTGCCTATTACCAGGCTTTCAATCATGACGATTATGCCCCGTATCAATGGCATCTGGCGCAAGCGGCCCCGGTAGAGAGAGGCCAGCGGTTTGACATTGAGCTTGATGTCGCCGCCGGGGCGGCGGACGGCCACGGCCATGAAACGCCTGCCGCGCATCATTACGCCTTCGATAACTGCCTGTCCGCCATAATAGAAGGGTTTTTGAGACATTTGTCCCCGTTAAGTGAGTTCAAGGAGGACGGTCATCTTCTACGCCGGAGGTGTGACCATTTGTCCCCGTTAAGTGAGTTCAAGAGGATATAGCCCTCTTGCTATCTCCGAAATAAAGAAGGAGCGGACAGAGCCGCTCCTTGCTGGTCTTCTGTATTCCCCGGGCTAGCCCTGAATCTTGTAGCGTTTCTTGAATCGCTCAACGCGGCCGGCGGTGTCAACGATGCGGCGCTCACCAGTGAAGAAGGGGTGGCACTTACTGCAGACTTCGACTCTCAGCAATTGCTTGGTGGAGCCGGTAGTAAAAGTATTGCCACAGGAGCAGATGACCTTGGCATCCGAGTAATACCTGGGATGAATCTTGTCTTTCATTAAGAACCTGCCGCCACGGAGACTTTTTTCTTGCCATTTTTGTTGGCCGGCTCAAATTTTACGGAGCCGCTGACCAGTGCGTAGAGAGTGTGGTCGCGACCGACGCCCACGTTGAGGCCGGGCTCGATCCGGGTCCCGCGCTGGCGGACGATGATCGTGCCGGCGTTAACCAGCTGACCGGTATGGCGCTTGGTGCCAAGCCGCTTGCCCTTGCTGTCGCGGCCGCCGGCTACACTTCCGGTGCCTTTCTTATGAGCCATGGTTACTTCTCCTCAGCTTTGGGGCTGGTCTTTTTACGGGTGGTCTTTGGTTTTGGCGCTTCAGCCGCGGCCTTTTTGGTAGCGGCCTTGGGCTTTACAGCTTTCTTTTCCGCCTCATCGGCTTCGGGGACTGCCTTGGCCTTGGCCTTCAGCACCGCCTTTTTGGCGGTGGCTTTGGCTTTTGGCTTCTCGGCCTTCACTTCCGGGGTGGGAACGGGTGCCTCGGGTGCTTCCTTGCGCTTCGGCCCGGGTTCGACCGGACTCTCGGGTTCGACCTCGCCGGGCTTGAGGATGCGCTGTATGGTCAGCTCGGTATACGGCTGACGGTGACCGAGTTTACGGCGATAGCGGTTCTTGCGATGGTACTTGAAGGCGATGACTTTGCGACCCTTGGCTTCAGTCAGGCATGAGGCAATGACCCTGGCACCATCAACCAAAGGACGCCCAATGAGGGCCTTCTCTCCATCGGCGATGAACAGGACACGGTTGAACTCAACCCGGTTCCCGGGGGGAGCGCCGAGCAGGTCGACCTTTACTTTCTGGCCCGGGGCAACCTTATACTGCTTGCCGCCGCTTTCAACAATCGCGTAAATCAGAGCCCTCCAAGCTAAAAGCGCTAAAGGCGCATTATAGCAACCGGCTTTGATGAGTGTCAAGGCGGGCCTGATTGACCCGTTTTAAGGCGGATGGTATAGTCTGCCCGCGGTTGATTCTGCAGAATGCTCTATCAGGAGGCCGGACATGAAGATGAAGGCCGCGGTATTGTACCAGCCGGGG
>DAOUCU010000060.1:0-9948 GCA_034431935.1 Dehalococcoidia bacterium | reverse complement strand
TCAGCGCCGTTACCATGACCGTGGGCAACGTCATGGCTCTGGCCCAGAAGAATGTCAAAAGGCTTCTCGGTTATTCGAGCATCGCCCAGGCCGGGTACCTGATGGTCGGCCTGGCTTCGATAGGCATGGCTTCGGCCAATGATGTTCTTGGCCGGAGCGGCCTGCTCTTCTTTATGGTCAGCTATGCCCTGACCAACCTCGGCGCCTTCATCGCCGTAATCGCCATCTCTCAGAAGCTGGACAGCGACGATATTGATGCCTATGCCGGCATGGGCAAGCGGTCGCCCCTGCTTGCCTCGGCCCTCTCGCTGTGTCTCTTCTCGCTCACCGGCCTTCCCCCGACGGCCGGTTTGATTGCCAAGTTCTATATTTTCAACGGCGCCGTCCAGTCCGGCCTGCTCTGGCTGGTCATCGTGGCCGTCATCAACACCTGTATTTCCGCCTACTACTACTTAAAGGTCGTCAAGGTAATGTGGTTCAACCCGGCGCCGAGCGAGGAGAAAGTGACCTCGAAATCCTGGACTCTGGCCACAGCGCTGACCCTCGCCTGCCTCGGCGTGCTGGTATTCGGCATCATTCCCGGCCCGCTGGCCTCATTTGCCCAGGCGGCGATTAAGATACTGGTGCCGTAGGGCAACTCGCTGGCCTTCACACATCTCCTTATAGTTAATTCGGCGTCTCATCTTAACCTGACACGACAAATAGTTGTTTTCAAAATTTCCACACCTTTGACACTCCACACCCCACGGTGTAGACTACCGACTCGTTCGTAACCATGGGCACAGGCATGAAGCGAATCGGCATACTCTTTCACCCGAAGCGCGAAGCCTCGGTCGCCTTCGCCGGCGAATTGCTCAAGTTCCTGACGGCCCGGGGCCTTTCCGTCTGGCAGTGCTCATCGTGGGAAGAGGAGAAGGTACGGGGACAGGCAGCAGGCTGTGACCTCATCCTGAGCGTCGGCGGCGACGGCACCATCCTTCGTGCGGCTCGGGCCATAACACCAGCCACAACCCCGATTCTGGGCATTAACCTGGGCAAGCTCGGATTTCTTAGCGAATTCAGTGCTTCCGAGGCCATGGAAAAACTTCCGGCTGTGCTGGATGGCCAGGGCTGGAAGGAACACCGCGCCATGCTCGAAGCCGAAGTCAGCGTCCCCGGCAGGGGCAGCAAGTATTATGCCCTGAACGACGTCGTGGCGGCGCGCGGCTCTTCGGCACGGCTGATAAACATCGAAGTCCGCCTTGATGACAAGTTCCTGACCACCTACCGCGCCGACGGCCTCATCGTCTGTACCGCCACCGGCAGTACCGGCTACTGCCTGGCCAGCGGCGGCCCGATTCTGCACCCGGAGACCAAAGATATCGTCCTCAAGCCCATCGCGCCGCACTTCAGCATCGACCAGGCCCTTGTCCTGCCCTCAAACACGCAGGTACATCTGAAGGTCAGCACCGGCCACGAGGCCATGGTCAGCATCGACGGGCAGGTCGAGTTCCTGCTGAGGGACGGCGATGAGGTCAAGGCCCGGATCAGCCCCAACTCCGCGGTCCTGTGGCGCCTGCGGCCGCGGAGCTACTTCTACAACTCTCTGGAACAGGTGTTTAAAGGGAAGATGCTATGAAAATCGAAAAGGCCCGGATGAGCGACATCCCCAAGATGCACCAGCTCATCAACTACTTCGCCGAACGCGGTGAGATGCTGCCCCGCGCCCTCAGCGAAATGTATGAGAACATACGGGACTTCTTCGTTGCCAGAAACGACAGGGGCGAGACAGTCGGCTGTGTCGCCCTCCACGTCAACTGGTCCGACCTGGCCGAAGTCAAGTCGCTGGCAGTGAGCCGCAATGCCCAGAGGAAGGGTGTCGGCACCGAACTGGTCAGGGCCTGCGTGGACGAGGCCAGGAAATTGGGCATCAATACCGTTTTCTGCCTTACCTACAAGCCCGATTTCTTCGAAAAGGTCGGGTTCAGGCGCGAGGACAAGGCCAAACTGCCGCGCAAAGTATGGACCGAGTGCTACCGCTGTCCCAAGTTCCCGGACTGCGACGAGGTAGCGCTCGTCTACGACGGGAAGGCGAAAAAGACTAACCGCGCCCGCCGGAGCTAGCTGTGCCCGAAGAGACTGTCATCAACCGCCGCACCGTTTACGATGGCCGGGCCTTCAAAGTGCGGGTTGACATGATAAGGAAGGCCGACGGCAAGACCACCACCCGCGATATCGTCGAGCACGGCAACTGCGTCTGTATCGTGGTCATCGACGAGGATGGCCAGGTCGTGCTGGTACGGCAATACCGGCACGCCGTTGGCAGAGCTTTGCTGGAAATACCGGCCGGCGGTATCGAACCCGGCGAAAGCCCGGCCGATTGTGTCCGCCGCGAACTACAGGAGGAGATCGGCTACATACCGGATCATATCGAAGACATGGGCGGCTTTTACGCCGCCCCGGGCTATTCTTCAGAATACCTGCATCTTTTTCTTGCCACCGGTCTGACCAGGAGCCGGCTAACCGCCGAAGATACCGATGAGATTGAGGTCGTCCGCAAGCCGCTGGGCCAGATCCCCGACCTCATCGCTTCCGGTGAAATCCAGGACGCCAAGAGCATCGCCGGACTGCTCCGGTTCATCTGCCTCGGAAGGAAAGAGTAAGATGGAATCACTCCCTCTCAAGCACCTTTCGCTTCATCTACCCGCAGGAAAAGGAATGACAGAGGCACTGTCTGCCTTTGTGGACGTCGTTTCAGCCCGAAATAAACCTCACCAGCAAGAGGCCCAACAGCGAGAAAACAAAGATGGGCGGCAGGGCGGGTGTGGCTTTACCCCTGAGCCAGAAAAGATGAACGGCATAGGCGGCGGCCAGACCCAGCAAAGTGAACGCCGCCATCACCAGCGCATTCATCAGGCCAGCGGTAAACAGGACTGAAGCAACGAGAATCAAAGGAAAGAAGATGTCGCCTCCGCCCAGGATAGCGATTCGCTTCTCTCCCTGGCCTTCAAGAAGCTGTTTCACTTCCTCGCCCTTCAATCTGTCCTTCCAGCCTTTAAGATGACGCGGAATGAAAAGTGCCGGCAGGGTCTCTGATTCGCCCAGCTTCTTCGCCATCCACAGCATAAAGCGCAAACGCACTGCCAGGTAGTCGTAGACAGCAATGACCAGCATGATAAAAATCACCGTCCAGGGTGAGAGCATTGCGCCGAAGACACTGCTCAACCCGACCAGCGTCAGCACCAGAAGGCCATTATGAAGCCAGACCCGCGGTGCCAGCAGCCAGGCCAGGCCCGCTCCCACTGCCACCACCACAGCCATCACCCAGGGCATCAGGAAAGCCCCTACTACGAACGCCCCCCAGACGAAAGCAAAGCCGTAAAAGAGGCGCAGGACAAGTTTCAATCTGGATACCGGAATAAGAAAGAGCACCAATCCTAGCAAAGCGATGACGCCCAGGAAGTAGGCTATGCCCGGAACAGTCGATTCCGGGGCGACGGCACCGGCGATATTTTCCAGGCCGCCCTCTCCGGAGATGCCACCCAGCCCGCCTGAGAGGTTGGGGACGACAATTTGCTGGGACTCGACCAGAGCTTTCTCCTGAAATGAAACCATCAGGGTCAGTCCCAGGGCAACCAGGTAAATTAGCCCGCTCCAGAGGAAAGGCTGGTAATCAGTCTCTTCAGGCATGGGTAAGATTATACCTTTTATGGCCGGGACAGACTTAAACCCGGACCGGGAATGGTATACTAAAGGCCGGAGTCCTCTTTTTGAACAAGCCTGTCGTTATACAGATTGATGGTAAAAAGGTCACGGCGGCGCCGGGCACGCGCATCCTCTGGGCGGCGCTGGATAACGGCATCTACATCCCGAACCTGTGCGCCATACGCGAGGCCGTCCCGGCCATTGCCGCCTGCCGCCTTTGCCTGGTAGAAATCGAGGGGCGGGACGAGCTGGTCGCCGCCTGCGCCGAGCCAGTAGCCGAAGGCATGGTGGTACACACCAGTACGCCAAGAGTGGTACGCGTACGGCGCACCGCCTTCGAGCTTATCATGTCCAACCACCCGGTCATCTGCGCCGAATGCCCGGTGAACGGAAAGTGCGGTCTCCAGGACATTGCCAGGCACCTCGGCCTCAAGCTCAAACAGAAACGTTTTCGCAACCTGCCGCGCAGTTACCAGGTCGACGACAGCCACCCCCGTATCAGGTTTAACCCCAACCTGTGTATTCTTTGCGGCAAGTGCGTCTGGATATGCAACGAGCGCGGCTCCGGCGCCCTGAACTTCGCCTTCCGCGGCATGGAAACAATGGTCAGCACCTTCCGCGGGATACCTCTGAAGGATGCCGGATGTGGCAACTGCTCCGAATGCGCCGCCATCTGCCCGGTCGGCGCGCTGACAATTAAGACCTGATGGCCGACGGATGCTATACTTGTGACTATATCGACACAACTGGAGAGCACCCCATGCGAAGACTGCTGACAATTGTCTCCGCCCTCACTCTCGCGGTAATTACGATTACCGGATGTAGCGCCGTCGAGTCGCCGCGCCAGGTACGGGGCGTCTTCATCGACGGCACCTCCGCCGGCGATGCCGAAACACTCAACTGGATTATGGCCGCAGATTCCGCCTCGTTCGGCTACGCCGGACTGACTATCGAATCCCTGGCCACCTACGATAACAACTGGCAGGTCGTCCTGCGCCACCTGGCCAAGCCGGTGGAAGTATCCCCTGACGGTCTGGTATACACCATTACCATCCGGGACGACCTGTGGTGGACCGGCGGCATCAAGGTGACCGCCGAGGACTACGTTTATACCCTGAAGAACCTGATGTTCTCGGACTGGCTCAACTACACCTACAAGAGCGACTGGCAGGAGGAAGTTGACGGCAAAACGGTCTTCGTCGAGCCGAAGGTGGTCAACGAGACTACTTTCACCATCACCCGCAGGACGGTCGACCCCGAGTTCCTGGACAATGCCATCTACGGCCTCACTCCATACCCCAAGCACATCGCACGGAAGTACGAAGGCGACATCAAAGCTTTCACCCAGGCTGAAGAGTTCAACAATCTGACCTACACCGGCAACCTCGGGCCCTACAAGTTCAAAGAATGGATACGCAACGACAAGTTCGTCGTCTCTCGCAACCCGGATTACTATCTGGGCAAAGAAACCGGCGCCCCGTTCTTTGAAGAATATATCAACAAACTGTTGGGCACACCGGCGGCGGTACATGCCGCCATGGAAGCCGGCGATATCACTTACACCGGCATTGACCCGGACCAGGTAGCCAGGTTCCAGCGGATGCCGAACATCAAGGTCTATACTATCCCCACCCGGGGCTACCAGCTCATCAACTACAACCAGCGGAAGAACGGCTGGGAAGGGCTCAGGGACAGGCGGGTCCGGCAGGCCCTGTCAATGTGTTTGGACAAACAATCGATTATTGAAAACATTATGTCTGGTTTCGGCGAGCCGGCTTTCAGCTTCATCCCGAGACCATCGCCGTGGTACACCGATGAAGGCGTTATGAAGTTCGGCATCGGACCGCTTTATAACAAGGAAAAAGCCAAACAGATGCTGTTCGAGGCCGGCTACGGGATAAAACAGCCCGATGGTTCAATCCAGGTTCGCGATAAGGACGGCAAACCGCTTAAGCTCATTATCGTCACCAATACCGGCGTCAAGGACCGGGAGCAGACTGCCTACTACGTCAAGCAGGAGCTCGGCAGTATCGGTATCGAAGTTGAAATAAAGCTGGTGCCCTGGGCCACCGAGCTAAGGCAATATCTCATGAACAAGGTACCGAATAGCAACCAGGAACTGCGTTTTAATAACGGTCCAGATGCGGTCAGCGAGGAAAAATGGGACCTGATAGTCATCGGACTCAGCACCCACCCCATCGCACCGTCCGGGACCGCGGTCTTCTTTACCACCGATGGCGGCCTCAACTTCTGGGGCTCGTCGAACACAAGGATTGACGAGCTTTTCACAAAGGTCAAATCAAAGGAGGCCCTATCTGTCGAGGCCCGCAAGCAGATGTATGCCGAAATATCGCGCGTCATCGCCGAAGACCAGCCGGCCAACTTCCTCTTCTTCCCGGCCGCGAACCCGGCCTTTCAGAGCAACGTCAGAGGCATCGAGCCGGGCATGAGAATCGGCTGGAACTACCACATGTGGTATTTCGCCGAGCGTTAGTCCGGAATACTTGGCCAGATGAGAGCCTACATCATACGAAGGCTCATCTATGCCGCCATCATCGCCTGGGGCGTGGTGACGGCTACCTTCATCCTGCTCCAGCTCAGCCCCAACTCTCCGGCTGACCGCTACCTGGCCAGTATGTCGGCCCGCGGTTCGGACCCGGCCCAGGTCATCGCCGCGATTGAGTCCCGCTACGGCGTTAACCGGCCCATACTGGTACAGTACGGAGAGTACATGACCAACCTGGTCCGCGGCGATTGGGGCTGGTCACTCAGCACTTCGATGCCGGTCATGGAGCTTATCAAAAAGCACTGGATTTATTCCTTCCAGTTGATACTTCTGTCAAGCATTTTTGCCTCCATACTCGGCATCGCCATCGGGGTATACTCAGCAATCAGGCAGTACAGCAAAATCGACTATATCGCCACCTTTCTCTCCTTCATAGGCGTTTCCTTGCCCAACTTCTGGCTTGGCATCATGCTGATACTTGTCTTCTCGGTACAGCTGGGGTGGTTCAAGACCTACTACGACACCAGCCTCCCGATACTTTCACTGGCCAACCTCAAAGCCCTCGTCCTGCCGGTCATCACTTTAGGCACCGGCATGATGGCCGGCTACACCCGCTACGTGCGCTCTTCAGTACTTGATAACCTGAGAAAGGACTTCGTCCGTACCGCCCGGGCCAAAGGCCTTCCCGAAAGGACGGTAATCGGCAAGCATGTCCTGCGCAATGCCATGTTGCCCATCTTCACTATCCTCATGTTCGACCTGGGCAGTATCGTCTTTGGCGGCGCTTATCTCACCGAAATAATCTTCGGTATCCCCGGCCTGGGACGTATCTCCTTCAATGCGGTGTTCGCCAATGACTATCCGGTAGTGATCACCATCACCCTCATCGGCGCCCTGGTGGTACTCATTACCAACCTGGTCAGCGATATTGCCTACACATGGCTTGACCCGAGAGTGAGGTACGAGTGAAGCGGCTCGAAAAAGCGGCGCACCGCGTGGGTGGCCTGAGGAACCTGGCTTTCCTCACCACTTTGGCCGTGCTCGGCATAATCGGATTGCTTGATTTGTACGTTGTTGATTCCCTTGTTCCGCCGGCCTCATACGTCTACATTTTCCTCACCGCTACGGGCATCTGTTACGGTATCTATCCGCTATGGTCAGCCCGGAGGCTTACCACCTACTACTGGCGCCGTACCAGCAAGCACCGGCTGGCCCTGACAGGGCTGGTCTTCATCGGGCTTCTAGTCCTGATTGCTATCATCGGACCGTTCTTCACCCAGGACCCGACCCGGGTAGACTTCAAGGAGAAAAACCTGCCGCCCGCAGGCTTCACCATCCAGCAGTCCATTTTTGATATGTCGACCGGTAAGTTCACCACGAGAGAAATCCCGGGCACATTGAGCCATCCACTGGGTACCGATGATAAAGGCCGCGACATGCTGGCCATGCTCGTCTCGGGGGCACGTGTCTCACTGCAGGTCGGCTTCCTGGCCACCCTTGTGGCCGTCCTCATCGGTGCGGTGCTTGGTGTAAGCTCTGCCTATGCTGGCGGTTGGGTTGACAATGTGTTGATGCGGTTCACCGATATCATGATGACCTTCCCCTTCTTTCTCCTGCTTGTCTTCATCGTCTTCCTTTTCGGGCCAAGCCTGAACTTCATTATTCTGGCCATCGGCCTTACCGGCTGGACCGGTGTGGCCAGACTGGTCAGAAGCGAGGCCCTCTCCCTGCGCACCCGGGACTTTATTATTGCTTCCAAAGCCCTTGGCGCCAGCAGTACTCGCATTATCTTCCGACACTTGATCCCCAACGTAATGAGCCCAATCATCGTCATTGCCACACTGTCGATACCCGGCGTCATCCTGGCGGAAGCGGCACTGAGCTTCATCGGGCTCGGCGATCCTTCCACTACCAGCTGGGGCATCATACTCAATGCCGGGCAAAGCAGTCTTGATACTGCCTGGTGGATAGCGGTGGAGCCGGGCATCATGCTCTTCCTTACCGTGCTTGCCTTTAACTTTCTCGGTGATGGCCTCCGTGACGCTTTCGACCCGCGGAGCCAGCTATGAAGAGTTTCCAGAAGCGAATAACGCCTTTTCCACCATCATTGGCAAGGGGCACGGAGGAAACATGGAACCGAGCCACGTAAATGTGGTCCTCCGGGTACGTGACCTGCGCACCCGTTTCTACACGCCGGCCGGCGTGGTCAAAGCTGTTGACGGCATCAGCTTTGAATTGCGCAAAGGCGAATGCCTCTGTCTCGTTGGCGAATCGGGATGCGGCAAGACGGCGGCCTCGCTTTCAATCCTCCGTCTCATCGATAGCCCGCCGGGGCGTATCGTGGACGGAGAGGTCATTTTCCACGGCGAAGACCTGCTCAAGGTGGCCCCTGAGAAACTGCGTGAGGTACGCGGCAACCGGATTGCCGTGGTGTTTCAGGACCCGCAGGTCTCGCTTAATCCGGTGCTGACCATAGGCGACCAGATTACCGAGGCCATCCGGCTCCACTCAAATACCAGTGAGAAGGCGGCCCGGGAAAAGGCAATCGCCCTGATGAAACGGCTCGGCATACCATCAGCCGAAAGCCGCTTTAACAACTATCCGCACCAGTTCTCGGGGGGTATGCAGCAAAGAGTTGCGATTGCCATGGCACTCTCATGCGACCCCGAAGTACTCATTGCCGACGAACCGACCACCGCCGTTGACGTTACCATCAAGGCCCAAATACTTGACATCTTCAAGGAGCTTAAGGAGACACGACAGATGTCACTCATATTTATTACTCATGACCTTGGTATTGTTGCTGAAATCGCTGACCGGGTACTAGTCATGTACGGTGGCCGGGTGGCCGAGTCGGGAACAGTTCTTGATATTTTCGACAGTCCCAGACACCCCTATACAATTGGCCTGCTCAACTGTCTCCCAGACCTGGCGGGTACCAGAGACCGTCTGGCGTCAATACCCGGCACCATTCCCGACCTCATCGATTCCCCCGAGAGCTGCATTTTCCAGCCACGGTGTTCGAAGGCTATGCCTGTGTGCAAAGTTGAACCGGTACCTGCCGCTGAAGTTTCTGCAGGCCATACTGTGTTTTGCCATCTTTACGGTGGGGATAGGCCCTGACGGATACCGAAGAATGATGGTATTGCCCACGACCAGACACTATGGCACAATGACTAGACTCGCGAATTCCTGCGGCGAAAGGAAACCGGTAAATGCATAAATACTCCAAAGCCATCGTAGTCCTGCTAATCATGGCATTGCCTTTCTCTCCTTTGCTGACACAGGCGCCCGGCGTCATGGCTCAGACTCTTGGGGTGCTCCCTCCTCCACCACCTACCACCATACAGGTGGCAACGCAGAGTGCCGCTGATGTAACTTCAGACTCGGCTTTGCTGAAGGGTGTGCTGATATCAATGGGCGGTCATCCCAGCATTCAGGTTGCTTTTGAATGGGGTACCAGCCCCAGCTACGGACACCAGACCCCTTTCATGACACCAAACGGCGTCGGCCCGTTCAGCGCCGCCATAACCGGCCTTTCCCCCGGGACAACTTACCATTTTCGTGCCATGGCTCTGGCAGGGCTTGGCAGTCAGCCGGCCTACGGCATTGATATGACTTTCAATACTCCGGCATCGCAACCGGTCACGGTCAGGACAAACAGTGCCACCCAGGCAAGTTCAACAGCGTATGTCCTGCATGGTGATCTGCTTTCAAAGGGCCCATACCCGGAAGTGTATGTCTGGTTTGACTGGGGA
>DAOUCU010000059.1:0-66373 GCA_034431935.1 Dehalococcoidia bacterium | reverse complement strand
ATGTTGTCATCCTCAAAGGCACCTTTGGTTTCCAGCACCCCGATCACCTTGAACTGAAAGCGGTTGAGCCTTATCTCCTCTCCTATCGGGCTCACGGTGCCGAACAGCGTATCCGCAATCCGACTTCCAAGCACAGCCACCGTAGATCTCGAATCAACATGGCGCTGGCCAATGAACTCTCCGATCGCCACCGGACTGCTTCTGACAAACTCGTATTCCGGAGTAACGCCAAGAACACTCGCAGTAGTTGTCTGCGTACCCGCACTCACCTGGACATTCATGCTGACTTGGGGTGCCACCATGGCTACGGCTGGCGCCGCATCCGGCTTGGACAATGCCTTCACGTCATCCATCGTCAAGAAAGCTGGCGTCGTCTGAGCAACACGCCCGGCAACCATCCCGCCGGGACGTACCATGAGCAGATTAGTCCCCATGCTCTCGAAGCGGGAAATAATCTGCTCCTGGGTACCGCGCCCGACCGACATCAACGATATCACAGCGCTAACACCAATGATGATGCCGAGCATGGTCAGGCCGGAGCGCATTTTATTGCTCCATAGGGTGCGCAGGGCCATCATGAAGCTATTTAATATGATCATTTTTCACGTCGCTGATGATTTCGCCATCGCGAAGTCTAATAGTACGCTTCGTGTAGCCGGCTATATCCTGTTCGTGGGTTACCAGCACAATAGTAATACCGCGGTCATTAAGTTTTTGGAAAAGCGTCATTATCTCGTGCGACGAGGCTGTATCCAGGTTGCCGGTCGGTTCGTCAGCCAGAATGAGTGGGGGATTATTGACAAGAGCCCGGGCGATAGCGACCCGCTGCTGTTCACCGCCAGACATCTCATTTGGCTTGTGCTTCGCACGGTGCGCCAGCCCCACCATCTCAAGGGCCATCATCGCCCGTTCACGACGTTGTTTACCACCGCAATATATCATCGGCAATTCCACATTTGCCAGGGCACTGTTTTGAGCCAGCAGATTGTAGGCTTGGAAAACGAATCCCACCTTCTTGTTCCGTATCTCGGCCAGCCTGTTGTCATTGAGACGACTGACTTCTGACCCGTCAAGCCAGTACTTGCCGGATGTAGGTCGGTCAAGACAGCCTATGATATGCATAAGCGTTGACTTGCCCGAACCGGAAGCCCCCATAATGGAGACCATCTCCCCACCATCGATATCAAGGCTCACACCCTTCAGGGCCCAGAGCTCCGTCCGGCCCATCTTATATAGCTTGGTTACCTTCTCTATCTTGACCACTGCCGAATTCCTACCTGATGACCATACCACCCATCCCTGTCTGAGCCGTGGTACGTGCTCCTGCTGACTGAGCAATCAGCACCTTTTCCCCGGCTTTGAGACCGGACTTGATCTCAATATTATCATCATCACTCATGCCGGTGGTCACAGTCCGCCGCTCCGTCCTGCCCGTGGCTTCGTCCACAATAACATCGACATACCGCTCACGGGCCGTGCCGGCTATAGCCCGCCGTGACACAAGCAGAACGCCGGTACGTTTCTCCAGCACCACATTGGCACTTGCCGTCATACCATCACGCAGTACGACGTTCTTCGATGGCTCAACCGAGGCAATCACCTGATAGTAAACGACGCCTGATTGCATCGTAGCCACGGGAGAAATGAACGTCAGCTTGCCCTTCAATTCCACATCAGGCACTGCATCCAGGGTAATAAGAGCTTCCTGCCCGACCTTCAACTTACCCACATCGCCTTCGTCCACCAGCCCTTTCATCTTGACCTGAGTCGGATCGACAAGTCGGCAAATTGCAGTGTTGACGCCAACATTCGCCCCCTCTTTGACGTTTACCGCAGAGATTATCCCGTCAAATGGTGCGGTCAGCACCGTTTTATCAAGCTGTTTCTTAGCCTGATCAAGCGCCAGCCTGGCAGCATCCCTTGCTGCAACCGCTCTGTCATATGCCAACTGGTTCTTCTCCGCCTGGTAAGTGTACTGCCGGAGAGTGACTATCGTATCGCTAACTGCCTTCTGTCTTTCAATCGGTATAAACTGGCTTGTGCTGGAGGCCGAGTATGCAAGATTCAGGTATTTGATGGCATCATCCAGCAACCACTTTGCCTCCTGTGTCTTGCCAGCCGCCAGGTTTTCTTGGGCATCCAGAATACTGGCAATAGCTATAGAGACATTCTGCTGCACCGTCGGAATATCGGTGTAGTACGTGTACGTCGTAGATGTCCTCGGAGCAATCTCTTCCAACTGCTCCTGAGACCTCCTGAGGTCCAGCGCCGCCGTTTGCAGGGCATGCTCCTGCTGTTTCAAAGCCAATTCCTTGGCGGTCACGTCGTCCCGGTAAGACTGGTCATCAAGCGTGGCTATTACCTGTCCTTTCTTCACCACCATTCCTTCATCAACTTTTAATTCCTTCAACGTGCCAGCGATGCTAAAGGTCAAGTCCTGTATCTGTGAAAACGATAGATTACCTGTGGCAACGACGCTAACGACGAGGTCGCCCACACGAACCGTGGTTGTCTGGCGAGGTTGACTGCTGCCACCGGCCATGCAACCGGACAACAGCAGAAGTCCAACCATCATAACAACGACTGCAACCAGCAAGAAGCGCTTCATAACTCTATCTACCGCCTTTCAAGACAAGCCTCACCCGGGCCCTGTAGTCCCGGAAGTAACGGTCGGCAAAACCGCGTTTAAGAAAGCATTATAGGACTGACTCCATCATTTTGAAAGCCCAAGTAGCCGGCATCCTTGTAGTTAACGGGATTTATGACCCAAAAGTTAGCAACCTAATTTAGAGAGTTTGTGAAGGCGATATGGACAATTCGCCACCGTAGCGCCTTAATGACCGTACAGCTTATACCCGCAAAACATGCTCAGGACCCTTATGAACAATAGCGGACTGTGATATAATTGGCCAATTTACTGGCGCTTGGGGAAGCGACAAATTATGCCGCCTACAGAGAAGGCAATTTTAGAAAAACTGGAACTGCTCGAGAAAAGGTACGAGGAACTCAACCGGTTGATGGCCGATCCGGACACCGTTCGTGACCCCCAGCGCCTGCAGACGCTGGCCCAGGAACAGGCCGGGCTCAAAGACAAAGTCTTGAAGTTCCGCGACTACAAGAAAACACTCCACAACATGGAAGTCACCGAGGCAATGCTCGGCAATGCTACCGAGCCGGAAATGCTGACGCTGATCAAAGACGAACTCGCGTCACTAAAACGTCGTCAGGAAGAACTGTTCCGCCAGATTAGACTGCTTCTCATCCCCCGTGACCGTAACGACAACCGGAACGTAGTCATGGAAATAAGGGCCGGCACCGGCGGCGATGAAGCCAGCATCTTCGCCGCTGACCTGTTTCGAATGTACTCTCGATACGCTCAGGCACGTGGCTGGCAAATAGACGTCGTTGATGTCAGCGAAAGCTCTGTCGGCGGTTTCAAAGAGATCATCTTCCAGGTCAATGGTAAAGGCGCCTTCAGCCGTCTGAAGTTTGAACGGGGCGTTCACCGCGTCCAGCGTGTACCCGTCACCGAAGCCTCCGGGCGCATCCATACCTCAACCGCTACCGTAGCTGTCCTCCCTGAGCCAGAGGATGTTGATATCAACATTGACCCGGACGACATCAAGATGGAGTTTTTCCGCAGTGGAGGCGCTGGAGGCCAGAACGTAAACAAGGTAACGACTGCGGTACGTCTGACTCACATTCCCACCGGCATCGTGGCCTCCTGTCAGGATGAGCGCTCCCAGCTCAGGAACCGCATGAAAGCCATGGCGGTACTGAAGGCTCGCTTGTATGATTTGAAACAGCGCGCTCATAACGCCGAGATAACTGAAACGCGGCGAGCACAGATCGGCAGTGGTGAACGGGCCGAAAAAATCCGCACCTACAATTTCCCCCAGGACCGCATCACTGACCACCGGATTGACATGAGCTTCCACAACCTACCGGATATCATGAATGGCAACCTGGACGAGCTTATTGACGCGCTGGCCATTCGGGAACAGGCCCAATTATTGGAGGCCAGTTTGGCATGACGACCCTTCGCACAGCCTTTCGTGACGGAGTAAGATTCCTGAATGCGCACGGCCTTCATGATGCCTATTTCGAAGCCAGGTTCTTACTCCAGGACACCGTCGGACTTGAACTATCGCACCTGTATACAAATCCGGAACGGCCGCTTACACAGAACGAGGCCAGCGCATTGAGACAGGCACTGGCACTGCGTGCCGCTGGTTGGCCTGCGGCCTACATTACAAACAAACGCGAGTTTTACGGGCTAGAGTTCTATGTGAACCAGAACGTCTTAATACCAAGACCGGAGACCGAACTGCTCGTGGATAAGGCGCTCGACTTTGCCTCCGCACATAGAGAGAAGCAGCTTGTCATCGCTGATATTGGAACTGGCAGTGGTGCCATCGCCATTGCGCTGGCAACCAGACTTCCCGCAGCAATGCTCTTCGCAGTGGATATCTCCAGGGACGCCCTGGACGTGGCCAAACTGAACGCAGCACGGCTCGGTGTTTCCGACCGTATCAAGTTTCTGCACGGCGACCTCCTGGAGCCCCTGCTTGGGCCTGCGGATCTTATCACAGCCAACCTGCCATATATACCGGATCGAGAAATCGAAAGCCTCCCCAGGGAGGTCTCCCTGTACGAGCCGCGTATTGCTCTGGCCGGCGGCAATGACGGCCTGGAGCTAATCAGGCGGTTTCTGGAACAAAGCCCTGGAAAAGTCCGTCCCGGTGGTTGTATCGTGATGGAAATAGGTACTGATCAGGCGAAAGCAGTCCTGGCGATGGTCGATAACTGCTTTCCCCGTTCAAAAGTTGAGCTGTTTAGAGATCCTAACGGCCTCGACAGGACAATCAGATTGGTCCTGAATTAAAGTAGCAAGGAGGTACTGTCGCATATGAACATCATTGTCTGCTGCAAGCAGGTCCTTGACCCTGAAGCGCCTCCGGCAAGCTTCAAAATTGACGCCGCCGCCAACAAGGTGCTCCCCCCACAAGGAGTACCGCCGGTTGTCAGTCCCTTTGACGAGCAGGCTGTAGAAGCGGCACTTCGTCTGAAGGACAAGCTGGGAGGAAAAGTCACCGTGCTGAGTTTGGGCAACAACCTGGTGCGTGATGTTGTCAAAAAGCCCCTGTCTATGGGTGCTGACGAACTGATTCTGCTGGAAGACCCGGCATTTGATGGCGGTGACAGCTGGTCAACGGCTTTCGCTCTGGCTCAGGCTATCAAGAAAATCGGGCAGTATGACATCATTTTTTGCGGACGCCAGGCCGCTGACTGGGATGCAGGTATGGTTGGCTCCGGCATCGCTGAACTGCTCGGCATACCAAGTGTCACTGTGGCCAAAAAGGTCGAGATCGTCGATGGCAAAGCCAAAGTAGACCGGGTCGTCTCGGACGGTTTCGAGACCGTCGAGGTCATGCTACCGGCGCTGATAACCGTGAGCAACGAACTCGGAGAACCACGGTACGCCACCCTCAAGGGTATTATGGCCGCCGCCAAGAAAGCCCCAATAGTGTGGGGACCAGCCGCTATTGGCGTCAACGCAGCACAGGTCGGCAGTTCTGGCCGAAGACAGCGGCTGGTGAAGCTCTTCCAGCCGGTCCGTGAAGGCAAGTGTGAAATCATGAAAGGCGAAACCCCTGCCGAGGCTGGCACCAACCTGGCCTTGAAGCTCAGAGAGGTCAAGGTGATTTGAAGCTCGGCATTTTAAAATTGCATTTAAGGAGGACACATGGCTGAATACAAAGGTGTAATGATTATCGCTGAAGCCGCCAATGACAAGCTGGTAAACATAAGCGGCGAACTGCTGGGCTGTGCCAGAAAACTGGCCACCGAACTCGGCGAGGAAGTTTCCGCGGTTCTGCTCGGCGATAAAGTCGCCGGTTTCGCCAATGAACTGATAGCTCTCGGGGCCGATAAAGTATACGTCGCCGAAGATGCCCAACTCAAAGACTACCAGACGGCCACTTATGTAGCCGTGATGGAAAAGCTTGTGAAGGAAACCTTCCCGCGCATCCTGCTGATGGGTCAAACAGCAATCGGCCGCGACCTCGCGCCCAGACTTGCCTTCCGGCTTGGCACGGCGGCTACCCTGGACTGCATCGACCTTGCTTTAAGCCCGGACACCAAGTTCCTGCTCATGACCAAACCTGTCTACGGCGGCAACGCCAGGGCCGTCTTCACTTCGGAGTTGTTCCCTCAGATGGCCACCATCCGCCAGAAGGCCATGAGCCCATTACCCGCAGACACGACCCGGCAGGGACAGGTGATTCCGGTGAGTGTGACCATTGACCCCGCCCAGATTAAGACAAAATACCTCGGCAAAGTTAAGGAAGAAGTGGCCGGTATCAAGCTTGAGGACGCTCAGACGGTAGTGGCCGGTGGCCGCGGCATCGGCGGCCCCGACGGTTTCAAGCAACTTGAAGAGCTAGCCAAAGTGCTCAAGGCCGCTGTTGGAGCCAGCCGTCCGCCATGCGACAACAACTGGGTACCGGCTACGATACAGGTCGGCCTCACCGGCAAGATTGTCACGCCGGAGCTCTACATTGCGGTCGGCATTTCCGGCGCCAGCCAGCACCTTGCTGGATGCTCCGGTGCCAAGACCATCGTCGCCATCAACAAGGACCCGGAGGCAAACATCTTCAAAGAAGCCCGCTTCGGTGTTGTTGGCGATTGGAAACAGGTCCTGCCCGCCTTCACTGCAAAGGTGAAAGAACTGCTGGCCGGGTAAACCAGCGCATCACAACGGATGAGTAAAGGGGGTTGTCGCGACGGCCCCCTTTACTCACACCCCCGGGAACCCCTACTGTTTTTCCGTTTCGCGAGCTTGCTTTTCGGCTATCACCTTTTGCGCCACGTGGGCCGGGACTTCCTCGTAATGGCTGAATTCCATGCTGTAAGTCCCGCGACCCTGAGTAATCGACCTCAAATCAATTGAGTATCTCATAACCTCAGCCAGAGGCACCTGCGCCTGAATTGTAGTAACACCTCCCTGCGGAGTCATCCCCATGACACGGCCACGCTTGGTATTGAGGTCACTGATAATATCGCCGACAAAACCCTCAGGAACCGCAACATTCAGATTTACCACCGGCTCAAGAAGAACTGGCTGCCCCTCTGTCAGGCCTTTCTTCAAAGCCGCAGCGGCCGCAATTTTAAATGCTATTTCCGACGAGTCCACCGGGTGTGAACTGCCGTCAGTCAACGTTGCTCGGACATCTATCACCGGATATCCGGCCATCACGCCTTCCTGCCTGGCTTCGTTGATTCCCTTCTCAACCGCAGGATAATAGTTCTTTGGTACCGCTCCGCCAACGACACGCTCGGCGAACTCAAATCCGGTGCCGCGGGGCAACGGTTCCAACTCAATCACCACATGCCCGTACTGCCCGTGCCCTCCCGTTTGCTTCTTGTGCTTGTACTCGGCCGTAACCTTTTTCAGTATGGTTTCACGGTAGGGAATCTTCGGCGGCTCCAATTTGACCTCAACCCCGAACTTGCGCGCCATCTTTTCAGCAGCAGCCTCAAGATGGGTCTCACCGAGCCCGGAAAGGATAATCTCAGCCGTATCAGAATCGCGCCTCACGGTCAGAGTCGGATCCTCCTCACAAAGCCTGGGCAAGATGGTACTCATCTTGTCCAGGTCATTCTTAGACTTCGGATAGACCGCCTTGCTCAAGTTCGGTTGAGGAAAATTGACCGGCGGCAATAGCACCGGCTTCTCACGCGCCGTCAATGAATCACCTGTGCTGGTAGCTGACAGGCGCGCTACTGCCCCGATATCGCCAGCCATGACCTGCTGGACCGTCTCCTGGTTCTTGCCGCGGAGAATGAATAGCTGCCCAAGTCTCTCCACCGAGTTCTTGGCCGCATTCCACACCTGAGAGTTGCTGAAAACCGTCCCGGAATACACCCGGAAGTAGCTTAGCTTTCCGACATACGGATCAGCGGTAGTCTTAAAAACAAAGGCCGCCAGCGGGCCAGATGGATCGGCATCAATTTTGACCTTTTCGCCCGAGGCTATTACGGCTTCCACGCCGACATCCGCCGGTGACGGCAAATACTGACAAACGACATCAAGAAGCGCGGCGGCGCCCATATTAGCAAGCCCCGACCCGACAAGTACCGGAGTAAGCCTGCCCTGAATGACCGCCTGCTTCAATCCCCGAAGTATTTCTTCATCGGTAACCGTACCGCCTTCGAGGTATCGCGATAGGATAGCATCATCAGCCTCAACCGCCACCTCCACCAGCTTCTCCCGATAGGAATCTATCTGCTGTTTCAATTGGGCCGGCACCCCTGGGCCGGCGGTCTGGCCGGCACCGAGAGTTTTGCCGCTGATAATGTCCACAATTCCTTTGAAGTTCTTCTCGGCGCCAATTGGCAGTTGCAAAGGCAGACAGTTTGCGCCGAATTTGGCCTCGATATCCTTTAACGTCCGGAAGAAGTCGGCGTTGTCACGATCCATCTTGTTGACAAAAATGACCCTGGGCATACGGGCCTCATTGACAAAAGCCCAGGCCTGTTCCGTACCGACCTCGACTCCGGAAGCGGCGCACACCACAATAATCGCCGCCTCGGTAACACGAAGCCCCGACTTGACCTCACCGACGAAGTCTGGATAACCCGGTGTGTCCAGAAAATTTACCTTGGTACCCTTCCATTCCAGAGGAAGCAAAGAAAGGCTGATGCTGATCTTCCTTCTGGTCTCCTCCGGCTCAAAGTCGGAGGTGGTGGTACCGTCATTAACCGTACCAAGACGGCTTATAGCCCCCGCAGAAAATAACACGGATTCGACAAGAGAGGTCTTGCCACTATTGGAATGGCCCAATAGAACCACGTTTCTAATTTGCTTCGGCAGATACTGTTGCAATTCTATCTAACCTCTACGATCTGAGTCTGGCATACTCCGCAACAAAAAAGTACGGCGCAGTGAAAACTCTGCCAGTCTGGGGACGTTGGCACATTATAGCTTGTTCCCGGCGGTCACGGCAACTTCAATGAAGATGACCACTATTCGTGCCACGTGCTATAATGCCTGCCATTCTCTGGCGAGAACACAGTGAAACACAGGAGCGCAGCCTATGAAACTGAGCCGAGAAGAAGTCCGGCACATTACCACTCTGGCTCGCCTAAGTCTGACCGAGGCCGAAATTGAGCTGATGCAAACCCAGCTGTCAAACATTCTCGAAAACTTCGAAGTGCTGAGACAGCTCGATACCGGGGATATAGCACCGACCACGCATTCGGTACCACTCCAGAACGTCTTCCGGCAGGACGCGGTTATGCCTTCGTATCCACGCGAGCAAATCCTGTCAAACGCACCGCAGAAAGAAGACGGCTACTTCAAGGTGCGAGCTGTCCTGGAAGACTGAACGATGACCGAACTACACCACCTGACCATCCACGATGCCGCCCGGCTTCTGCACCAAAGGAAGATATCAGCTGTGGAGTTGACCAAGGCCGTTCTGTCCCGCATCGCCGCTGTTGAACCTAAAATCAAAGCGTGCGTCACCGTCAACGAAGAACCAGCGATGGAACAGGCCAAAGCCGCCGACGATGCCCTGGCGAGCGGCATAGTTGACCATCTCACCGGTATCCCAATCTTGATCAAGGACAACATCTCGACCAAGGGTATCCGCACTACCTGCTCTTCACGCATTCTGGAGACCTATGTGCCTCCATTCGATGCAACGGTGATTGAGAAGTTAAAATCGCGTCGAGCCGTAATCGTCGGCAAGACCAATATGGACGAATTCGCCATGGGGTCATCCACCGAAAACTCGGCCTTCCATCCAACACACAACCCGTGGGACCTGACAAGGGTGCCCGGCGGTAGCAGCGGTGGCTCGGCCGCCGCGGTGGCCGCGGACGAGGCACTGGCGGCCCTGGGTTCCGATACCGGCGGCAGTATCCGCCAGCCGGCCGGCTTTTGCAATGTTGTCGGACTGAAGCCTACCTACGGCCGTGTCAGCCGCTACGGGCTTATCGCGTTCGCCAGCTCCCTCGACCAGATTGGCCCCCTGACCAAGGATGTTACCGACTGCGCCATCATGCTGAACGCCATATCGGGACACGACCAGCGCGATTCCACCTCCGTGGCCGAGCCGGTCCCCGACTACCCCGGAGCCCTTTCCCCGAACATAACCGGTATGCGCCTCGGCGTGCCAAAAGAGTACTTCGTGGCCGGCATGCAGGCTGAAGTCAGGGACGTCCTGGACCAGGCGCTGGCCAAGTTTGAGTCTATGGGAGCGAGGCTTGAGTGGCTCTCCCTACCCCACACGGAATATGCGCTTGCCGTCTACTACATCATCGCGCCATCAGAAGCATCGGCCAATTTGGCACGATACGACGGCGTCAAATACGGGTTCTCTTACCACGAGGCCAGAAACATCTGGGATGCCACCGAGAAAACCCGCCAGATAGGCTTCGGGCCGGAGGTCAAGCGCCGCATTATGCTCGGCACCTACGCACTCTCGGCCGGATACTACGACGCGTACTACTTGAAGGCACAGAAGGTGCGGACACTGATCCGGCGGGACTTTGATCTTGCGTTCCAGAAATGTGATGCTCTAATTACTCCCACCTCACCCACCGTCCCTTTCAAGCTGGGACAGAAAGTCGGCGACCCGCTCCAGATGTACCTCAGCGATGTGTGCACCCTTTCAGTCAACATCGCCGGTATACCCGCCATTTCCATACCAGCCGGGTTCGCCAATGGCCTGCCGGTCGGCATGCAAATCATGGGCAGGCCGTTTGCCGAAGAGACGCTTCTACGCATCGCCTACACTTACGAGCAGGCGACCGACTGGCACAAACGTCGCCCGGCGCTGTAAGTTAAGGCTGTCTGCTGACTCATACCGGAGTACTGAGAGGACTATCTGCTTAAGCTTTGCTATAATTCAAGATCGAAGCCAGTATATTAAAAGGGGACAGCCCAAGTGAAACAGATATTCGAGATACTTCAGAATAACGCTCGTACCACCCCGGATCAGATTGCAACAATGACCGGTATACCGGTGAGCAAGGTTAGTGAGGCCATCAAACAGGCTGAGAAGGATCACACCATCTTGAGATACAAGACAGTCATTAACTGGGCGAAGCTGGGAGAAGAGCAGGTCTGGGCCCTGGTGGAGGTCAAAATCACGCCCCAGCGGGATGTGGGCTTCGATAAGATCGCCAGGCGCGTTTACGAATTCCCGCAGGCGCGCTCCGTATATCTCGTCTCCGGCACCTATGATCTGGCCGTCCTTGTGTCAGGCAAGACAATGCAGGATGTCGCCATGTTTGTCTCCGATAAGCTGGCGCCTATCGAGGGAGTTCAAAGCACCGTGACCCACTTCCTCCTCAAAAAATACAAGGAAGACGGAGACATCATCGAAGGCGGCGAAGAGATCAGACGTCTGCCCGTCTCGCCATAGCCACCGGCGGCGTTGGAGACAGCCATGTCCGCAAGCCATTCAACCAAGACTACACGCAGTCCCATCTCCGACAGGGTAAACATGGTCTCACCCTCCGGCATCAGGAAGTTTTTCGACCTGATTACGACCATGCAGGACGTCATATCCCTTGGTGTCGGTGAGCCTGATTTCGTGACGCCATGGCACATCCGGGAGGCCGCTATCTACTCAATCGAGAAGGGGTATACCATGTATACCTCAAACTTCGGCCTGATTGAGCTGCGGCAGGAGCTGGCAAAGTACCTGGAATCGCATTACAGAGTCTCCTACGATCCCACCAGAGAATTACTCATCACTACCGGCAGCAGCCAGGCGCTCGATCTTGCACTAAGGGCCATTCTCAATCCGGGCGACGAGGTCATTATGCCCGACCCATCATACGTAGCTTACCCGGCTTGCACCATTCTGGCCGGCGGCATGCCGGTGATGGTGCCGACATCGGAAAAGACCGATTTTCACATCGGTCCGCATGACGTCGAATCGCGACTCTCTCCGCGAACCAAAGCAGTTTTACTCGGCTATCCGGCCAACCCGACAGGCGCCACCATGTCCCAAGATGAACTTCTTGAAATCGGTGAGTTTGCTCGCGACCATGATATCCTCGTCATCTCCGATGAGATTTACCGTGAGCTCGTCTACGGAGTCGAGCCGGTATGCTTTCCCGCACTGCCAAACATGAAAGATAACACTATCCTCGTCGGCGGTTTCTCCAAGTCTTACGCTATGACGGGATGGAGAGTCGGCTACGTAGCCGCCAGGCACGAATTGATTGAGGCCATCACCAAGATTCACCAGTATTCCATGATGTGCGCTCCAACCGTCGGCCAAATGGCGGCGTTAGAAGCCCTCAAGAACGGCGATGCCGACACTGCCAGCATGCTTCAAGAATACGACCAGCGCCGACGCATTATCCTGAAGGGGCTGAGGGACATCGGCTTCACCTGCTTTGAACCGAAAGGCGCTTTCTACGTCTTCCCGTCAATACGCAAGAGCGGCATGAATTCCGATGAATTCGCCGAAAAGCTACTGATGGAGGAAAAAGTTGCCGTGGTGCCCGGTTCCGCCTTCGGCAGATGCGGAGAGGGACATGTACGCTGTTGCTACGCGACTTCGCTTCCTGAAATCGAAGAGGCCCTCCGAAGGATCGGCAGTTTCATGAGCCGTCACGGCAAAACATAATTCAACGCCTGCCTTCAATTCCACGGCCTGTTATCCATTGCAGGAACTCCCGTCTCAACTCGTCACCCGCCCCGACTATCTGGCGCGTCAGCGGCGTGGCCATCTGGCCGTTCCAGTCTGAAACCATACCACCGGCCTCTTTGATCAGCAGTATCCCCGGTGCGGTGTCCCACGGATACAAGTACTTGTGAAAATAGAGGTCCAGCCGGCCGCAGGCGACATACGCCAGAGACAATGCCGCAGAACCCATCACCCTCAGGCTATGCACCTCAGGTCGGAGAAAACTTGCCAACTCAAATACCTCCTCACCCCATTTCACGTCATATCCGATGTCAAACCCTACGATGGCGGCCTCTAATTTCGAGCGTGATGAGACGCAAATCCGCTCACCATTAAGAAAACAGCCCGATCCCGCCCGGGCACGAAAGCACTCGTCCTGAAGAGGATCGTAAGTAAGACCGAAGATAACATCACCATCTCTTACCAGCGCAATGTTAACGCACAGGAAGGGTATGCCAAAAACGAAATTGTTAGTACCGTCCAGAGGATCGACTATCCACGTATAGCCGGAAAGCTCTGTACTACTGTTCGTCTCCTAGGAAAGTACCGGACATCCCGGATACTCAGCCCGCAGGATTGTGAGGACAGCCTGCTCAGCTGACACATCCACCTGAGTAACGAGATTGCTCCTGCCTTTGACTTTGACCTGGTTATGGCCACGGAAGCTCGCCCTGATAATCGCTCCGGCTTGCCTGGCCGCACTGTCAACAACATCCATAATATCGCGGCCGCTTGACGATTGCGGAAGCTCAACCATTGACAGGTCTGGACGCTGGCAGTTTGAGGAAGCCCATTCTCTGGCGAACCTCGGCGATTGTCCCTTGAGCGATGGCGCGGGCACGTCTGGCCCCGTCCACAAGCACGTCATCCACATAATCAGGCCGGCCCGCTAACTCAGCCCGGCGCTGGCGGAACGGAGCCAGAAAGGTATTCATGCTCACCGCGAGTTGCTTCTTACAGTCTACACAACCGCGCTTTGCTGAAGTGCATTCATTATGAATTAGACTAGCCTGCCCAGCATTGAAGTACTGGTGAAGCCGGTAAACATTGCAGACATCAGGATGCCCGGGGTCATTCCGGAACCTGCGTGCCGGGTCCGTAACCGCTGTCATTACCCGCTGGGTTGTTTCCTCGTCCGTCAATACCAAATCTATAGTATTGCCGTAACTTTTGCTCATCTTCTGCGCCCCGTCAAGACCAAGCACCATCGGAAATGAAGTCAGCTTAGCCTGCGGCTCAAGAAACGTATCGCCGAAGATAGTGTTGAAACGCCGTACAATCTCCCTCGCCAGTTCCAGATGCGGCAGTTGGTCCTCACCGACCGGAACCACCTCGGCTTTGTAAAGGATGATATCGGCAGTCATCAATACCGGATAACCGACCAACCCGTAGTTGACATTGTGCGGCTGGGAACGTGCTTTCTCCTTGAATGTTGGCACACGCAGAAGCCAGCCCAGCGGGGTCACCATACTCAGCAAGGTGTGAAGCTCCATCACCTCAGGCACGTGCGATTGGACGAACAGAATGCTGCGCTCAGGGTCAAGCCCCGCCGCCAGCCAGTCCAGCATCATCTCACGAGTATTCTCGGCCAGTTTCTCCGTCTCCTCCATGGTCGTCAGCGCGTGAACATCCACCACGCAGTAGACGCACTCGTATTCATCCTGTAACTTGACGTAATTCTGGATGGCGCCGAGGTAATTACCGATATGCTGGCGGCCCGTCGGCCGGGCCCCGGAAAAGACACGCTTCATGTTCGAGGTAGTTTATCAGAAAGGCAACGTGCTAACAAGATGCTTCCACCCCAAAACATCCGAGCCAAAACCTCTTAAAAAGAATAACGGGACCGCTTCCGACCGAATTCGTTTAGCCCACTCCTTAACCTCGCTACCATTGCCCTACCCGAGACTCTCCTGTCGATGCGCCATACCTGACGTTTTTCCATACTCCACGTATCTACGCGAGTCAGGACTTCGTTCCGCCTATCCGTACCAAGCTGACCGGGCTGGGTAACATTTCCAATCTCACCATGCGCGTCCCAACTCTTGCCCGAGTCTCCAAGATACCTACCCCACGCACGTTCATCATAAAGCAGTCCTTCACGATGGGACGAACTTGTTTTGCCACCATGGTCACCCACACTGTTACCGTCTGACCGGCTCCTAAACGCCTCCCGTGCACCATCTCTGTGCAGCAGGCCTTCTATCCTGGCTTCTGGCTGAAGCTGGCCACTCGAGCCTGCACCATTCTTGGAAGCTTTACCAAGGTGCGCCTGCCATGCCCGTGAGTTATGAAGTAGCCCCTCGAAAGTCCGAGCCTTGCCTGTCTCCACTGGAGCTTTTCCCCCGGTCTGCGCACACTGTTTAAGGGCATCCCGCAACCATTTCTGACGCAGGTCGCTGCGCCATTCTCGACCTGAGACCTCAGCATTACCTTGACTGAGCGCTGCCTCGGACACCTTCTGCCTGATCTCGACATTATGAAGTAAGGCAACCCCGGCCCGAGCCTGCGCGGAAGACGCCGCGGTCTCGATTCCGAACCGCCGCCGGAGACGGTGCCATAACCTCTCACCATAGTGCAGGCTTTTTTCACCTGCAGACGTCTTCTTTTCCCCATTAACACGCCTTTCCGCGGCCTGGCCAGCCGCCAGATGTATTAGACCAGCGCGCCTCAATTCCTCGCGCTGACCAGATCCCGGCGATGGCGGCGGCCCATCCACAACGTGATGCCGCTCCGCGAGACGCGCCCACCTTTGAAACAGTCCTTCCCTGCCCGGGTGGGACTTCTCATGGAGAAGCCCCCGGTCCATGTCGAAAACACGACTCAAATCGCGACGCATGCTTTCGGGTATGTATAACAGTCCCCAGCCAAAACCATCGCTGATAGCGTCATCCGCCAGCATGCCTTTGGGCCGAAAGGTACCCCACGCCGGTTTCTTAGCGCTTTTCAAAGAGACATCGATTATCGGCGGCAGGAACTTCAGAACAACGACGCCGCGCAGTATCCCGGACAACAGGAAAAGCGCCAGCAGCTTATGCCCGAAGATGGGGACCAATACTATTGCCAGATATCCGCCAAGCAAAGCACCAGCCGCAGCCCCTATACCGTTAAGAGAACGGAACAACGCTATATACTTAATGCGGCCGCCTGTTGGCGCCGCCCCATACATGAAATTGGCCGCGCAAAGCTCAAACCCGGCCAGAGCCAGACCTGTAATTATCTGAACGAAAACAAGGTAGATGATGTTTTGAGACACCAGCCACAAAGCCGGAACTACCGGGATAACCACAGATACCAGTTTTACGACCTTCAGACTGCCCCTAGCGTCGGCGTACTTTCCCCAGAACCTGAGAATGACCAGCCGCGCCGCCTGCTCACTGCAGATAACAATCATAAACGCCAGATAAGAGAATTTGAGTTCCGTAAGCATGAACACGGCGAAGAAAGGCGACGCCAGGAAAATTGTGAAATACAAAGACGCGGCAAATACCATAAACTGGCCGACATTGCCATTCTTTAACGCCGGCATCACATCGTGGAAGCCGAAATGACTGACCTCTTCCCGCCGTATTATCGGAACCTCATTCATCTTCCAGTACATGAACCATGAGGCCAGTCTCGCTAGCGCGGCGAAAGTGAAGATAATGGAGAAACCAACAAATACCTGACCGCTGAACCAGTTCAATATTACTCCGGCGGCAATGAAGCAAGCCAGTTCGCTGGCTCCCATAAACGTCAGTCGCTGGCCCAGATACCTGCCTCGAACCCCCACTGGTACCAGGTCCGTTATCCAGCTTGCCCAGATAGGGCCGACGACGATGGTGGGAACAACCGAAAGAATGTAAAACAGGAAAATAGTCTGGACCAAATAGTCTCTGACCAGGAACGGAAGAATCACGAAGGGTAGAAAGGTGACAACATCAACGAAAACTAGGACGAGAATAGAACGCCTGCGGCTGCCTATCTTTCTGACGTAGTCGGGGACCTTTAAATAGCATAGTGCCAGCGCCAGCTGCGCCAGAGCAACCAGCCAACCGACAATTGAAGCTGATGCGCCGGCCGCCAGTGCATAGGGAACATAGTACTCCTCTGTCGCTCCTTCACTCGCCGCCGACGCCACCCCTTCACCGGTGGAGTACCTTATGCTCGACCTGACCTGCTCACGAGAAAGCATTCCGGATAAACCGGAACGCCCGTGGTCGCCTTCCAATTGATCACCTATATCCAAATGACCGTCCGGCGCTGATACGGCCGGTCATTGTTGCCATACAGCTGACTGTAAAGCTATTCTAAACATCACTTTACCGAAAAGCAATAGGTAGCATAAAAAATCCTGGTAGATAGTAGGTAGGATTGATGCGTAGATAACGGCTACATGCGCTCTGGCGCAGTCATCCCCATCAGATCCAATACTCGGGCAAGGACTATACGCGCCGCCATAACCAGCTTGAGCCGTGCTTTGGTCACCGCCTGATCAGGGGAGATCACGCGGCACTGTTGATAAAAGCTGTGAAAAATGGTAGCGAGGTCCTGGGCATAATGCGGAAGATGGTGCGGTTCGAGCCTGGCGGCCATCATTTCTATCAATTCCGGCAATCTTACTATCTCACGAAGGAGCGCTAGTTCGGCATCGTTCGTCAGCAGAGAAACGTCGCCGTCAGCGAAGTTAATACCCTGCTCTTGGGCCAGCCGGAGGATGCTGGCGATACGGGCATAGGCATACTGGACATAGTAGACCGGGTTCTCAACTGACTGCTTCTTGGCCAGTTCCAGGTCAAAGTCCATCTGGCTGTCGGCGGAACGGGAAAGGAAGACAAACCGGCAAGCGTCAACTCCGACCTCATCCATGACCTCAGCCAGAGTAATGATGTCCCCGCTGCGCTTGGATAGCCTTACTACTTCCTGGCCGCGCCGCAGCGTCACAAGCTGGGTGATAATCACCTTTAGACGCTCCGGGGAAACTCCAAGGGCGCCGATCACTGCCTTCATCCGCGATACATGCCCCTGATGATCCGCTCCCCAGATATTAATGACCTGGTCGAATTTCCTCTCCAGGAACTTGTTGTAATGATAGGCAACGTCCGAAGCAAAATAAGTCGGCGAACCATTACTACGAACCAGAACGTTGTCCCTGTCTTCGCCAAGCGCCGTGGAAACGAACCAGATGGCATTCTCCTTCTGGGTCACATATCCCCCGTTCCTCAAAATGTCCATAGCCCGATCCCATTGACCACCCTGATACAGGTCATGCTCGCTGAACCAAGTATCGAACTTGACGCGCAGTCGATCCAGCTCATCCCTGATAGCATCGACCATCCTGCTCAGACCAATCGCCCCAAGTTCGCAGATGGCTCTGTCCTCCGGCATCCTCAAGAATCGGTCACCTTCGGATGAGGCAATATCCCTTGCCAGTTCGACCATGTATTTGCCGAAATACCCTTCGTTAGGCATCGGCACATCACGGTCGAAACATTGCTGATAACGCACGTACAGTGAAATCCGGAAGTTGTCTATCTGGGTACCCGCGTCGTTGACGTAGTACTCTCTCTCAACATCATAACCGGCCGCGGTTAGTACGTTAGCCAGGGTACTCCCCAATACCGCGCCGCGTCCGTGGCCGACATGCAGTGGACCTGTCGGGTTCACACTTACGAACTCGACCTGCACACGCTTACCGCCGCCGAGAGGCACATTGCCATAAGCATCCCCCTGCTTGAGGACTACATTCACCTGCTCCGTCAGCCACTTGCCGGAAATCGTGAAATTGATGAACCCTGGAGCCGCAATAGTCACGCGCTCCACGCCAGCGATAGGGGGCAGCAATTCAGCAAGCTTCTCGGCAATTATCATCGGGTTGGCACGTGTCGCCCTTGCCAGCTTCAAAGCCAAGCTTGAGGCATAGTCGCCGTGTTTGGGATCCTGAGGACGTTCTACCAGCAACTCCGGGAGCGTCGTGGGAACGATAGCTCCGCGCTCCTGCGCCGTGCGGACCGCCACCTCAAGGGATTCAGCTATTCTTCGTCTCAACATACAAGGATTAAGTGAGTGCCGCTGTGACGCAGCGGCACTCACTCTACCGGATACTATTTGAGGGACTTCTTGGAAGCTGTCTTTTTGGCCTCACCTTTCGACGCAGCTGTCTTCTTGGAGGCTCCACAACCACAGCGGGGCATGATATAGGCCCTCCTTTCTTGGCGCTCCGGCACGTGCTTTGAACGCCTATTGTACACGAAAGCCATCATAAGTCCAATACGGCGGCCAGTCTTCTAGCTCCACTCGGCCACGCCGGGCCAGGTCCGTGCCAGTTCCGCCATCAAAGGCTGATACTCAGGGCTCTTAATGAGACGCATATCCTTCCACAGCGACATCGCCTCAGTTCTTGCCAGCTCCAGCAAGGCCACGTCTGACAGCTTCGCCATGCGAAAGTCGGCTAGTCCGCTCTGGCGCGTCCCAAAGAATTCTCCAGGGCCTCGCATCTTGAGGTCCTCTTCCGCCAGCAGGAATCCGTTATGAACCCGCTCGATCAGCCTCAGGCGTTCCCTGCCTTCCTCAGACGGGTTTTCCGCTAGCAGGAGACAATAGCTGGCATACTGGCCGCGACCCACTCGACCGCGGAACTGGTGAAGCTGAGAAAGGCCAAACCTATCAGCGCCCTCGACCAGCATAACCGTGGCATTGGGGACATCAATACCAACCTCGACCACCGCCGTGGAAACAAGAATATCAAGATCGCCGGCACGGAATTGAGCCATAACACTTTCCTTGTCTTCAGCCGACATGCGCCCATGAAGCAGTCCCAGACGCAGCTGAGGAAAAACCTCACCGGACAAACGCTCGTATTCAGCGACTGCGGCTCTGGCCTGCACCGCTTCAGACTCCTCAATCAAAGGACAGATGATGAACGCCTGTCGGCCCTCGGCTACTTGGCGCCGGACGAAATCATATGCCTTAGGACGTTCCTCCGGGTATACCCACCTCGTTCTCACCCTCTGTCTGCCAGGAGGCAGTTCATCGATGACCGATAGGTCGAGATCACCGTACAAAGTTAGGGCCATGGTGCGCGGGATCGGTGTCGCCGTCATCGCCAGCACATGCGGGTTAAAACCCTTCTGGCGCAGCGCCGAGCGCTGTTCCACGCCGAAGCGGTGCTGTTCGTCAACAACTACCAGTCCCAGCTTTCTGAAAGATACGTCCTTCTGAATGATGGCATGCGTACCGATAGTGATTCCCACTTCACCGTCTTCAACCTGTTGATGCAAAGCCTTCTTGGTTCTAGCCGAAAGCGCACCCACCAGGCGCGCCACGACCACCGGCCTATCTAGGACACCGTGATAGCGACGCATACTAGCCTCACTCTCCTCTTCTCTACCGCCCAGCATCTTCAAAAACTGGCAAACGCTGTTGAAGTGTTGTTCAGCGAGTATCTCGGTGGGCGCCATGAATGCGCCCTGACAACCGTTAGCTACCGCCACAATCAGCACCACTACTGCCACCACGGTCTTACCACTACCGACCTCGCCCTGAAGGAGCCTCGACATCGCCTTGGGCTTCTGGATGTCGGTTAGAATCTCATCCAGCGCCTTCGCCTGCGCCTTGGTCAGGCTAAACGGCAGACTGGCTACCAGCCGGTCAACCAGTCCACGGTCAACCGATAGCGGACTACCCGGCTGGCTTTCCTGCCACTCCCTCTTTCGCCCAAGAACACCCATCTGGAAAAGAAACAGCTCGTCGAAGGCCAGCCGACGCCTGGCCCCACCCAGAGTCTCATGGGAATCGGGGAAATGCGCCTGTCGGATCGCCCAGGACAGTCCTGCCAGATGACACCTTTCCCGAATTGCATCCGGCATGAAGTCCACCACACGGTCGGCCCACCCATCGACCACCGTCTTGGCCAAACGACGCATCTGCTTGGGGAAAAGCCCCTGGGTCAGCGGGTAGACGGGCACGAGGCGACCGGTATGAAGCAGGTCCTCATCAGCATCACCGATGAACTCCCATTCAGGAGACTCAAACTGCTTGATCCCACGATACACCGTTATCCGGCCGCTGATGGCAATTCGAGAGTTCGTCCGTAGACGCTCGGCAAGGTACGGCTGATTGAACCACACCACCCGCATGTTCCCGGTCTCATCACCTACCACCGCCACCGTACCACGCCGGCCGCCAAGAAACTCACTGCTGGCCTGCCACACTGTAGCCACGACGGTCTGCTCTTCACCCTCCTTCAAATCGGCAATGAAGCGCCGGTTGCTGTAATCGATATGACGCCGTGGGAAGAAATAGAGCATGTCCCGTACCGTTCTGACTCCGAGACGCGACAGCTTACCACCAACACCCGAGGCAACGCCCTTCACGCTGGCAATAGGCGCATTGAGACCGGCGTCCGGTATGGCACGCCACACGACCGGCTTTGTTGGACGAGACAAAGGCGGTGCTTTAGACGAAACCGTAGCGGACTGCTGTGCCTCGTCCTCGGCGACCGCCAGCCATGCTAGAAGGCGCTCCACCCATTTGCGCCGCTTTTCGACATCCCATGAGGCATAGTTGGGCCGGGTTAGCTCAAGCTTTTTGAGACGTGCAAGAAAACGCGGCCCGACCCTCCGCTGGCTCACCTGAGCGGCCCATCTCGACACAAAGCCATCAAGCCCTCCAATGACCGCTCCGTTATCATAGTGCCGCTTCTGCTCAAGCTGGAGGATGCTTTTCAGCGGCTCTACAGGCACAATCAAGAGACAATATCCTCGTCAGAGGATAGCTGGAGACGGAGAGAGGCCCTTCGCCTTCTGGGCAGCCGGTACCGGGATATCGCCGGCTTCTTTCTTCCCCTCTATAATCGCCACATCGAGAACATGCGGCCCGACGTGAGCGCCGAAGACCGGACTAACCTTGGCGCGGTAGATGCGCTCCTTGGGATAGAAGGCTGCAAGACGATCAACCAGATCATCCGCTTCCTGTGGCGTGGTGGCATCTTCAACGACCATCTTCTCAATCTTGGCGAAGCCGCGGGCGAAATTTACCAGAAAATCCACGGCGCCCGCCCGGTTCCTGGCCCGATGATGAGGAAACGCCTCACCGTCCTTGAGGCCAAGCACAGGATGGATCTTCAAGAGACTGCCAAGAAGCGCCTGCGCTTTGCCGATGCGACCACCGCGCCTCAGATACTCCAGCGTATCGAACGCCATGCGTACATGTGTCCGCTGTACGGTGTCTTTCACCAGAGACACCACCTGCTCGAAATTAGCACCGGCTTTAGCCGCTTCGGCAGCAGTAATGACCACAAGCATCAGAGCACCAGCAACCTGCTGGGTATCAATCACCTCAATCCGCGCATCGAGCTTGACCATGTTTTTGGCCTGCATGGCGCTTTCGCCAACGGCGCTTATTTTGCGCGATGTCATGATAGCGACTATGGCATCCGTCTCTTTGGCCAACTGATTGTACAACTCCACGAAAATACCGGGGCCTGGTGCCGAAGTGGTCGGAAATACCTGCTTGCTCATCAGCTTCTGGTAAAAAACATCCGTTGTGATGTCTACCGTATCCCGATACACCTCGGTACCGAAATGCAGATTCAAAGGGACGACGCTTATCCCGAGTTCTTTTATCAGGCTTGCCGGAAGATCCGAAAGGGTATCCGTCACAATCTTGACCACAACGCTGTCCTCCTGTTTTATCCTTCCAGAGATATTATGTAATTGTAATGCGGCTGTCCGCCACGGACCAGTTCCACCTGCACCTGCGGATACTTCTGACGTATCTGCTGGACTATCCCTTCTGCCTGCGACGCCTGACTGTCAGCCCCGTAGTAGAGTGTAATCACTTCGACGTTCCCACATACCATCTTCTGCAGGGCACGGAGAATCACCGGTTCTATCTCGTCATCGTTGGCGATGAGCGCTTCATCATCGACAATCGCAATGTACTGCCCGCGTTTTATCCTCAGCCCGTCGAACCGCGTCGAACGCACCGCCCTGGTCACCTCAATTGTCCGCACCGATTTTACCGCCGCTTCCATAGCCCTGGTGTTTTCCTCGAGATTGCCTTCGTAGTTAAAGGCCAGCAAAGCCGCCACGCCTTGGGGAATCGTTTTGGTCGGGATAACCGCTACCTTTTTTGAAGTCAGGTTGTGTACCTGAGAGGCCGTCAGGATGATGTTTTTATTGTTCGGCAGGATAATGACTTTATCTGATGGGACCGTCTCCACTGCCTGAAGGATATCCCTGACACTAGGGTTCATTGTCTGACCACCGGGAACAATGGCGGAGGCGCCGAGACTTTGAAGCAGTTCGGTAATGCCCTGGCCAGCGGCCACCGCAACAATTCCAATATCAAGGGTCGGCAGTCTTTCCTTCTGCATCTCTATGAAATCAACGTGCTGGTCATCCATGTTCTGTATTTTGAGCTGATGCAGAGTACCCAAGGAGACCGCCCAGTGCAGGATGGCGCCCGGGTCGAGTGTATGTATATGCACTCTGACCGCATTTTCATTCCCAACAACCACCAGGGATTGCCCTTTCCGGTCAAGACGTTTTCTGATGCGGTCAGCATCGAGCTTTTCGCCGGTGATAATAAACTCGGTACAGTAGCCGTAAGGCTCTTCTTTAACACCAGTCAGCGGTGTCACCTTTGGCGGCATCGGGTCCGCAGCGGCGACCAGCTGCGGCCGACGGTACTGTAGCTCATCGGCCTCACCACGCATATAGTGTAAAGCACCATCAAGAATAATATACAGTCCCTGTCCCCCGGCATCCACAACCCCGGCCTCTTTCAGTACTGGAAGGAGCAAAGGCGTCCTGGCTACCGACCTCTTCGCCGCCTCCACTGCAGCCTCCATAACTTCAGTTAAGGTAACGCCACCCTTCTCCGCCGCCGCTGTGGCTGCCTCAGCCGCATCACGCATGACTGTCAGTATGGTTCCCTCTACCGGACGCGAAAGACCCTGATAGGCGGTTCGAGAAGCCTCCCCCAGCGCCTCTGCCCATTCTTTGGGGCCGATGCCGTCTTTGTCGCCCAGCTTCTTGGCCAAACCGCGAAAGACCTGGGACAGGATTACTCCAGAGTTACCCCGGGCACCCATCAAGGCCCCATGCGCCATCGCCTTCATCACCTGAGCAGTGCTGTGGTCCGGAGCGCGAAACGCCTCTTCCATAGTGGAGCGCATGGTAAAGAGCATGTTGGTGCCGGTATCCCCATCAGGCACCGGGAACACATTAATTGCATCGACTTCGGAGGCACTCTTCTCAAGCCATCTGGCAGCGGCCCCGAACATATCGCGGAGTTCCTGCCCGGTTTCGATTGTTGCTTTCATAGTTCTCCTTACCAGGGCCGCTAATTAGCACGCGAATAGAAGACGCACGTTGAACAATTGTAGAAGACCAAGCGCCCTAGCTGTGGATTGTTGCTAGCGCCAACCGCGGTGTGGTATCATATCCGCCATTGTGACTTATATTACAACAGAAGTTAGTCCAAGGTAAAGAGGTTCGTCCTGTGAACACCAAATGTGACCTTTGCGGCAAAGCTCCCGTGTACGGCAGTAACGTGAGCCACTCTAAAGTTCATACCCGGCGCCGCTGGATGCCGAATATCCACCCTGCAACCCTCATCATTGATGGTAAGCCGGTCCATGGCAACTTCTGCACCCGCTGCATCCGCAGCCAGCAACGGCTGGTCCGCTAGCCGGCGGCCGCCTTCCTCAGTCTCAGGAGCGCCCTTGTGGCGCTCTCTTTGTTGTTGAATACCGCCGCACCGGCGACAATTACCCTCGCTCCGGCATTAACTATAGCGGCGATGTTTTCCGGCCCGATGCCACCGTCAACCTCGATTTCCGCCTTCAGCCGGTTTTCGTCGAGCGCTTCCCGAAGGGCTCTAATCTTACCAAAACTCTCAGGGATAAACTTCTGCCCACCGAAGCCGGGATTGACCGACATCAGTAGCACCAGGTCAACCATCGGCAGGATTTCCTCGATTGAAATGAGTGGCGTCGCCGGGTTGAGTGCCACGCCGGCTTTCACCTTCAAGTCTTTTATCTGCTGGACCGTTCGGTGCAGATGCAGGCAGGCCTCGACATGCACGGTAATGATATCTGCCCCCGACTCGGCGAACCGGGCGACGTAGTTCTCCGGCTTCGAAATCATCAGATGCACATCGAGCGGCATTTTGGTCACTCCCCTGACCGCCTCGACCACTGCCGGCCCAAAGCTGATATTCGGCACAAAGTGACCATCCATAACATCAAGGTGAATATAATCGGCACCGGCCCTAGCAACTTCCTCAACCTGCTCACCCAGCCGGCTGAAATCGGCCGAAAGAATTGACGGCGCCAGTTTGATTTTCCTACCCACCACCTTCGCCTCGCAGAAGTTTTCTGGCTTCGGCCAGCGCCCTGTTGACTTGCAACGGCGCCGTGCCGCCATAGACCGAGCGCGCCATCAAAGACGCTTCGATTGTTATGTCAAGCACATCTTTTGAGAACAGCGGCGAGAACGAACGGTACTCTTTAAGAGTCAACTCCTTTAGCTCTTTGCCTTTCGCCGCGGCGTATTTCACCAGATTGCCGGCGATGTTATGAGCATGTCGGAAGGGCAGGCCTTTCTTAACGAGGTAATCAGCAACGTCCGTAGCCAGCGTATAGCTACCCGCCGCAGCCGCACGCATTCTATCGGCGTTGACTTTCAACGTCGCTAACACGCTGGCCATCATGTTAAGACTGTTTACGACCGTGTCAACCGTATCGAACAGCCCCTCCTTATCTTCCTGCATGTCGCGGTTGTAAGCCAGCGGCAGGCCCTTGAGCGTTGCCAGCACCGCCGCCAGATGGCCGAAGACCCTGCCCGCCTTGCCACGCGCCAGTTCGGCGGTATCGGCGTTTTTCTTCTGCGGCATAATGCTCGAGCCGGTAGCGTAAGCATCGCTGACTTCGATGAACCCGAACTCGGCCGACGACCACAAAACTATCTCTTCAGCCAGCCGCGAAAGGTGCGCCATAACCAGCGCCGCCGCTGCCTCATACTCAACAATAAAGTCGCGGTCGGAGACGGCATCAAGGCTGTTGCGGCTGATATTAGTAAATCCCAGCTCCTTCGCCACCATCTCGCGGTCGATGGGATAAGCCACCCCAGCCAATGCCCCACTCCCCAGCGGCAGTACGTCTACCCGGTCCAGGCAGTCCTCAAACCGCTCGACATCGCGCTGGAACATCTCGAAATAAGCCAGCAGGTAATGGGCAAAGAGCACCGGCTGAGCACGCTGGAGGTGTGTATAGCCGGGCATGACGACGGTCCTGTTGGCCTCAGCCAGGTTGACCAGCGCTTCCTGCATTGCGCTCAAAGCACCGACCGTCTCGTCAATGGCGTCTCTTACGAACAGGCGCATGTCCAGCGCTATCTGGTCGTTACGAGACCGCGCCGTATGAAGCTTGCCGGCAACGTCACCGATTTTCGCCGCCAAAAGCGATTCCACGTTCATGTGGATATCCTCAAGCTCTACCGTCAGCTTGGCATTCCCGGATTCGATATCCTTCAGAACGGCATTAAGCCCGGCGATAATTTTTTTTGCCTCAACCTTCTTGATGATGCCGGTCTCCCCCAGCATACGGGCATGGGCGATACTGCCGGCGATGTCGTGCTTGTAGAGTCGCTGGTCGAAGTTAATCGAAGCGATGTAGCCAGCGGCCGCATCATCCAGTTTTCCGGCGAAGCGCCCGCGCAGTTGCTCCGTCTTCACTTTCATACCTGCCCTAGTACTTCCCCTTAGTCTGTTTCTGAGTCTGAATCTTGGAAGGCAGCGCCCAGAGCTGGATGAAACCCGGTGAGAGACTCTGGTCGAACGCGTCACCCTTATCATAGGTGGCCAAAGCATGACTGTAAAGGGAGACCTCGGACTCGCGCCCGACCACGGTGCAGTTGCCCTTGTGCAGGCGAACCCGTACCGTGCCACTGACAAAGCGCTGCGACATCCTCACATAGGCATCAAGCTCCTGCCTCAAAGCGGAAAACCATAACCCGTTGTAGACAAGCTCGGAGTACTCCTGGGCTACCCGTTCCTTGAAGCGCAACTGCTGGCGCGTCATCGTCATCGCCTCCAGCGCTAGGTGCGCTTTGACCAGCGTCACCGCAGCCGGTGCTTCGTAGATTTCACGCGACTTAATGCCCACCAGCCGGCTTTCAATATGGTCAATACGGCCCACTCCGTTATCACCGGCCAGCTTGTTCAACTGTTGAACCAGGGCCACACCGCCGAGCTTCTTGCCGTCAAGACTGACCGGCACGCCTCTGTCAAAGCCAATCTCAACGTAGGCCGGCTTCTCCGGGCACTTGTCCACCGACTTCGTCCAACTGTAGATATCTTCCGGCGGCTCGACCATCGGGTCTTCGAGGATACCGGACTCAATACTGCGGCCCCAGAGGTTCTCGTCAATCGAGTACGGCTTGGCAACCGTGGTCGGCACCGGGATACCGTGCTTCTTAGCGTAGGCCATCGTCTGCTCGCGGGTCATACCCCACTCCCGGGCCGGTGCGATGATTTTTAGGTCCGGCGCCAGCGCGATTATACCGGCGTCAAAGCGCACCTGGTCGTTGCCCTTTCCGGTCGAGCCATGGGCCACCGCCACCGCCTTCTCCTGGCGCGCGATGTCCACCATGATTTTGACAATCAGCGGCCGTCCCAGTGCCGTCGCCAGCGGGTACTGCCCCTCATAGACGGCATCGGCCATCAACGCCGAAAAAACATAGTCATTGACGAAGGTATCGCGGGCGTCGATAACCATCGACTTGACGGCGCCAACTTTGAGCGCCTTCTCCTGTATCGCCGGCAGGTCTTTCACTGTGCCGATATCGACACAGACGGCAATAACGTCCATGTTGTATTTCTCACCAATCCAGCGGACGGCAACCGATGTATCCAGCCCGCCGCTGTAAGCTAAAACTACTTTCTTTCGACTTGCCATTTCTTAAAGACCTCCCTCAGTATGCCCAGTCCCTCATCGATTTCGCTTTTGGTCACGATGAGCGGCGGGATAAAGCGCAGTGCGTTGGGCTTGACCCGGTTGACCAGTAATCGCCGTTCCAGGCAGGCATCGGTTATCTGCTCCCCAATATCAGTGCTGAACTCAATGGCCAGCAAGAGACCGCGTCCCCGCACCTGGGTGATAAAGGGGAACTCCTGTTTCATCTGGAGCAGCCCCGCGGTGAAGTACTCGCCCAGCTTCATCACCTTGCCCGGGATGTCGTTTTCAATAATGTATTTCACCACCGCTACCGCCGCGGCGCAGGCCAGCGGATTGCCTCCGAAAGTCGAACCATGCTCACCCGGCTGGAACACCGCGGCCCGTTCCTTGGCCATCAGCGCCCCTATCGGCACACCACTCCCAAGCCCCTTGGCTAACGTCATGATATCCGGCTCGACGCCGTACTGCTGGTAACCGAAAAGACTGCCGATGCGTCCCAGCCCCGTCTGCACCTCGTCGAGAATAAGCAGTATGCCCTTCTCGTCGCAGAGGGCACGGACCTTTTTCAGGTAGTCATCGGCGGGCACATTGACCCCACCCTCACCTTGGATAGGCTCCAGCATCACGGCGCAGGTCTTATCTGACACCGCCGACTTGATTGCCTCGATGCTGTTGTACTCCACATTAACGAAGCCATCAGGCAGCGGAATATACGGGTCCTGGAACTTGTGCTGCCCGGTAGCAGCTACCATCGCCAGCGTCCGCCCATGGAAGGAACTGTGGGTGGTGATGATTTCGTAGGCACCCTTGAGGTGCAGTTTGCCGTAGCGGCGCGCCAGCTTAGTGGCGCCTTCGTTGGCTTCAGCGCCGCTGTTGCAGAAAAAGACGCGCTCCAGGCATGAGTTCTTCACCAGCAGTTCCGCCAGTTCCACCTGTGGTACGGTGTAGTACTGGTTTGAGGCCTGAATAAGCTTCCCCGCCTGATCCCTAATTGCCCTGGTCAACACAGGGTGGCAATGGCCGAGGCTATTGACGGCCCAACCACCGACGAAGTCGAGGTATTCCCTGCCGGACGCATCCCACACGCGGCAACCCCTCCCTCTGACCAGCGTCACCGGGAGACGTTTCACCGTGCGCATGAAGTATTTGGCTTCGAGTTCCTGCCACTTGTCCATGTCTTTCATAAGCCTGCAGGCACCTCAACCGACGCAAGACCGGTTGAATTGCCTATTATACACTGATCGTGGTTCCCTGTCCCTTGCCATCAATCTCGGCCAGGAGGGCATGGGGCTGACGCCCGTCAATAATGCGGGCAGCTTTGACTGTTTTCAGCGCCTTAATACTGGCGCGAATCTTGGGCTCCATGCCGCCGGTAGCGACTCCCGAGGCGATGAGACCCTCTCCTTCTTCAGGCGTGAGCTTCGCCACCGTCTTTCCGTCCCTGTCGCGTACGCCGGCGACATCAGTCAGGAAAATAAGCCGCTCCGCCTTCAAAGCCGCGGCAATTTCACCGGCGACAGTATCGCCGTTGACATTAAGTATCATGTCTGTACCCGCCTTAAAACCAGCGTTCAGGCTCACCGGCGCCACCACGGCGATGAAACCGGCCCGAAGGACTGTCCCCAGGAGCGCAGTATTGACGCCTGTAACGTCGCCCACCAGGCCGAGTTCCGGGTTGGTCACCTCTGCTTTAAGCAACCCGCCATCAACCCCGCTCAAACCAATAGCCTTACCGCCGGCCAGCTCAATCGCCGCCGTTAAGGCCTTATTGGCGAGCCCCGCAAGAACAGCGACAACCACCTCGAGTGTCCCACCATCGGTGACACGCAAGCCGTGGACGAACTTCGCCGTCACACCCAGCCTCTTCAGCCAGTCGGTCACCATCGCACCGCCACCGTGTACCACCACCTGCGGGACACTGCGCTTCTGGAGCGCCACCAGGTCTTCCACCGTGGTATCACCACTCCCAAATGTGCTGCCGCCAATCTTGACTACTAAAGTTCCTTTCATCAGCTCCTCCGGAGTCCTGCAGCATCACTGGCCCGTTTGTTGACGTATGCCTCATTCGGGTATCCAGAGGAGATCAATCCCTCTGGAGAACTACTTCACCTAATCAAATACTAAGAGGGGCTGGATCCCTTTCATAGATAGGTCTTTCCTCCCACCTTGCTCGAGAGAAGCGGTTACAAATCATGTTGTATAATCCGCATTTATAGCGACATATTCCTTGGACAGGTCACATCCCCAGGCTGTGGCCTTACCGACCCCTAGGTTAAGCTTAACCTTAATGTTGACTTCTTTGCTTTTCATGGAAAGGCTGAGGGCCTCCTTATCAAAGTCGCGCGGTACTCCCCCACACATAACGCACGTCCCGTTCAGGAACATGTCTATTCTCTTCTCATCAAGTCTGATCCCGCTCCGCCCGACCGCGGCGATGACCCTTCCCCAGTTGGGATCGGCGCCGTGTATTGCCGTCTTGACCAGCGGCGAGGTGCTTATGGTCCGTGCCGCCTGTCGCGCTTCTTTTTCACTGACCGCGCCCTCTACTATAATCTCAACCAGCTTGGTCGCGCCCTCGCCGTCCCGGGCGACACATTTGGCCAGATGCAAGCATACCTCGTTCAGTCCCGCCTGAAATGCCGGCATATTCTCGCGGTCTACCTTCACGCCGGACAGACTGTTAGCCATCACAACCAAGGTATCGCTCGGGCTGGTATCTCCGTCTACACTGACCATATTGAACGACTGATTAACTGCCTTCTTCAAAGCAGAACTCAGGAGTGCCCGGTTTACCGAGGCGTCGGTGGTGATGAAACACAGCAAAGTCGCCATATTCGGGTGGATCATACCCGCGCCCTTGGCTACGCCACCGATAGCGTATCTGCCGCTGGCTGTCTCCACCAGAACGGCAATTTCCTTGGGGAAGGTATCTGTGGTCATCATGGCCCGGGCCAGGTCATGTCCCCCGCTCGCGGCCAGTTTCAGCCGCTTAATCGCATCCTCAATTTTGTCCATAGGCAGTTGCGTCCCGATGACGCCGGTACTGGCAACAAGTACCGCATTGCGGGAAATGGCCAGCTTGCGGCCGGTCAGTGCCGCCATTTCCGCGGCGTTCTTCATCCCTTTGTCGCCGGTACAGGCGTTGGCACAGCCGGAGTTGACGGCTATTGCCTGGACCTTACCTTTGGTCATCTGCTGGCGGTCAAAGACCACCGGCGCCGACTTTATTTTGTTAGTCGTAAAAACAGCCGCGGCGTTGCACGGTCTTTCCGAAAACAGCACGCCGAAATCGAGCCGCCCCCGGTACTTAATACCCGCCTCAACTGCTCCCGCCAGAAATCCTTTTGGCGTAGTAACCGTGCCGCCATTGATTCGTGTCAGCTTCGTATCCATAGGCGGATAGTATATCAGCCGCCAACAGCACTGCCAATGAGCAGCACAATACTCCCCTCCTAATATGTCATTTCACTGCGGCATCAGAGTCGCCTAGTACTGAGGGCCTGTCGGGGTTGACAACAACCGCAAATCAAGAAGTGGCCTACTCCTGTAGGCAGACTAAAGGGCTACGCCGAGTCTCTCGCCTTCCTCTTCAACTCGTACAGCTTGGCGATAGCTTCCAGCGGCGACATGGAGTCAACATCAAGACCGGCAAGCTCTTTTACAAGCTCAGTACCGCCGGTAAATAGCGGCAACTGGGGCGCGGACGTTTCCTTCACCTTGCCACGGGCCAGTTTAATCTCGACCTGCTGTTTTCTCTCAAGCCCGGCCAGGATTTCCTGCGCACGGTAGAGGACTGACTTCGGCAGGCCAGCAAGCTGGGCAACGTGAATGCCGTAACTGCGATCGGCACCACCGGGGACAATCTGCCTGAGAAATACCACCCTGCCCTTTTCCTCGGTCACCGCCACATTGAAGTTCCTGACCCGCGGCAGGACGGCGGCGAGCTCGACCAGTTCATGGTAGTGGGTGGCGAACAGGGTCTTTGCCCCGAGCTTAGGATGGTTGTGGATATACTCAGCCACCGCCCAGGCAATTGAAAGCCCGTCATAGGTGCTGGTGCCACGCCCAATCTCATCAAGGATTATCAGCGAACGCGGCGTGGCATTGTTGAGGATGTTAGCGGTCTCGATCATCTCCACCATAAAAGTCGACTGACCGGCGGCCAGATCCTCCTGGGCCCCGATGCGAGTGAAAACACGGTCAACAATGCCAATTCTCGCCGATTCCGCCGGCACAAAACTGCCAATCTGCGCCATAAGAACAATCAAAGCCACCTGCCGCAAATATGTTGACTTGCCCGACATGTTCGGCCCGGTGAGGATGATGACCTGAGTGTCCTTGCCCGAAAGATAGACGTCATTGGGAATAAAACCATCGCCGCCGAGAAACCGTTCAACAACAGGGTGCCGACCCGCTTTTATTGTAATAACATCATCCGCGGTCATTTCCGGCCGGACATAGCCGTACCTGACGGCGGCTTCGGCAAGACTGGCCAGCACGTCGAGCTCGGCCAGCGCTCGCGCTGTCGAAAGTACCACCTGACGCGAGGCCGCTACCTGTACGCAGACCTGCCGGAAAAGCCCCTGCTCGAGCTCGGCCAGCCGCTCTTCGGCAGAGAGGACCAGCGACTCGTATTCCTTAAGCTGAGGTGTGTAGAAACGCTCTCCATTGGCAATGGTCTGCTTGCGGATATAGTCGGAGGGCACCGAAGCCAAATTAGGCTTCGATACTTCAATGTAGTAGCCGAAAACGCGGTTGTAGCCCACCTTAAGCGTCTTGATGCCGGTGCGCTCCCGTTCCTGCTTCTCAAGATTGGCCAGGTATTGTCTGGCATCGCCGGATGCCTGGCGCAACCTGTCCAATTCTTCAGAGAAGCCTTCGCGTATTACGCTGCCATCGGTCAGCAGGCCCGGATTGGGGACAATGGCGCGGGATATCAGGTCAACGACTTCGGGACTGGCTTTCAACTCACCGTCAATAGCCGACAGGGCTTCACTGCCAGCGATAGCAGCTTTAAGCTCAGGGACCCTGCTCAAGCTGGTGCCGATCCTGGCTACTTCGCGCGGCATGGCCGATGATGCTACCACGCGGTTCATAAGCCTTTCCAGATCGGCAATATCGCCCAGAGCCGCTCTAATTGACTGCCGCGCGGTGGTATTTGAAACAAGCCATCCAACCGCCTGGTGCCGCTTGCCTAACTCTCCGATATCGAGCAGGGGTTGCCCCAGCCAGCGCTTCAACAGCCGCCCGCCCATCGCGGTAACGGTCATATCAACAACAGAAAGTAATGACCCGGTCGCGGCACCGGTGCGGCTATTCTGAAACAATTCCAAATTGCGACGTGTCTGAGCGTCAAGCACCATGAACGACCCGGTAGAATAAGTGGAAAGACGCTCGAGCTGTGCCAAGACCAATTTCTGCGTTTCCTGAAGGTAGTGCACGACGGCGCCGGCGGCGCCGATAGCGAGGGGAAGCCCGGCACAACCGTAGCCTTCAAGACTGGATACCTTAAAATGGCCCTTAAGAGTCTCGGCGGCGACCTCGACGTCAAACCAGTAGGCTTCCAGCTTCGTTACCGTCTTCGGACACCTGACGCCGTCTAACGGAACGCCTTCGGGGACGAGCAGTTCCGCGGGATCGAGGCGTTCCAGTTCGGCATTGGCCCGACCGGCCGCAAGCTGGGTAACAGCGAACTCTCCGGTACTGATATCTACGTAAGCTATCCCTGCGGCATCGCCTTCAAGCGATAAGGCGACCAGATAATTGTTGCTCTTACCTTCCAGGAGGTCTGGCTCGGTGACCGTCCCCGGTGTGACGACGCGCACCACATCACGCTCTACCAACCCCTTACCCGACGTGGTCAACTGCTCGCATATGGCCACCTTGTAGCCACGGTCGATGAGCTTCGCTAAATAATTATCAAGTGCGTGATATGGAATTCCGGCCATCGGCACCGGCTGGCCCTTGCCCATTTCACGTGAGGTAAGGACGATTTCAAGCTCACGTGAAGCGACCTTAGCGTCCTCGTCGAAGGTCTCGTAAAAATCACCGAGGCGGAAGAGGACAATAGCACCGGGGTGCTGCTGTTTGACGCGCAGGTACTGGCGGCGGATGGGAGTTACCGACATGGAGATATTCTACCCCACCCGGCAGTATCTACAAAGGGTCTATTGCACGGTATGGTAGGCTATTAGCAGACAGGTGGTAACGGAGAGCTACGATGCAGATTGAGAACAGGGTTCTGGTGGCGTTTGCTTCCAAGTACGGCGCAACGGCGGAGATCGCTAACAAGATAGGACAGGTGCTACGTAAGGCAGGGCTGGAAGTGGATGTCCTGCCTTTCAACCGGGCAAGCGACCTTTCCCATTACCGGGCGATAATCATGGGCAGCGCCGTTTACATCGGGCAGTGGCGCAGGGAGGCGGTCAAGTTCGTCATCCGGAATGAAAAGCTGTTAACCGAACGTCAGGTATGGATATTTTCCAGCGGTCCAACGGGCGAAGGCGATGCGGTGGAATTAGTGAGCGGCTGGAAATATCCGGGAAGGCTGAAACCGGCTATCGAACGGATACACCCCAATGATATCGCCATTTTCCACGGGTTGATTGATACTAAGAGACTGAATTTCCTGGAGAAATTCATGACGGGCCGGGTCAAGGCACAGGCCGGCGACTTCCGCAAGTGGGATGCAATAGATAAGTGGGCGACGGAGATAGCAAAAACACTGACGGGTTAGGTTCTCACCCGCAACCTGCGCTCTCCAATTTGGCAGGGGTGATTTTATTGAGCGCCTCTAAGGAACTGGTCTATTGAGGCCGCGGCACGTTTGCCAGCACCCATAGCACTGATGACGGTGGCGGCACCGGTGACGACATCGCCTCCGGCCCAGACCCTATCTTTCTTTGTCTTACCAGTCTGCTCATCGGCCACTACAGTACCGTGGCTGGTAGTCGCCAGGCCCTGGGTGGTCTGGGCAATTAGAGGGTTGGGGGTAGTGCCGAGGGCGACGATGGCGACATCGCACTCAATGGTGAACTCGGTACCGGGTTTGGGAATGGGACGGCGCCGACCCGACGCATCCGGCTCGCCAAGCTCCATCTCAAGGCATTCCATCCCGGTCACCCACCCTCTGGCGTCGCCGATGAAGCGCTTGGGGTTGGTCAGCCATTTGAAAATGACACCCTCTTCTTCGGCGTTTTCCAGCTCTTCATGCCTGGCCGGAGCTTCCACTTTGGAGCGGCGGTAGACGATATAGACCTGCTCGGCGCCCAGACGCAGGGCACAACGGGCAGCGTCCATGGCGACATTGCCAGCGCCGACGACAGCCACCTTACGGCCTTTCTTCACCGGCGTGTCGTACTCGGGAAACAGGTATGCTTTCATAAGGTTCACACGAGTCAGGAACTCGTTGGCAGAATAGACCCCATTCAGGTTCTCTCCCGGGATACCGAGAAACATCGGCAGACCGGCACCGGTGCCGAGGAAAACGGCATCGTAGCTGCCCAGAATCTCATCAACGGTATTCAGCTTGCCGATAACGGAATCGAGACGCACCTCGACGCCGAGTGACTTGACGTACTCGACCTCGGCCTTGACGATAGCCTTGGGAAGACGGAACTCGGGGATACCGTAGATAAGCACCCCACCGGGCTCATGGAGTGCCTCAAACATGGTCACCTTATGGCCCATCTTAGCGAGATCGGCGGCGCAGGTGAGGCCGGCAGGCCCGGTGCCAACCACGGCTATTCTCTTACCGGTCGGCGGCGGTATCTGAGGCTTGCCCTCAGAGTGGTGGGCAAGCTCCCAGTCGGCGACATACCGCTCGAGGCGGCCGATGGCTACAGGCGCGCCTTTCTTGCCCAAAGTACATGCCTCCTCGCACTGAGTCTCCTGAGGACAGACGCGACCGCATATAGCCGGCAGGGCATTTTTGCCCTTGAGAATTCGCACTGACTCGGCCAAATTGCCCTCTTTAAGTGCCCTGATGAACTCGGGAATATCAACATTGACCGGACAGCCGGCGACGCAGGGACGCTTGGCGCACTGAATGCACCGGCTGGCCTCAGCCTTCATCATATCTTCAGTATATCCCAGGGCCACTTCTTTGAAGTTCTTCGCCCGGACCTTAGGCTCCTGACGAGGCATCTCCACACGGTTCAAATCAAGCTTGGCCATGGCTTAAGCCCTCGCTTTCTGAGCGGCGCTGACACACCCACACCTTTCCCACTCCTGCAACGCCTGCTTTTCTTCGTCAAGATATATCTGTTGGCGTGCCTGGAAGATGTCCCAGTCGATAGTGTGACCATCGAAATCCGGGCCGTCAACGCAGACGAACTTGGTCTGACCGCCAGCAGAAACACGGCAACAGCCGCACATACCGGTACCATCAAGCATCAGCGAGTTGAGGCTGACGATGGTCTTGACGTTGAACGGCCTGGTGGTCACACAGCAGAACTTCATCATCACCACCGGACCGATAGCAATGACCTCGGCTATTTTTTCAGGCCGCTCCAGCACCTCTTTCAGAGGAACGGTGACGACGCCCTTGCGGCCGTAGGTGCCATCATCGGTAGTTACAATCAACTCGTCACTGACGGCCTTCAGTCGGTCTTCCCAGAAAAGCAGGTTCTTGCTCCGCGCGCCCATGATGGTAATCACCCTGTTGCCCGCCTGCTTAAAGGCCCGGGCAATGGGGGCGATGGGAGCCACTCCAACGCCGCCAGCGACGCAAACGACAGTGCCGACTTTATCAACATGAGTTGGAATGCCCAGCGGGCCGACGAAGTCCTTAATTAAGTCCCCGGCTTTAAACATGGCCAGCTCGCGAGTGCTCTTGCCGACCTCCTGAAAAACAATGGTCACCGTCCCTTCTTTGGGGTCCATATCGGCAATAGTCAGAGGAATCCGCTCGCCGCGCTCGTGGGTGCGGACAATGACGAACTGGCCAGCCCTGCCTTTGCGGCTCACCGCCGGAGCGTCTATTTTCATCAACTGGATGCTTGGGACCAGCGTCTCCTTGGCTACAATCCGGTACATCAGCAGGCCTCCTTTAAGCCTTTTCTATCCTTACTGCGGATACCTTGAACTCCGGTATCTTGCACACCGGGTCAAGCGCCGCATTTGTCAGCACATTGGCCGGACTCTCGGCAAAATGGAACGCCATGAAGACCACTCCGGGGGCCACAGCTTCGGTCACCTTTGCCTTGGTCATGACCGCGCCGCGCCGCGAACTCACTCTCACCGTCTCGCCATCAGCGATGCCAAGACTTTCAGCATCAACCGGATTGATTTCAACGGTGCCGCCCGGCTCAATCTGGTTAAGCCCCGCTACCTTCCTAGTCATAGTGCCGGTATGATAGTGGAATAGAGAGCGTCCTGTAGTTAGAACCAGTGGATAGTCCGCGTCCGGCAACTCTGCCGGCGGACGGTACTTGAGCGGGAAGAATCTACCCTTGCCGCGGCTGAAGGTTGTCCGGTGCAGGACCGGCGTCCCGGGATGGTCTATCATGGGACACGGCCAGTGCAACCCGCAACTTTCCAGACGCTCGTAGGTAATACCTCCGTAGCTCGGTGTCAAGGCAGCAATCTCTTTCATAATCTCTTCCGCAGTCAAATAGGCGAACCCGCTCGCCCCCATTCTGGACGCTACATTACAGACAATCCTCCAGTCAGGCAAAGCCTCTCCCGGTGGCTCGACCGCCTTACGAACACGCTGGACACGGCGCTCGGTGTTGGTAAAAGTACCATCTTTCTCGGCAAAGCTGGCCGCCGGGAGTACCACATGGGCCAGCCGACTGGTCTCAGTCAGAAAGATGTCCTGAGCTACAAGGAATTCCAGCTTCTCAAGAGCCTTAATAACATGATTGGCATCAGCATCGGCCAGCACCGGGTTCTCGCCCATGACATATAAAGCCCTCATTTCACCGCGGTCAATGGCGCCGACCATCTCGGTCATGGTCAGCCCTGGTTTGGTGTTCATCTTACCGCCCCAAGCGGCTTCGAACTTAGCAGCAATTGCCGGGTCGGCAACCGACTGATAACCCGGATAGACGTTAGGCAAAGCACCCATATCGCAGGCACCCTGGACATTATTCTGCCCGCGCAGTGGATTAACCCCGCTGGAAGACCTGCCGAGATTGCCCGTGAGCATGGCAAGGTTGGCGATGGCGAGGACATTATCGGTGCCGTGGCTGCTCTGTGTTATGCCCATTGTGTAAAGAATAGCCGCCGGTTTGAAGGTGGCATACGTCCGGGCGGCTTCGACGATATTTTCTCGGCTGACACCGGTCAGCCTTTCAACTGTATCAAGGTCGTATTCCCCCAGCGATTCTTTAAACTCATCAAAGTTTTCACAGCGCTGATTGACGAAGTCCATATCGGCCAAACCCTGCTCCAGAATAACCCGGGCCATGCCCATAACAAGGGCTACGTCACTGCCCGGTCTGTGTCTGAGCCAGATATCAGCCCTGCGGCAGAGAGCAATTTCAAGTGGATTAATCACGATGAGTTTAGCACCACGCCGCACCGCGCGCTTGACCTCGAGGCCGATCACCGGGTGAGCTTCCGTGGTGTTACTGCCGATGACCACGATACAGCCGGCATCAGCGATTTCTCCGATGGGATTTGTCATAGCACCACTACCAAAGGCCTGTGCTAGACCAGCCACGGTCGAGGCGTGACACAGCCGGGCGCAATGGTCGACGTTGTTGGTGCCCATGACCAGACGAGCGAATTTCTGCCCCACGTAGTTCTCCTCGTTGGTACACTTGGCCGAAGAGACGAAACCGAACTGGTCACCCCTGTATTGTGATAGCCTGGATGCGACCAACGAAAGCGCCTCGTCCCAGGTGCTTTCGACCAGCCTGCCGCCCTTACGGATTAGTGGTCTGGCCAGACGCTCCGGATGGTGCACGAACTCTTGAATACCGTATTTGCCCTTGACGCATAACTGTCCATTGTTGGGCGACATGCCGGGTGCGGCTTCCGAATAGACTATCTTCCCGTCCTTGACCGAAAGAAGAAGCTGACAGCCGACTCCGCAGTAAGGACAGGTGGTAATGACGCGGCGGTCAACCGAGCGGACCGGCTTGAGAGCACGGTCCATCAGGGCGCCGGTGGGACAAACGTCAACACAGGCGCCGCAGAACTGGCATTCGGCATCCTGAAGGGTCTGCCCGAATGCAGTGCCTACCAGCGAATCACCACCCCTGTAAGTAAAAGCGATAGCGGCGGCGCCACGCACTTCCTGACACATACGCACACAGCGGCCGCAGAGAATACACAGCTTGTAATCGCGGTCAAAGAAAGCACTATCAGTAAGCACCGGCAGGTCCTTGACTGCAGACGGCAGAGAAACTCTGTCCAGCCCGATATGGGCAGCCACCTGTTGAAGTTCACAGCGCATATTCTTGACACAGGACGTGCACTGGAAAGGGTGCTCGCTAAGGACCAGCTCGAAGATATTGCGCCTCAGTTCCTGAATCTGGGTTGTGCTGGTCCTGACCACCATTTTATCGGCCACGGGCGTCGAACACGAGGTAGGGAAGCCACGCATACCTTCAATTTCGACGATACACATACGGCAACCGCCGTAGGGGTCTAACGCCTCATGGTGACAGAGGGTCGGTATGTAAACGCCAGCCTTACGTGCCGCCTCCAGGACGGTTACTCCCGGTGGAACAGAGACTGCCCTGCCATCTATGGTAAGAGTGACATTCGTCGTCATCTCTACTCCTCCCTCGGCTCGAGGTCGCACCGAAGGCATCGCTTTGTTTCCTTTACTCCGGCTTTTCTAGTGAGACCAATATCTACCTCGGTGAAGCTGGCACAGCGCCTAATCATGCTTGCATGACGCATTTTGGGACGGTAGGCCTCTCCCTCTTCTATTTCCGGCGGGGTTATCGTCTCCTCACGAGCCAATTTCTCTTCGATGTTCCCTTTACCGCCGAGGAATTGGTCGATCGAGACCGCAGCCTGGCGGCCGGCGGCTATTGCCTCAATCACAGAAGCCGGACCGCTGACACAGTCACCACCGGAGAATACTCCCGGCTTCACAGTCGCCAGCGTATCCGGGTCAACTTTGATAACGCCGCCGTCACCCGATGGTAGTCCGAAATTTGCGGGAACATCGGGGACCTGACCAATGGCCACAATTACCGTATCAAACTCTTCCGAGAACTGGCTACCATCAACGGCTACCGGCTGTCTTCGACCTCTGGCATCAGCCTTGTCCCCGAGTGTCATCCGCAACATTTCCAGAACCAGCTTACCATCCCTTTTCTCTATGCGGTGCGGTGCTACAAGAAAGACTATCTTGACTCCTTCCTGCCGTGCACCTTCGATTTCCTCTGGTGCCGCCGGCATCTCCGCCTCGGTACGGCGATAAAGGATCAAGACATCCTTAGCACCCAATCTCAGAGCGGTGCGCGCGGCATCGATAGCAACATTACCGCCGCCGATAACCGCTACGCGCTCCCCCACCACCACTTTTCCACCAAGGCTGATGCACCTCAGAAACTCCACACCCTCCATGACACCGGAGCTTCCTTCTCCGGGTATACCAATCTTTTGACCACGGTGGGCACCGACAGCCACGAATACCGCCTGAAACCCATCAGCCTTGAGGACATCCAGTGAAGCCACTTTCGTATTCGTTTTAATAGTGACGCCCATGCTGAGAATGTCATCAATTTCACCATCCAACACTTTACGGGGCAACCTGTACTCAGGAATACCAACTCGCATCATGCCGCCGGCATGAGGCAATGCCTCAAAAACAGTCACCTCATGCCCCAGCCGGGCCAGATAGTAAGCCGCGGTCAGACCGGCCGGACCGGAGCCGACTACCGCCACCCTTTTCCCTGTCGGCTTGGTTGGCGTCAACCGCTTCTTCCAGACGCCGCTATCGAAATCAGCCGCAAGCCGCTTAAGTTCCTTGATAGCAACAGGCTGTTCGAGCTGGCCGCGCCGGCATCTCGATTCACATGGATGGAAACAGACCCTGCCCAGCACACCGGGGAACGGCACCTTCTCACGGATAGTGGCGCAAGACTCACCAAACTCGCCCTGTTCGATAAACCGTATGTACCTCGGTACATCGATACCGGCAGGGCAGGTATGACTGCACGGCGCCTCAACCAGCCCCTTGCATACCGCCGCGCGGCAGTGATGCTTCTTGATGTGCTCTTCGTACTCCTCGCGAAAATACTTAAGCGTGGTTAGCACCGGGTTCGGAGCTGTCTGGCCAAGACCGCAGAGCGAGCCATTCTTGACGGTGCTGGCCAGTTTTTCTAGCAGTTCGATGTCACCCACCCGACCCTGGCCACTGGTTATCCGGGTCAAGACTGACAGCATCTGCCGCGTCCCCACACGGCACGGCACGCACTTGCCGCACGATTCGGCCTGAACAAAATTAAGAAAGTATTTGGCCAGGTCGACAACACATGTCCCTTCATCCATCACAATCATCCCACCCGACCCCATAATTGACCCGGCGGCAGTCAAGGACTCGTAATCAATCGGCATATCAAGCACCGCAGGAGGCAAACATCCCCCCGATGGACCACCGGTCTGAACTGCTTTGAATTTCTTTCCTTTCAGAATACCGCCGCCGATGTCATATATTACTTTTCTCAGCGTCATGCCAAACGGGATTTCGATTAACCCCGTGCGCTCAACCTTACCCACAAGCGAGAAGGTCTTAGTACCCCTGCATGAAGGAACACCATAACCAGCATAAAAGTCGGCACCTCTTTGAAGTATCAGGGCAACATCGGCCCAGGTCTCAACGTTATTGATATTCGTTGGCTTACCCCATAGACCCGAGACCGCCGGGAAGGGCGGACGGGGACGCGGCATACCCCGCTTGCCTTCGATTGAGGCCATCAAAGCAGTCTCTTCACCACAAACAAAGGCTCCGGCACCCTCCTTAATCGTAATATCGAAGCTGAAGCCAGAGCCCAGAATGTTATCGCCGATCAAACCGCACTTTCCCATCTGGCTAATCGCAAGGCGCAGGCGCTCCAAAGCCAGGGGGTATTCAGCGCGGCAGTATATGTAGCCATGACTAGCACCAATCGCATAGCCGCCGATCAACATGCCCTCTAACAAGGCGTGGGGGTCGCCCTCCAGTAGCGAGCGGTTCATAAATGCCCCCGGGTCACCCTCATCGGCATTACAAATGACATACTTTGGGGTGCCGGGTGACCTGCGGCAGAATTCCCACTTCTGCCACGTAGGAAAACCGGCACCACCACGTCCCCTCAACCCCGATTTCTTTAGTTCGTCAATCACCTGATCGGCCTTCATACCGAGAGCCCTGACAAAGCCTGAGTAGCCACCATTGGCAATATAGTGACTAATACTTTCAGGGTCGATAAAACCGCAATTGCGTAAGACTAGCCGAACCTGGTGCTTGAGAACCGGAGTATCGAAAAGCCGGGGTATTCCTTGGACTGAACCTTCTCCAATAGTCCCCAGCGCCAAGTCCCGACGAGGATTGTCTCCGACGACGTAGTCACGCACTAATTCAACGGCAATCTCCGGCGTGACATTTCCGTACGCGATGCGGGGCTGACCCGGCTTGATGATATCTACTATCGGCTCCAAATAGCACAGGCCTATGCAACCAACCCCGGTTACAATTGCGTCCACGTGCCGATTTGCCAGCTCCTCTCTAATAGCCTTTACAACACTGTCGGCACCGGCGGCCTTGCCGCACGTAGCTGTACCCACGAGGATACGTACTTTTGGGCTGTCGTGCCAGCTCTGCCATTCAGCCAAAGCTCGTGACTTTAACTCTTCGAAGGTCATGTCTCACCGCACCTTAACGATAATTCTCCAGAGCACCCTTAACCTTAGTTGGTGTCATGCGGCCGTAAACATTGCGGTCAATAACGATTACTGGCCCCAGCGCACAAGAACCGAAACAAGCCACTTTCTCCACCGAGAATCTGCCATCCGGGGTTGTACCACCAGCCTTCGTCTCCAGTTCTCTCTCCACACTTTCCAGAATACGCTGACCACCACGAACGTGGCAGGCAGTTCCCACACAGCACTTTATTGTATGACGCCCTCTGGGAGAGAAATAGAACTGTGCGTAGAATGAGGCCACTCCAAATACGTCACTCACGGAGGTACGGCAGAGTTTGGCAACCTCAGACAACAAATCCTTTGGCAGGTAGCCGTACTTTTCCTGAACCTTCTGAAGCACGGTGATCAGGGCACCCTTCTGGTTGCGGTAAGGCTCAAGCGATTTGGCTAGCTCAACATCCATGGTACCTCCAACAGGCAAGCTTTGGAACGGAGCCACCGTACATAGAAATGAGCCGCGCTCGGGCGGCCCAGGTAGATAGTGAAATCACTTAGAGTAAACCGCGTATGTCCCGGATATTTAATCACACAATCCCGCTTCGGTCAACAGGCATCGACAATATAAATAACGGACGCAAAAAAGGAGCGCCGGTAAGGTCGACAGCGCTCCTTTATGACACACGAACACTACACCCTAATCTAGGCTAAGACCGGTGACTCCTTCCGTGCCGGAGGCATCGGCGCGGGACATATAGTCAATCTCAGATCGCAACGAAGACAGCGGTTGCCCTCGCGCCTTGCCTGTTCGTCGGTTAAGGCCGCTTTACACTCGATAAAACTCCCGACACGGGCAGCCGGAGCCAGCAGAGCGCCTTCCTCACGCTTCTTCTCACTGAAGCCGTCGTCTTTACCCAGCCACCTGCTTACAGGCTCGACCGGGGCCAGCGACTCTTCAATCACACCCTTACCACCAAGGTACTTATCGATGGAGACAGCCGCCAAGCGGCCGGCGGCAATGGCCTCTATTACCGAAGCCGGACCGGTAACCGTGTCACCGGCGGCGAACACTCCCCTGCGGCTGGTCTCAAGTGTCTTTTCATCGGCCGCTATGACATTGCCCCGGCCGGTCTTGACGCCGAATCCCTGGGGCACATCCGGAGCCTGGCCGATAGACGCGATGATGGTGTCGTACTCCACGGAATACTCGCTCCCTGGTATCGGTTCCGGAGAACGCCGCCCGCTGGCGTCAGGTCTGCCCAGCCTCATACGGATACACTCAAGGCTGAGCCGGCCGTCTTTCTGGACAATCTTATTTGGCGCCGCCAGGAATTCAATCTTGATTCCCTCATGCAAAGCGTCCTCAATCTCTTCGGGGGCCGCCGGCATCTCAGCGCGTGTCCGCCGGTAGATCATCACCACCTCCCTGGCACCGGCCCTCAGCGCCACACGGGCACTGTCAATCGCCGAGTTGCCGCCGCCGATAACCGCGACTTTGTTCCCGACATTCACTTTCCTGCCAAGATTCACTTCCCTGAGAAAAGTGGCCCCATCCATAACGCCCGGCAATTCTTCGCCGGGCACCCGCATCTTGGTGCCGCGATGGGCGCCTACCGCCAGCAGAACAGCCTCAAAACCCTTGGACATAAGCTCGTCAACCGACTCTACCCTGGTATTCGTCTTCAGTTCCACTCCGGTGTCCGTAATTACCCTCACCTCGTCAGCCAGAACATTCCTTGGCAAACGATACTCAGGAATGCCCACGCGCATCATTCCCCCGGCTTCTGGCAAAGCCTCAAAGACGGTAACGGAATGGCCGCATTTCGCCAGATAGTATGCCGCCGTCAGACCAGCCGGTCCGGCGCCGACTACAGCAACTTTCCTGCCGGTCGCAGCCAGCTTCCTCGATTTGACCTTCCAGTTATCTCCCCCGCGGTCGGCGGCAATGCGCTTCAGCTCCTTGATGGAAATGGGTGAGTTCAACTCGCCGCGGCGGCAGGCTTCTTCACATGGGTGAATACACACCCGGCCAAGTGACCCCGGGAACGGTACCTTCTCCCGGATCACCGCGAGGGCTTCGGCATACTTACCGGCACCGCACAAGGTGACATAACGGGGGATATTGATGTGGGCCGGACAGGCGTGCTTGCACGGCACTACGAATGCCTGACGGTCGTCCCAGAGCTTCTCCTTACGCCGGTCCATCAGGGCCCCTGTAGGACAGACTTCGACGCAGGCCATGCACGACCGACATCCGGACTCGAGTACCGAATCATCCTTCACCGTCAGCACTCTGGTCGGTTTCTCTTCGTTATCAAAGGCATAGACGCCGACGCCGCGCACATCACGACAAACACGGACACATCTGCCGCAAAGAATACACAGATTGTAGTCACGAATGAAGAACGGACTCTCAACCCGGACCGGTTCCTTTTTGGGCGTGTAAGGTATCTCCGGTAGCACGCCGATAAAATCGGCCACCATCTGCAATTCGCAGTGGCCGTTCTTCTCACAGGTAACGCATCGCTCAGTAATAGTCACGTTACGCAGGCAGATATCAAACGGTTTACAACGCTCACGTCTCCAGCAGTCAAGGCAGGCGTGAGGATGAGTCAGCAGAATATCCCTCAGATTCTCCTGTCTTCGCTTCTTCACTGTTTCTGAGTTCGTGACCACCGCCATTCCGGAGGCAACCTGGGTCTGGCAAGCCAGCATCGGCTCCGAGGCGCCTTCGATCTCTACCACACATAGTCGGCACTGTCCCATGGACTTCAAATCGGGATGCGAACACAATGCCGGGATGTAGATGCCGGCGTCCCGGGATGCCTGAAGCACGGTAGACCCTTCTTTTCCTTTCACTTCCACCCCGTCGATTGTGAGGATAATCTCGCTCATGCTGTCTCAACTCCCAATTTTCGAATTGCCGGGCACTCGGCCCTAGATTAGAAGGTCAATCTGGCAGTTCCTGAGAGCACTCCTGATAACACCGGCCGACTTTTCATCCGGCTCTGTCAACGGTAGGCGTGGCTTGCCGACGTCGAAGCCGACAACACCAAGTGCGTATTTAATCGGCATAGGATTAGGTATGACAAACAGCGCATTAACCAGCGGTAGAAGCCTTCTATGGATCACCGCCGCCTCAGTCACTTTGCCTGCAAGCACGAGGTTAATCATGTCTTTAATCTGGTTGCCCACCAGGTGTGAGGCCACAGCGATAACGCCGTAACCGCCGATTGCCATAATCGGCAGAGTGTCGGCGTCGTTACCGCTCCAGACGAGGAAGCCCTTACGCGCACCGTCGATTATCCTAGCAATCTGTTCCAAATTGGCACTGGCCTCTTTAATCCCGATGATGTTGGGAATCTGACTCAATTTGACAACCGTCTCAGAAGATAGGCTGGTGACAGTACGTCCCGGCACGTTGTAGAGAATGCACGGCAATCTAGTAGCGTCGGCAATCGATTTAAAGTGCAGGTAAAGGCCGTCCTGAGTCGGACGGTTGTAATAAGGTACCACCAGAAGAACGGCATCAACGCCAGTCTTCTCCACCTCCATGGTAAACCGGATACTTTCGGCCGTATCGTTATTGCCGGTCCCCGCAATGACCGCCGCCGGTTTGTCTACCACCGACCTGATTTCCGAAAACAACCTCAGTTTCTCTTCGTGGGTCAAAGTTGGTGATTCGCCAGTTGTACCGGCAACCACCAGGCCGTCACTTCCAGACTTCAACAAAGCCACGGCCAGCTTCTTGGCCTTTTCATAGTTGACTTTGCCTGCGGCGTCGAAAGGCGTGACCATTGCTGTCAGCAACCGACCGATTTCAGCCACAGCCTACTCCTTGAACATCATCGTGTGACTTGGTACTGAGACAGAGTATGCGACTGGAATCATGAGGCTAGAGAACACCCCTTCGAATTGCCTCCTCAGCAATCTGGATGGCGTTCAATGCCGCTCCTTTGCGCAGATTATCAGCTACAATCCACATCGCCAGGCCGTTAGGATGCGACGGGTCTTTGCGAATCCTGCCGACCAGCACGTCATCCAGTCCGGCCGCTGTCCACGGCTGAGGATACAGGCTGACACTGGGGTCATCAAGCACTTTGACACCCGGCGCCTGGGCAAGGATCTGTCGTGCCTCATCCGGACCCATGGGATAGGTGAACTCAACGTTCACCGACTCACTATGCCCCATAAACACAGGCACACGGACACAGGTAGCAGATATACCTATTTGGTCAGAACGCAGGATCTTGCGGGTCTCCTCGGCAATACGCCATTCCTCTTTATTGTAGCCGTCATCCATAAAAACGTCTATCTCAGGCAAGATGTTAAAGGCTATCTGATGAGAATACACATGGGGAATGACCGCATGCCCTTCGAGTACCAGCTTGGTCTGGAGGGTCAATTCCTCCATACCTGCGGTGCCGGTACTGGAAACCGACTGGAAGGTTGTAACAATAATGCGCTTTATTGGATTGACCTTATGCAGAGGATAAAGGGCAACCACAAGCTGGGTGGTCGGCGAGTCCGGATTAGCGATAATGCCCTTGTGGTTCCTGATATCATCAGGATTAATCTCCGGGACAACCAGTGGCACTGTCGTATCCATGCGGAAGGCCGCGCTGTGATCGATAACAATGGAACCAGATCTCACCGCAATCGGTGCGAAATACCGGCTAACCTCAGGTCCGGCGGAGAAAAGAGTCAGGTCAACATACCGGAACGACTCAGCGGTGGTCTCGCGAACAATGAAGTCCTTATGACCGACGAACATCTTCTTGCCAACAGAACGATCGGATGCGAGAAGCTGGATGGAGGACAGGGGAAAATTCCGCTGCTGGAGCATCTTGACAAACTCCTGCCCTACCATGCCCGTCGCCCCTACCACGGCAACGCGGTACTTCTTCATTATGCCTCCCGCAGAATCACAAGTTAAGCAGTTTGTCCAGACCGTTCACCAGACCCTTCCTCTTGACCACCTCCTTGACGGCCATGGTAACACCGGGGATGTAGCACTCTCGGTTAATTGCGTCGTGACGCAGAACCAGCCTTTGCCCGAGCGTTCCAAAGATGACTTCCTGACTGGCCATGAAGCCTGGCAAACGCACACTGTGAATCGCGATGCCGTCGACCTGGCCGCCCCGGACGTTGCCGAGGGTCTCCTTTTTCGTTGGCGAGTAGGCGAACTTACCCCCCTTCCCTTCAACCATCATTCTGGCAGTGGACAGAGCTGTACCGGACGGCGCGTCGGCCTTTTCGTTGTGGTGCAACTCAATTATCTCAGCATGGTCAAACCATTTTGCCGCCAGTTTGCAGTAGTGCTGAAGAAGAACTGCCCCGATGGAAAAGTTGGCCGCGACAACTGCGCCTACCTTGTTCTTAATTGCAAGTTCTTCTATTTCTTGCAAATCCGCCGGGGCAAGCCCGGTGGTGCCCACCACTATATTTACTCCATGCGAAAGGGAAATACGGGCCGCAGCCATGCACGCCTCATACGTGGTAAAGTCGATCAGGACATCGGGGCGCACACTATCAAGAAGTGCACCCAGATTCGATGAGAACGGCACCGACTCCGACTTTTCCGGGAGCGGCAGGCGCATCTGGGTCACCTGCTTCTCAGCCGCGCCGACAATCTCAATCCCCGGATCCCGGGACAACCCCCACATCACCTCCTTCCCCATGCGACCCAAAGCTCCGTTGACAACTACTCTAATTGGTTCCACTACAGCACTCCCCATTGAATAATCTTCCTAACTAGTTTCTCTAAAAACAGCCTCCAGTGAAACTCAAGAGGCCGATGAGCCTGCGGCGCTAGTTACGACGGCGCCCAGTACCACCAGTCGGACGCGATGGCGGTGGCCCCGGCCGACGCTTATCAGGCCTGTCAGCACCGCGGCTTGATACAGCGGTGGCTCTGCCGCCGGCTACCGGAGCTTTGGCTTGTTCGTCAAAGACCGCCCGCCGGGACAGATTCACCCTTCCCATACGGTCGATTTCTATAACCTTGACCATTATTTCGTCGCCAACCTTGACAACATCTTCCACCGCATTCACCCGGTAAGGAGCGAGTTCACTGATGTGAACCAGCCCTTCTTTTCCTGGCAGAATCTCCACCATAGCACCAAAATTCAATATCCGTGTCACCTTGCCAGTATACACGGCACCCACGGCCACCTCACGTGTAAGGTCCTCAATCATCCGAATGGCGGCCTGAGCCGCATCTTCACTGGTCGAACCTATTTGCACCTTACCATCATCGCCAACATCAATCGTCACCTTGGTCTTCTCAATAATTGACCGTATCGTCTTACCACCAGGTCCGATAACTGCGCCAATCTTCTCCGTGGGAATCGTTATCTGATAAATGCGTGGCGCGTACCGGCTCGTCTCCGGCCGACTGGTGCTGATTGTTTCCTTAATCCTATCCAGGACAAAAAGGTAGCCCTTGCACCCCTGCCCCAGAGCTTCAGCCAGTATCTCCCAGCTCAAACCGGGCCGCTTTATGTCGAGCTGTAGCGCCGTAATCCCCTTAGCGGTACCGGCTATCTTAAAGTCCATATCGCCGCAGGCATCTTCCATACCTTCGATATCGGTAAGGATAACCCGTCGGCCATCGTCTCCCATAACCAGCCCCATAGCGATGCCGGCCACTGGCGCTTTGATAGGTACACCGGCATCCATTAGGGAAAGGCTTGACCCACAGACACTCGCCATAGAGGTACTACCGTTGGAACTGAGCACTTCCGACACCAGCCGGATAGTGTAAGGGAACTCCTCTTCTTTGGGAAGCACCCTGGAAATGGCTCGCTCCACAAGTGCCCCATGCCCGATTTCCCGACGCCCCGGCGACCCAACACGTTTCACTTCGCCGGTCGAGAACGGGGGAAAATTGTAATGGTGCATAAACCGCTTTGTTTCCTCTATCCCAAGGCCGTCAAGCATTTGCTGTTCGCCTTTGGAACCAAGCGTTGTAATCGTTAGAACCTGAGTCTGGCCACGGCTAAACAGTCCCGAGCCATGAGTTCGCGGCAGAAGGCCAACCTGACAGCTGATAGGACGTATCTCATCAAACCGCCGGCCATCGACATGCTGATTTAACTGGAGTATACGCTCCCTAACGCACTTCTTCAGTTGCGCGTCGAATGCTGAAGCTATCTCCCCCTCCGGATAATCACCGCCAAGCTGAGCCACTATCTCCTGTTGCAGCGCACTGACCATCTTCTCGCGGTCGGACTTATTACCGCTCGTCAGTGCCTGATTCAGCCGCTCCACAATAGCCGAACAAGCCGCCGTGATGTCCGGTTTGACCTCAGGCGGCTGGAAGTCCAGTTTCGGCTTTCCGCACGCCTTTCGCAGTTCTTCCTGGATCCGGATGATATCCTGGTTAGCCTCATGACCGACCTTGATCGCCTCAACTAGAAGCTCGCGTGACACTTCACGCGAACCGGCTTCTACCATCACAATAGCGTCCCTAGTACTGGCCACTACCAAATCAAGGTCGCTGTCCATCAACTCAACAAGCGTCGGGTTAACCACCAACCGCCCATTCATGTAGCCCATCCTCACCGCCCCAACCGGTCCCGCGAACGGGATTGACGATATTGTCAGCGCAGCAGAAGCACCGACAAGCGCCAGAATATCCGGATCATTAACCTGATCAGCCGATAAAACGGTGATGATAACCTGAACGTCGTTACGGAACCCCTTCGGAAAGAGCGGTCGCAATGGCCGGTCAGTTAGACGGCTGGCCAGAATCGCGTCCTCACTGGGACGCCCCTCACGTCTAATGAATCCCCCAGGGATTTTACCCGCGGCATACAGCCGCTCCTCGTAGTCTACTGTCAGTGGCAGAAAGTCAACCCCTTCCCGAGGCTCCCGGCCAACACACGCTGTCACGAGAACCACTGATTCGCCATACCTTATGGTAACCGCACCGTCGGCCTGAGAAGCCAGCAGACCAGTCTCAATAACCAGATCCCGGCCAGCAACTGAAGCCCTAACAGAATTAACCATCACCAGTGTCACTTCCTCAAGCCGAGCTTGTCAATTAATGCCTGATAACTCTTCAGATTCTTCTTGTTCAGGTAGGTGAGAAGACGGCGGCGCCGACCGATCAATTTGAACAATCCGCGCTGTGAATGAAAATCGTGGGGATTTGCCTTGAGATGTGCCGTGATTTCGTTAATCCGTTCCGTAAGCAGCGAAACCTGCACTTCGGTGGATCCGGTATCACCGTCACGCATTTTAAAATCGGCGATGATACGCTTCTTCCTCTCTGCGTCCACTATAAGTCTCCTTAACAATACTAAAAAATAATGTCGGAAGATTATATCACAACTGCCAAAATACTGTGACCCAACGTCAGATACGACATCATAGCAATAACTGATTGTGAGCACAGGCAGCTTTCACAATCGCCTCCTGCAGCGATTATGGTCAGTCTTTCATGCAAGATATTGACTTCGGCCAGACACCAATCCTATACTAAAACATAAGGTGGCACCTTCGTTCAGTTCTGTTGATCATCTGGCACCCTTCACCGGGAGGAGCGGGTTCGCCCTTTTGCGTTTTTGTGGCAGCCTGGCAAAGAGGGGTTTGACGCTCAGAGACGGGAACCGCAACGAGGCGCAATTTTTCACCACCTAGGAGGTAAGTTAATGACTCTGGCGGACAAAACCCTGACCTGCCGGGAATGCGGCAAGACGTTCACCTTCACCGTCGGTGAACAGGAGTTCTATCGCTCCAAGGGACTCCAGAATGACCCTGGACGCTGTCCGGAGTGCCGGGCGGCCAGGAGACAGTCCCGCTCCGCAACCGGAGGTAGCGCTCGCCCCAGGACTATGTTTCAGACAACCTGTGCGTCCTGCGGCCAGCCGGCCGAGGTTCCTTTCGAACCCAAGCAGGACCGGCCCGTATACTGCAGCGCCTGCTACGCGAAAATCAAAGAAACCCGCTAACTAGCTGGGAACAGCCTCTCAGCCCTCCTCCCCTGAGAGGCACCTATATTACCCGGAGCCAACTTTACTCGCCCGATGAATATCGGAGTTTGTAGAGTAGAGATTCGTTTACCCGAAAGCCAGTCACTGAAAGACAAGCGGCGAATCATAAAGTCCCTCATCGCTCGTCTCCAGAACGAATACCGCATATCCGTGGCCGAAGTCGAGAACCATGAGCTCTGGCAACTTGCGAGCATCGGCATCGCTTGCGTCAGCAACCACTCCCGCCACGCCGATGAAGTCCTTGCCAATGCGCTAAACTTCATTGTCCACAACTACCCACAGGTGGAGATTGTCAGCCACGAGACTGAGATAATCCCGGTGTTCTAGTCTCACGCGGCAATACCTGTACAATGCCTGCGAGCACATCTTATCACCATGAGCGATGCATTTGCCTTCCTCGACCGGCTGCTATCCCTCCCCGACTATGAGGGACAGGCGAGCCACATCCAGTACATACCACCGCGGTCTGCCAAGACCGCAGAATTGAGCTACTCTTTACCCGAGATCTTGCAAAATAAGCTCGCATCCGCTGGCATCTCCAAGCTTTACTCACATCAGGTCGATGCTATCAACCTCATCCGTTCCGGCAAGAACGTCATAGTCGCGACACCAAGCGCCAGCGGCAAGAGTCTGTGCTACAACGTACCGGTCCTCGAATCCATACTCACCCAGCACATCAGCCGCACTATTTACCTTTTCCCTACTAAGGCTCTTGCCCAAGACCAGCTACGGCACTTCCATCAACTGGCTCACCCCGACATACTTAACCATGACGAATACGCCACTTTCGATGGCGACACGCCGTCCGACATTCGGGCGCGGATTAAGTCCAGGGCTCGCGTCATCCTGACCAACCCCGACATGCTTCACTTCGGCATCCTCCCCAACCATCAGTCCTGGATACGACTTCTGCGACAGCTCCGCTTCGTAGTCTGTGACGAAGCACACATCTATCGTGGCGTCTTTGGGTCACATGTGAGCAACATCATGCGCCGACTGCGCCGGTTATGCCGCCTCTACGGGTCCTTCCCGCAGTTCATACTGTGCTCGGCCACCATCGCCAACCCGAAGGAGCATGCCGAGAGGCTGACCGGGCTACCCTTCGAAGTCATTGTGCAGGATGGCTCACCAGCTGGTCCCAGACGATTCGTGTTCTGGAACCCACCGATAGTTGATAAAATCAAGGCGACCCGGCGCAGTCCCAACACTGAAGCTACCTTCATTTTCAGTCACCTGATTAAAAACGGCCTCCGTACCCTCGTTTTTGCCAGAACACGGAAGCTGACTGAACTCATCTACCGATACGTCAGAGGACGGCTCCCAGCAGAGTTGGCAGGAACAATTAGCCCCTACCGGGCCGGCTATCTCGTTGAAGACCGGCGACGTATCGAGCGCGGACTATTCAACGGTGACCTCCGCGGAGTGGTGGCAACAACAGCCCTCGAACTCGGTATCGACATCGGTGACCTCGAGGCAACCATCCTCACCGGCTACCCCGGAAGCATATCAAGTACATGGCAGCAGGCCAGAAGAAGCGGCCGGGACCGCCGCAAAGCCCTCAGCTTCCTCATCGCACAGAACGACCCTCTTGACCAGTATTTCATGAGACATCCGGATTTCTTTTTCGCCAGAAATTTTGAAAGCGCCCTCATCAACCCGCACAACCCTCAAATCCTGAAACCCCACCTGCTATGCGCCGCCTGGGAAAAGCCACTCGATGACTCAGACGTACCGCTCCTCGGAGACGCATTCAAAGCCGCGGTCACCTCGCTTGAGAGCGAAGGCAAACTAAGAAGACGTGGACGGCAATGGTATCCGGCCACATCGGTAACCTATCCGGCCCAGGACATCAACATCCGTTCCAGCAGTAACGACAACTACGCGCTGGTCAACGCTTCACACGGTTACCAGCTCCTTGAGACCGTCCCTGCAAATACCGCCTTCTCCCAACTGCACACCGGCGCCGTTTACTTCCATCAGGGAGAATCTTTCATCGTCACCCGCCTCGACCTTGAAACCAAGACCGCCATTGTCGAGCCGGCGGATGTACCTTACTATACCGTCGCTAAAGAACTTACCGACATATCTATTCTACGAACTGTCCAAGAACGCACCGAATCTGGAGTCACGGTATGTTTCGGTGAGGTAGAAGTCACTACCATGGTCGTCAGCTTCAAGAAGAAGCGCCAATATTCTGAAGAGGTTATTGACGAGCAGCCTCTGGATTTACCACCCCAGCGCTTCATGACCCAAGCTCTATGGTTCGAACTCCCTCAATGCGGCATCGACTTTGTAAACGAGCGGGGGCTGGACTTTCATGGCGGTATCCACGCACTTGAGCACGCCGCTATCGGCATCCTGCCTCTCTTTGCACTCTGCGACCGCAACGACATCGGTGGTGTCTCAACTCCCCTCCAGTCGCGAACAGGCAAACCGCAGGTCTTCATCTATGATGCCCACCCCGGAGGCATTGGCATAGCTGAGAACGGCTATAGGATACTTCCCCGCCTGTGGCGGGCTACTTTACAAGCGGTCGCCGAGTGCCCATGCCAGGACGGCTGCCCTGCCTGCATCCAGTCCCCAAAATGCGGCAATAACAATGAACCCCTCGACAAGGAGGCGGCAATTATTCTGCTCGAAGCACTGGTATCAGCGGAGAAACACGCCCCCTGACCTGAAACCGGTTCGATAGCTGCCAGGCAACGTTTGATTGCCACAAGTACCGGTAGTATAATCACGTGTCCTTGTGTCAACATAAACTTGGGAAGTCAGGGGCATTCTCAGTTGCTTGACCTCTTCAAACGTACCAGCCAAAGCGTAAGCAAGAGCCGTCAGCAATGGTTCCACCGGATTGCTGGACTATTCCGCAGCAATATCAACGACGACACTTGGGACCAGCTTGAGGAACTATTAATTTCAGCCGACGTCAGCGTTTCCACGACTTCTAGACTGCTGGAGCTGGTGAAGACGGGAGCACGCGAAGAGAGGACAAATGATGGTTCCCGGGTCTATGCCCTGCTCAAGCAGGAAATGGTGAACCTTCTTAACTCCGCCAGACCTGCCGCTGTTGTAGAACACCCGGTGAAAAGCAACAGGCGACTCATCCTGGTGGTTGGTGTCAATGGCTCGGGCAAGACAACAAGCATCGCCAAGCTGGCCAACTACTATGTCAAAAATGATGGAGCGAAGGTTATCCTGGGAGCGGCCGATACTTTCCGCGCCGCGGCCATAGACCAGCTCAAACTTTGGGGAGAACTGTCCGGGGCCGATGTTATTGCCCACCAGCCGGGCAGCGACCCGGGCGCCGTTGTTTTCGATACCATTCAGGCCGCTCATGCCCGCCGGGCTAACGTGATTATCATCGATACCGCAGGACGCCTGCATACCAAATTTAACTTGATGGAAGAGCTGAAAAAGATACAGCGCGTTGCATCTAAGAGCGATGGCAATCTCCTACAGCAGGTGCTCCTGGTAATCGATGCTACCACCGGACAAAATGGCCTCTCGCAGGCCAAGAATTTCACCGAAGCGGTAGGAGTCAGCGGCATCTTTCTTTCCAAGCTCGACGGCACAGCCCGCGGCGGGATTGCGCTGACGATTTGCGACGAACTCAGAATACCGATACTCTATATAGGTACGGGCGAGCAACTGGAGGACATCGTGCCATTCGACCCCCGTACATTCGTCGAAGCGATATTCGAAGATACTAGAGAGCAACACCAGTGAATGCTGTCATAACTATCCCGGTAAACCCGATTGCTTTTCGGATTGGACCGCTGGCCGTTGCCTGGTACGGTATCATGATTGTACTGGCCATGGTAGCCGTAGTGCTTTTTTCGGCCCGTGAGGCAAGGCGCTACGGCATCTCCAGAGAACAGATTTACGAACTGGCGGCATATGCCATTCTGGCCGGAATCATCGGCGCCAGACTCGTCCACATCGTTGACCACTGGAGCTACTATTCCCAGCACCCGCTTGAGGTATTCGGCTTCGAGGGCTTTGCCGTCTGGGGAGCTATCCTGGGCGCGGCAATAGCTACCGGACTCTATGCCTGGCGCAAGCGCATATCATTCTGGAAGCTGGGAGACACCGTTGCTCCCGGAGCCGTGCTGGCCCAGGCAATAGGACGGGTTGGCTGTACCCTCAACGGGTGTTGTTACGGTACACCGACCGATGCGCCATGGGCATTCATATGGACCGATCCGAAAAGCTTCGCACCAGTCGGCATAGCCGTTCATCCGGCCCAGGTGTACCTCCTCCTGTGGAACCTAGCCGTTTTCGGACTGCTGTTATGGGCCCGCTACCGCATCCGTCCGCAGGGGGCTCTCTTCCTTCTCTATCTGATTGCGTACGCCACCGGTGATTTTGCGATCCGTTTCGTACGGGAGGGAGAACTGCCGCTCGCTGGCCTGTTGCAGGCACAGGTTATCAGCTTGACGGTACTGCTCACCGCCGCGGCGATACTGGTCGTTAGAATACGCCGCGCCCAAACCGCCGTCATCACATCCTCAACCGCTACTACTGACTCGGGGCCACACCAAGCAGGTTAAGCCGGAGCGTTTCTTCGCCGCGCCAGCGATCCAAATCAAAATCATAGACCACGTCAACGTAGGGCCCAAGCCCGCTCTCCAGACTCCCCAGCCCAAAGCCGACGCCCTGCCAGACTGCGCTCTTATCCCTCAACTTCAGGCGTAGATGCTCACCATGACCACCCATCCTGCGAGATTCAACCAGTTTGACCCGGCGGCTCAACAGCACCGGAACCGGGTTACCGACGCCAAAGGGTGCCAGTTGCTGGATAGTGTTGTAAACATTTCGATTAAGAGACGACAGTGGCACTTCGGCGTCAATAATAATGTGCGGCCGCAGGTCAAGTCCCTGGAGCTGTCTGGATGCCAGATCACGCATACGGCTTTCAAACTCTGGCAGTCTCTGACTTGATACCGTAAACCCGGCTGCCCGCGAATGGCCGCCGAACTCAATAAGCAGGTCGGCGCACTGTTCCAGAGCAGTCATCAGGTCGAATTCAGGTATACTGCGAGCGCTTCCGCGACACACCCCGTCACCTTTCTTTATGATACAGACCGGACGATAGAACTCCTCGACCAGCTTCCCGGCAACCAGTCCAACGACTCCCGGCGGGTATTCCTCTCCTCCGGCAAACAGTACTGGCGAAGTAGCTTCCGTCTCTTGAATTATCGCACGGACACTCGATAGCACCGATTTGGTAAGTTGCTGGCGCTCGGCATTACGCCGCTCAAGCTCCTCTGCCAGTCTGCCCGCCTCAGCCACATCCCTGGTAACCAGCAAGTCATAGCTGGGAATAGCTTCGTCAAGGCGCCCCGCGGAGTTTAGCCGTGGCCCCAAGACCCAGGAAACCGTCTCTGCAGTTATGCTTTCCAGTCCAAGCCCAGCTCGCCGCACCAGCTCGCATACCCCGGGACGTTGACCCAAGCGTAGAAGATCCAACCCCCTTTTGACCAGATATCGATTCTCTCCAAGCAGCGGCGACATGTCGGCAATGGTACCCAGCGCCACCAGGTCCAGGAATTTGTTGACCTCATTTCGCCGACGGGTCCCCCAAAACAGCGCCTCAAGCAGTTTGTAGGCAACCCCAACCCCAGCCAAATCCGGAAAGCGATACCGCGAATCCTTACGCTTCGGGTTTACCACGGCACAGGCGCGCGGCAACGACGAAAGCGGGTGGTGATGATCGGTCACGATGACATCAAGTCCAATCTTCTGAGCGTACCTGACTTCCTCGATGGCGGTGATGCCAGAATCACACGTGATCACCAGACTGACGCCAGCCTGCCGAAGCTTATCAAGGCTGTTAGCGCGAAGCCCGTATCCCTCGTTAATGCGGTGCGGGATGTAGGGTACAACCGAGGCTCCAAGTAAAGAGAGACCTTCCACAAGCAGGGCTGTGGAAGTAATACCATCGGCATCGAAATCACCATAGACAGCAATCTTTTCGCTCGAAAGTAGGGCCCGGTAGATACGGCTGACTGCGGCATCCATGTCAGGCAGGGCAAATGGGTCACCGCCACTGGTGTTATCCGCGGCAAGGAAAGCTCTGGCCTGGACAACATCCCTGACGCCGCGATTATAAAGGAGCTGCCGCAGTAGAGGCGGCAGCTCTTCAGATGACAGTACGTCCGTTGGTACTGGCGGCAGAACTCTCCAATCGCTCTTGATCACGCCGGCGCCCCGGTGTACCTTCTGAAGACCAACACCGAGTTATGACCGCCGAAGCCAAAGGTATTTGACATTGCAACTTCGACCTCCACCTGACGCGCCTGATTAGGAACATAGTCAAGGTCACAGTCCGGATCAGCGTTAACCAGGTTGATAGTCGGCGGGACGATACCGTCCCTGATGGCAAGGATGGTAAAAACAGCCTCCAGAGCCCCCGCCGCCCCCAGTAAATGCCCGGTCATCGACTTTGTCGAGCTAATCGGGATTGAGCGTGCATACTCGCCGAACACTTTCTTAATAGCAATAGTCTCACACTTGTCGTTAAGCGGTGTCGAAGTCCCGTGGGCATTGATATAGTTCACGTCCGACGGCCGGAGGCCAGCTTTCTTCAATGCTTTCATCATGGCCCGACCAGCCCCATCACCATCTTCCATGGGCTGAGTTATGTGGTAGGCATCGCTGGTCGCCCCGTAGCCGACTATCTCAGCGATGATCCTGGCTCCTCTGGCCAGAGCATGCTCGAGCTCCTCAAGAACCAGCACCGCAGCGCCTTCTCCCATTACGAAACCATCACGCTTGGCGTCGAACGGCCGTGAGGCTTTCTCTGGCTCAGCATTACTGGTGGAAAGTGCCCGTGCCGCGTGAAACCCGGCGATGCCAAACGGGTTAATCGGCGCTTCACTGCCGCCGGTTATCATCGCTACTGCATCACCGCGCTTTACTATCTCATAAGCCTCACCGATAGCATCGGAACTGCTCGAACACGCCGACGTGGCGCAGAGATTTGGCCCGCGCACGCCGAGCCTGATGGAAATCTGCCCCGAAGCCGCATCAGCAATCATCATCGGGACGGTGAATGGGCTCACCCGGTCATGACCTTTTTCCACAAGCATCCTGACCTGATTGTAAATAGTAAGTATGCCGCCGACACCGCTTCCAAACAGCACGCCAACATCGTCCTGATTCGTCTCGTCCACCTTCAGACCCGATTCCCGCATCGCCTGAAGTGTCGCCGCCAGCGCGAACTGGCTGAACCTGTCCATGTGCCGGGCTTCTTTGCGGTCCAAATAGACGCCGGGGTCGAACCCCTTAACTTCCGCAGCAATTCTGACTTCATACCCGCTAGCATCAAAATGGGTAATCGGGCCGACACCTGACTTGCCGGATATGGCATTCTTCCAGGTATCCGCAACATTCAACCCGAGAGGACTGATAACCCCAAGTCCGGTAACCACAACACGACGACTCATAATTGCCAATGCCTCCATTACCCGAGCGGGACACCCGCCACTAGTTCCGCGGTTTATACCACAAACGAGACAACCCTTGCAAAACGACTCGTACAGTCCCAGGCAGGGATAACCCTGACTTTTTTGACCACCTGCCGGGCCAATCTTATAATGCCATGATATGGGAAACTCCAAACCCATAAGGATATGCCTGCAAACCCATGGCTGCAAGCTTAACCAGGCCGAGAGCGAAAGTATCGCCCTGCAACTCGCCAGCTTTGGATATGCCGTGACTGATGATAGTCCCGCAGACGTGATGGTGCTCAATACCTGCACCGTTACCCACGTTGCCGACCGCAAAGCACGGCAATGGCTAAGACGGGCGCGCCGGCAGAGCCCAGACAGTCTGGTAATAGTCACCGGGTGCTATGCCGAAAGGGCGGCACCCGAGCTTAACCGCCTCGGTGCCGACCTAATCTACGGTAACCACGACAAAGAACGTCTCGCTCAGCTCATTGCACAACGCCTTGGCAACGATACACACAACAACACCGACAACGCACCCCAACCGCGATTCAGGACGCGCAGTTTTATCAAAATTCAGGACGGCTGTCACCGTTCCTGCGCCTATTGCATCGTGCCCAGAATACGTCATGACGTTTATTCAACACCGCCTGACCAGGTCGTGGCCGAGATAAACCGCCGCATCGCCATGGGATACAAAGAGGTCGTGCTGACCGGAACGGAAATCGGAACCTACAACCACCAGACCGTTAATCTCGCCGGGCTTATCAAACGTGTTCTCAATGAGACCTCGCTGGAGAGACTGCATCTGTCATCACTCCAGCCGCGCCAGATTACGGCGGAGATGCTGTCATCCTGGCAGGACCCCAGGCTAGCCCGTCATTTCCATGTCGCCCTCCAGAGCGGCTGCGATGCCACCTTGGCCGCAATGAAGCGGGGTTACTCAGCAAACGCCTACCGCCAAACCCTGGCCATGATTCGCGAATATGTGCCAGACGCCGGCATTACCACCGACCTCATTATTGGTTTCCCCGGCGAGAATGACCGCCACTTCGCCGAAAGCTGTGCCTTCGTCGAGGCGTGCGGTTTCTCTGCCGTGCATGTTTTCCCATTCTCGCCACGGCCGGAAACGGCCGCCGCTGGGATGCCGCAACAAGTACCAGTATCAGTCAAACGGGAACGGACACTTAAAGCATTAAGCCTGGCGCGCAGTTCAGCGAGAAAATTCCGAGAGAACATGATCGGTTCCGTACAACGGATACTCTGGGAAGCCGAGACGCTGCCGGGAAGCGGGATCTACTCCGGTTTGACTTCAAACTACCTTCGTGTCTTTACGAAAAGCGGAAGGCCCATCACCAACATGTTCCTTCATGCCCGGCTCATTGGATACGCCAGCAACGGACTATGGGGTGAACTGGTCTAACAGACCAGTTTCTCATTTTCTTTCCGACCTGCGTCCCGACAGCTTTCTTCATCACATTATTCCCGGAAGTCACTACGTTGAAAAGGCACGAGTCCAGATGTAGAATAAGCTTCAGGGTAATTACTTAGTGGTATCCACTGCCAGTCCCTGAAAGGTGCACGTTGGGGGACGTGAATGAGTCTTCTACAGAAGACAGCCAGGCTTGAAGAGGTCAGGAATAAGTACCCCGAGAAGTTTCGTCTCGAGGACGAGGTATTCAGTCATATTCACCGTGGCGACCGCATTTTCATAAGCTCCGCCTGCGGCGAACCACAGTACCTCGTCCGTGCTCTGATCAACTACGTCGAGACCCACCCCAAAGCTTTCTTCGATGCTGAAGTCATCCATATCTGGACTCTGGGCTATTCGCCTTACGCCGACGAAAAATTCCAGCACAACTTTCGACACAATTCTTTCTTCGTCGCCAGCAACAGTCGCGAGGCGGTCAACCAGGGGACTGCCGACTACACGCCGATTTTCCTCTCAGAAGTCCCCGAATTGTTCTATCGCAAAGCTGTCCCTATTGATGTGGCCCTAATCCAGACCTCCCCTCCCGACGAACACGGGTATATGAGCCTCGGAGTCAGTGTTGATGTCGTCAAGGCCGCCGCCGAGAATGCTTCTACGGTAATCGCTCAGGTTAACTCATTCATGCCCAGAGTGCACGGCGACGGCTTCATTCACATTAAAAATGTCAACTTCATCGTACCATACGATGAACCCATCCTCGAATTCGACAGCCCGACCGACGGTGAAGAGACACGGCGTATCGGCAAATACGTCGCCAGCCTGATAAAGGACGGCGACACGATCGAGGTCGGCTATGGCGATATACCAAATGCCATCATGCCGCACCTGGAAGGAAAAGCCCACCTCGGAGTTCATACTGAGGTGCTCTGGGATGGGATCGTTGACCTCATCAAGAAGGGCACGATCGATAACAGCCGAAAGAATGTCAACATGGGCAAGACAATTGCCTCCTACTGCATGGGCAAGAAGGCAACCTATGAATTCATTCACGATAACCCTTCCATCGAGTTCCGCCGGATCGACTACACCAACAACCCGCTCGTCATCGCCCGGCACCGCAACATGGTAGCGATCAACAGCGCTCTCGAAATCGACCTCACCGGCCAGGCCACAGCCGAATCAATCGGTCAGACTTTTTACAGCGGTATCGGCGGTCAGGCCGATTTCATGCGCGGGGCTGTCCTGTCTCCCGGCGGGCGCACAATCGTCGCCCTTCAGTCCACCGCCGAGAATGGCGAAGTCTCCAGAATCGTACCCTTCCTCAAAGAAGGCGCCGGCGTGACGTTAAACCGCGGCGACATTCACTATGTCGTGACTGAATACGGCATTGCCTATCTCCACGGCAAGAACATCCGGGAAAGGGCCATGGAGCTTATCGCCATCGCCCATCCGAAGTTCCGGCCCTGGCTCATCGAGGAGGCCAAGAAACGCCGTCTTATCTACCAGGACCAGAAATACGTTACGGGCAAGGGCGGCGAGTACCCGGAGCACCTTGAAACCTATCGTACCACCAAGTCAGGGCTTGAAATCTTCATAAGGCCGGTCCGCATCAGCGACGAGCCGAAACTCAAGGACTTCTTCTACTCGTTCTCCGATATAAGCATGTACCGCAGGTTCCTGAACCGCCGCCAGGACATGCCTCACGAGCGGCTCCAGAGCTTCGTGGTGGTCGATTACAACCGAGAAATGGCGATACTGGCGATTATCAAACGCGGCGAAAGAGAAGAGATTATCGGACTGGGCCAGTACTTCATCAATGAAAAAACTCATCATGCTGAAACCGCCCTGGCGATTCGTGACGATTACCAGAACAGGGGAGTCGGCACTGAACTGCTAAAATACCTTACCTACATCGCGCGCCGCGAAGGGCTTCTCGGTTGTACGGCTGAAGCGCTGGCTGACAACAGAGCGGTTATCCACGTACTGTGCAAGAGCGGCTTCAATATCGAAAAAGAGGATGAGGGGATGTGTACCTTAAAGACAAGTTTCGAAGAAGAACCGCCACCCGGCCAGACAAACGACTTCAGCAACCGCATGGCCTGACTGGCGAAATCAGACCACGGTTCGACTATCACTCAGTTGTTTAGTTTACGCCCTAACAGAATGGCGGCGTTGAGAACGCCGCCATTCTGTTTGTCCACCAGTTATGTGCCTTCAGTCCAACGCCACGCTACTTCGGCAAGCCGAGGGGTAGCACCCACCTGCCATACTTATCGTTAAAGATGACCGCCGCAGAACCGTAAACAGCGGAACCACCGCAGATAAGTCCCTCCCAGCCGGCTACCTGCACCGGCAAGAAACCGAAGAAGGCGCCCGCCAGCAGGAAAAAAAGCACCGTTAAAGACGCGAAGATGATGGTATGGGTAACCGAGACCTTGGTGGCCGGGAAAGTCATGTACAGGGTAAACAACCCCCATAACAACATGGCCCACGCTAAGCCGGCGGAGTCCTTGGTATAGCCAAAGAAGTGCAAGAATGCCAGACCAATCCAGAAGAATCCGTAGGCGGTAAAGGCCGTGAATCCGAAGGTATCGCCCCGGCGGGCGTCAATTATGCCACAAACGACCTGAGCCAGTCCTCCCCAGAAGAAAGCGTACAGGATGGGGATATCGCCCTTGATGAGTCCGATGTTGTGGATTTGGAGCAGGATAGTGTTGAACCCGAAGCACATCAGACCGAGTGCTCCCGGGTGCGCCCACTTCACCTGTCCCGCTTCGGTGGAAGACATGTGTTGGAAAACCTCCTTAAAACGTTTCTTTGATGGCTCTTAGACTCTGCCTTTAACGAGCTGGTCAACCACGCTCGGGTCAGCCAGGGTGCTGGTATCGCCCAGATTCGAAACATCACCGGAGGCGATTTTCACCAGAATCCGGCGCATGATTTTGCCGCTGCGTGTCTTGGGGAGAGCGTCCGCAAACTGTATCTTCTCAGGAGCCGCGATGGGGCCTATGGTGGTGCGGACATGGGCAATAAGCTCCTTGGCCAGTTCCGGGCTCTTGGGCACGCCGGCCTTAAGGGTAACGTAGGCGTAAATAGACTCACCCTTGATATCGTGAGGCATCGGGACCACCGCCGCCTCGGCAACCTTGGCATGAGAAACCAGGGCGCTTTCAACTTCAGCAGTGCCGATACGATGGCCGGACACCTTGATAACGTCGTCGATACGGCCGAGGAGCCAGAAATAGCCGTCCTCGTCGCGGCGGGCGCCATCACCGGCGCAGTAATAGCCCGGAAACTTGGTGAAGTAAGCTTCCTTAAAACGCTTCGGATCCCCGAAGAGCGACCGCATCATGCCGGGCCATGGCTTGCGTATGCAAAGGTAGCCCCCCTCATTTACGCCGACCTCACTACCATCCTCACGCAGAATTACCGGGTCAACACCCATGAAAGGAAAAGTCGCCGAACCCGGCTTCAACGGGGTGGCTCCGGGGATGGGCGTAATCATGTGGCCGCCGGTCTCAGTCTGCCACCATGTGTCCACGATCGGACACCTTTCCTTACCGATAACCCGGTAATACCACATCCAGGCTTCGGGGTTAATCGGCTCGCCGACACTGCCAAGCAGTCTCAGGCTGGAGAGGTCCCTTCTGTTTGGCCACTCATCCCCCTCCCTCATCAAGGAGCGAAGGACGGTCGGTGCTGTATAGAACACGCTCACCTTGAACTTTTCCACAATCTGCCAGAAACGGTCGACTTTGGGATACGTCGGGACCGATTCAAACATAAGACTGGTAGCACCGGCGGCCAGCGGGCCGTAAACACAATAGCTGTGACCGGTAATCCAGCCGATGTCTGCAGTGCACCAGAAGATGTCCTCATCCTTGATATCAAAGACCCACTTCATGGTCTGCATGGTGTAAAGGAGATACCCGGCCTGGGTGTGCTGAACTCCCTTGGGCTTGCCGGTACTACCGGAAGTGTAGAGGATGAAAAGGGTGGAATCAGCATCGAGCACTTCGGCCGGACAATTGGCAGAGATATCCTCCCTGGCCATCTCCTCGTGCCACCAGACATCACGCCCCGGGGTCATCGGGCATTCACTACCCATTCTCTTAACAACAATGACCTTCTCAACCTTGGGACACTGGGCGACGGCGGTGTCAGCCCCGGCCTTAGCGCCGATAACTTTGCCGCTCCGCCAGTAGGCGTCGGCAGTAATCAGCAATTTCGAGCCGCAGTCCAGCATCCGGTCACGAAGAGCCTCAGTGCTGAAACCGCCGAACACCACGCTATGGATAGCGCCAATCCGGGCGCAGGCAAGCATGGCAATCGCCAGTTCAGGAATCATCGGCAGGTAAATCGAAACGGTGTCGCCCTTCTTGATGCCATTCTTCTTCAGGACATTGGCAAACTTGCTGACCTCATAGAGCAACTGCTGATAGGTATATACCCTGACCTCGTTATCTGGCTCACCCTGCCAGATAATGGCAGCCTTGTTCCGCCTCCACGTTGTGCAGTGTCGGTCAATACAGTTGGTAGAAACATTTATCTTGCCGCCGATGAAATGCCGCACTTCGGGCTTATCTTTAAAATCATACTCGAGGTACTTATCCCACTTCTTAAACCAGTCGAGCTGGTTGGCCAACTCGCCCCAGAATTTCTCCGGGTCCTTCACTGATTTTTCCCAGAGATCCCTGTACTCCTCCATGGACTTGATTGCGGCCTTGCTGACGAACTCCGCGGATGGAGGAAATACTCTTTTCTCCTCCATCAAGGAACTGATTTGCTTTGCTCCCTCTGCCATCTGTCGACTCCTTTTGATTACCTGTTATTTGGGTAACTTCGTTCCCTCTATACTTAGCCTTTTCAACAAATCAACCGCTCGGACGCGGGGAGGCTAATTTGCGATAGTGTACTATCCGAATTTAACCGGTTCATCGGTATAAACACGTAACAATACTCCTCTTCCCATTACCACCGTCAGTCCAGCTTGCCAGTGACCAGTGACCTCCCCGCTTGAAACGCCTCCTTGAGTATCTCCGGGTACCGCAAAACGATGCCCTTCCCTTCCTCATCCAGACCGCTCAGCAGGCCGACAAAGCCGGTAGCCGCTACCGCTTCTATGGTCGGGAAGCCGCGCATACCAATCTTGCTGGCAATGTTCTCGATAATATGCTCATAGGTGTCGACGTCGAGTGTGCCCCAGGTACCGATGACCATACTGCGCCGCTCCGGCTTGACTGGCGTCCCGACGCACTCGTGATAGCGGGCCCACCTTTCCAGAAAGACCGTTACCTCATCCCCCTCCCAGCCATTAATAATCGGAAACCCGATTATAATGGCATCCGCCGCCTGTATTTTGGCATAAATCTCCTGAATCCCATCCTGAAGGTCGCATTGGCCCTTTGTCCCATCGCCAAAACCCCGCCCGTACTCGCAGTATGGCAGTTTAAGCGGCTTCACCACTTTCACCGCGTTATGGTAATCGCGCTGGATTAACACGTTGGTACATCGCGCCAGTTTCAGATTGGTGAGATGGATCTTTTCAACCTTGGCACCGGCCGAGCTTGCTCCTCTCAGCGCCTCATCGACCAGCGAGTCGCTGTTACCGCCGATTCGGGAACTACCGCTGAAAGCCAGCACCTTCATCTGGTCCACCGGCTTTGGTGGCGGCACCAGCACCGGCTCCCAGCGCTTCACCCGCCGCGGAGCCGCATAGTAAGCGCCTATTTCCTGGTATGGTGCTTTGACCACTTCACGCTGACGGACCGTAGCACCGGAAAGAATATCGAAGCGTATCCTCAGGCTGGGGCGAGAAATGAACTTACCTGCTTCGATTATGAGCGTCTTATCCGCCTCCCTGACGCCTCGCTCGGCCATCAGTGCCGCCGTCATACGCAGTAGCTTTTCCTTTCGGCTGGCTCTTACCACCGGCGGGAACCAGGAGAGAATCACCTCCAGAGTCTGCTGAGCATCCTGAGTTAATACGGGCAACATAGAAACACCTCGTCGACAGCAGTCAGTGACCA